>JBIIEC010000295.1:0-7877 GCA_044238045.1 Pirellulaceae bacterium | reverse complement strand
TGGCGACGACCGCGGCGTGCGGCAGGCGCGCCGCCGCGTAGGGCTTGAACTCCACGCCCTTCTTGAAGTCCACGAGGAAGAACTGGAGCTGATCGGGCGAGTAACGCAAGGCGGCGTTCGTGATCATCGCGTGCAGCAGAGTCGACTTGCCCGAACCGGTCTTGCCGGCCACGAGCACATGCTGCGCAGTGCCTCGTCCGAGCTGCAGCGCGAGCTGCTGCGTGGCCCCGGCGCGTCCCAACGGCACATACAGCTCCTCCGCGCAGTCGCTCGACCACCACAGGCCGGGCGGAGGCGCGAGCCAGCTGAAAGGCACTTCGACGCGCCGGTTCTGCTTCGCCTGCCCCCCCACTTCGGACAGGAATCGCGTGACCGTGGCCTCATCCACGGGCTCGTCGACCGACAGCGGCAACAGGCCAAACGGCGGCTCCGAGTGCTGGAATCGTGCATCGCGCCACCGCAGCACCTGGGCATGCGGTTCCAGATCGCCCGCCAGCAGTCCGCGCGGCATCTTTGCGTCTGTGTCGACGCTCATCAGCACATGCACGCCGCAGCGCCAGCCCTTCTGGAAGATGCGCACCAGCCGCGCCGTCGCTTCGTCCGAAAACTGGTGCGGAAAGCCGGCCACCACCAGCACGCGAAACGGCTCGGCCACCTCGCCCGCCTGGCGGTTGTAGTCCTCGATCGTCGCATACTGGTTGCGGAGGTAGTCCTGCAAGACCCGCTCCATGTGCTCCGTGAGATCGGCGAGCCGCTGCTGCAGGTGCGAGGCCTCCGTCCAGATCCGGTGGTTCACCAGCCGCTCGTCGAAATCGGCCAAGTGCATCAGGCCCGAAAAGTTTTCGCCCAGGCCCTGCGGGTCGAAGATCGTCAGCCTCAGGGCGCCAGGGGGAAAGGAGGCCACCAGCTTCAGCACGGTCTGCCGCAGCACGCGGATCGCCTCCCGCGAGAAATCGACACCAGCTCCCTCCAGCACCAGCGAACCACGCTCCGGATACGAGAGCAGCGCGGGCATCGGACGCGGCTCCACATCGCCGGCCCATTCCCGATCGAGCAGCTCGATCGGAAGCGTGTAGCGGCCAAACGCCAGGGCATTTGGAGACAGGGACGAGGGCCGCCAATCGGCGATGCGTTCCAGACCCGGCTGGGCGGCCGGCGACTGCTCGATCTGTGACACCAGCGTGTCATACTCCTTCACCCCGGCCTGCCAGCGTTGGCGCAGCGCCGCGACGTCCATCGCCTCCAGCAGCTGTTCGCGTTCCAGAGCCAGCGAATGCTGCTTCAACTCCTCCAGGGTCTCCCGCTCGAACTCTTTCCGCCGCTGCTGCATGACCGGCAGGTAGTGCCCGCGGATGTCGTCCGTCTGGCGTTCCCATTCCGCCTGCAACCGGGTCACATGCGTGCGGTAGCGTTCATCCGTTTCGGTGCGCCGCGCGCGGTAGTCGCCTTCCGCCTGTTCCACCAATCGCGCGGCTTCGTTCATCGCCCGCTGGCGCGCCTGCGTTGCGCGGTCACGGGCGGCTTCCGAGGCCGCGGCCAGTTCGCGCTGGGAGGCCGATTCCGCCAGAGCCAGCAAGGTTGCGCTGCGATGGAGACGCAGCTGCCACTCAGGCACCAGGGCCTGCAGTCGCTGGCGCACATGCCGCGCCACCAGCCAATCGACCATCACCGCCAAGGTAACACCGACTCCCAGGTCGCTGAGTCCCCAGGCCAGTGGCTGTAAATCGGTCATCAATCCCAGCGGCCAAGCGGCGATGCCCATCAGGGCAAGCGCGATCAACACCACCCAGTGTTCGATCAGGAACCGCGCGGCCGGCCACGCCCGCGCATCGGCCATGGCATGGATCTGTTGCTGCAGTTCCTGTTCGTGCATCTGCAGCAGCGAAGTGCTGGCCGCCTGTCGCCAGCGTTTATCCGGGGCGGGCGGCGCGCCGTCGGGCAGCGTCACGCCGTGCCGTGCAAGCTGCTCGCGAGCAGCTTCCCAAAGCTCATCCAGTTGCTCCGTGGCGACGCCGCAACGCTCCGCGAACTGCTCCTGCAACGATCCCAGTCGTCGCAGTTCCAGTGCCTGCTCATCGACCAGCACCAGGCTGGTCTGCTCCGCGTCCTCACGCGCCGCCTTCAGTCGCTCCGACCTCTGCCGAGCCAGCTCGTCGCCTCGTTCGGCCCGTCGCTGCTCTTCCGCCTCCCTGCCGCGATCGAGTGCCACCCGCGCCGTCTCCAGCCGCTGCGTATACTCCGCCTCCTGGGTCGCCTGCCAGTCCTGAAACTGCTGCTTCCGCTCGCCGACCGACATCTCATGGCACCGCACAAGCGTCTCGCGCTGGCGCGCATATCGCTCCCGGCACGCCGACAACTGGCCGCGCAACGTCGCCTTCAGTTCCAGCATCCGTTCCAGTTGTCGCGCCGATTCGGCCAGCCACTGCCCTGCCATGATCCGCTCCCTCCCGCTTACTCCAGTTCCCGCATCACCTGCCGCAAGGTCTCCTCGAAGTCGGTGGAAGCCGCCAGCAACAGTCGCAACTGCGGCAGGATGGGCTCCAGATACTGGTCTTCGAAGTCCAGCGCCGTCTGGTCGTTCCACTCCTGCTTGGCCTCCGACCAGCGTTCCTGCAGTTCGCGCGTGGCCCGTTTGAGTCGCAGGAGGGGCGATGCGATGTCGGCAGGGCGGCTCATGGCGATTCCTTCCCTTCGGGCGGTCCGCCCGCAGGTCCCGGTTCGGACTGGGCGGCGTATTTTTCCAGCGCCGTCGCCATCCGCTCCAAAGACGCATGCGCCTGCGGCAACTGTGTCTCGACCAGTTGCGAGAGCTTCGCGAGCACTCCACGGTACTCGTCCGCCTCGTGACGCACGACATGCGACCAGCGTCGCGTCGCCGCAATCTTGCCCTCCGCGTGCTGCAACCGCCTCCGGGAGAACTGCACCGCGTCCTTCTCCTCCGTGCACGCCGGCGGGTCGCTGCGATCCACCGTCAACTGCTTCCGCTCCAAAGCGTTCAACGCCTCGATCAACTCGTCGGACGCTCGCCGAGCCACCGCGGGCCAGTGCGTCGCTCGATCGACCTCCACCCAGTCCACGGCATGCAGCGTCTCCAGCAGCAGCGTCTCCTGCACCTCCTGCACAGCTTCCGCATAGACGCGCAGGGCCGCCTGGAATCGGCGCAGCACCTCGATCGACGTGACATTCACCTGGCGTGCCATGATCGCCTCCCGATGCCGCGCGCCTCTTCGTGCCGCACGTCGTTTCGTGACGCACGTCTGTGCCCTGGGCGTTGAAAATTACGCACGCCTCGCAGCGGACGATCAGCCGCCTGATTGCAGGTAGTCGTCAATCTGGTCGGCCTTCCGCAGCAAGTACGGCACATGCCGCTCACTCTGCTCCAGGAACCGAATCATCAGCTTCATCTGCTCGTCATACTGCTCCGCGAACCGCTTCTGCTCCTGGTCCCGCCAGGTCGCCCCCAGGGCCGTCAACTGGTTGTTGAGCGCCACCATGCGATCCCGCACGTCCGTGTTAAATTTCTTCAGCTTCTGCGCGAACTGCCGCAACTCGTCGGGATCAACCACGGCCTGAGGCATGGGACGCACTCCGTGCGAGCGAGAAGAAAGTGGAGAGGAGACCAAGAGCCGCAGAGCACGGGGACGCCTAGGGCCCTCGACCATTATAAACTTCGCAGGGCGGTACGGAGCGAGGATTTGGTCGAAGGTCAGGCAGCTCGCGCGAAACACCTCGTCCGCGCCGGATTCGACGTCGCGGACGAGGTGCAGGAAAGATAAGGCGGCGTAGAGGGGCCGCCGAGGTGGGCGAGTCGTTACGCCGGCCGTTACGCCGGCCGTCCAGCGGGCGGGCCAGCGGGCGGGCCTCCGGCGGCGGCTCCCGGGGGACCGGCCGGGCGGCCGGACAGGCAGCAGTCCACCGGACAGACATCGTGCGAGGCCCCCAGCGGCCCGAGCGCCGGCCGCTCGCAACCGGGGTTCATGCGTTCCAGGATCAGATCCACGATCATCGACACGAACCGGGGGTGCGTGCCCGCCGTCGCCGCGCGGACCATGTTCAGCCCCAGTTCATGGCACCGTTCGGCCGCCTCGGTGTCCAGGTCGTAAAGAACCTCCATGTGGTCCGAGATGAAACCGATCGGAATCACCACCGCGTCCTGGACACCTTCCTTCGCGGACAACTCCTCGAGGTAGTCCACGACGTCCGGTTCCAGCCAAGGCTGGGTCGGCGGACCACTGCGGCTCTGGTAGACCAGCTTCCAAGCCAGTGCCTTTTCGCCCGTCGCTTGCGCCACGCCCTCGGCCACCAGCCGACACGACTCCTGCAGCTGCAGCACATAACGGCAGTTGTCGGACATTCCCTGCGGAATGCTGTGCGCGGTGAACACCAGTCGAGTCGCTGCGCGGCGTGAGTCGGGGATGGTGGCCAGCGCGTCCTGCACGCGCTCGACCATCGTACCGACATACTCCGGATGGTTATAGAACACGCGGATCTTGTCGACATGCGGCGCGCCTTCGCCCACAGCGGCCTGCGCTCGCTGCACGTCCTCTCGATACTGACGGCAGCCGGAGTAGGAACTGAAGGCCGACGTCACGAAGGCCAGGGCGCGGCCCACGCCTTCCGCCTTCATCTGCTGCATCGTATCGGTCAGCATCGGATGCCAGTTCCGATTGCCCCAGTAGATCGGCAGCTGCACGCCCCGACGAGCGAACTCCTGCTCCACCGCCGCGATCAGTGCGCGATTCTGGTCGTTGATCGGACTGACGCCCCCGAAGTGCTGGTAGTGCTCCGCCACCTCCAGCATCCGTTCCCGCGGCACATTGCGCCCTCGCAACACGTTCTCCAGGAAAGGCATCACATCGTCAGGGCCTTCCGGTCCCCCGAACGAAAGCCACAGCACCGCGTCGTACATGCCAACTTCTCCACGTGAAAAGGAATCCTGTCCTGCAAGCCCGACCAGCAGTTGCCGGAAACACGGAAAGTCGGTCGTTTCGCCGCCGTTCTCCCGGTCGTGCTCCCGCGACAGTTTAGGGCTTGGCGGCCGATTCGACCAGCTGACCATGGCGGCGCAGGGGTGGCAGCCACCAGCCCAGCCAAAGCACCACCAGCACCGTCCCCACCCCGCCACTGACGACGGACACGATCGGCCCGAACCAGCCGGCCACCATGCCCGACTCAAAGCCCCCCAGCTCATTCGACGCACCGATGAACAGGCTGTTCACCGCCGAGACGCGGCCGCGGAGTTCGTTGGGAGTGAGCGTCTGCACCAGCGTATGGCGGATCACCACGCTGATGTTGTCGAAGGCGCCGGTGAGGAACAGCATCACCAGCGCGACCGGATAGGACTTCGTGAGCCCGAAGACGATGGTGGCGACGCCGAATCCGATGACGGCGGCCAGCAGCGCGCGGCCCGTGCGGCGAATGGGCGGCCGATGGGCCAGCAACATGCCCATGACGACCGCGCCCACGGCCGGCGCGGCCCGCAACCAGCCCAGGCCCTCGGGGCCCACGTGCAGGATCTCCTCCGAATAGATGGGCAGCAACGTGACCGCTCCCCCCAGCAGCACCGCGAACATGTCCAGCGACAGCGCGCCGAGGATCACGGGATGGTTCCAGACAAACGAGAACCCCGCGCCCAGGTCCTTCAGCGAGGTCGCCGAGCTGCGGGGCGCGTCCACGACCGTGTGGACGAAGAACAGAAATCCGACGAACACCAGGGCCACCACCGCGTCAAACAGGTAGACGGCCACCACGGACCCCGTCGCGGCGATCATCACCCCCGCCAGCGCCGGCCCCAGCACCGACGCCATGTGGAACGCACTGCTGCTCCACGTTACCGCGTTCGTGAACTGATCCGGCGGCACCAGCAGCGGCAGCAGCGACGCCTTCGACGGCTGCAGGAACGTCCGTGCCACCCCCACCAGCAGCAGGAAGCCGTAGATCAAGTGCTCGTCGGCTCGTCGCCAGGCGACCCAGGACAAGCCCACCGCTGCGATCGCCACCAGCAGTTGCGCGAGCATCACGATCACGCGCCGGCTGTAACGATCGGCCGCGTGCCCGGCCACCAGGAACAGCGGCACGACCGGCAGGAACTGCACGAGGCCCGTCAGGCCCAGCGACCAGGCCGACCCGGTCCGCTCGTAGATGTCCCACCCCACCGCCGTACTCTGCATGTGCAGCCCGACCGCGGCCATCAAGTTGCCGAGGAAGTAGCGTCGAAAGTTGGGCAGCCGCAGCGCGGCGTACGGATCATGATCGGCCATGCACGCAATGCTTCCGCATCAAAGGACGCCATACTTGCGGAAGACATCCACCGCCAGCATGCCGCCACGGATCTCGTCGCGCACCTTGTTCTCAGCGTGCACCTTCTCCCAGGCCACCTGCAGGCACTCCGCCTCCACCGCCTGCGGGACGACAACGACTCCATCGGCGTCGGCCAGCACCAGATCGCCCGGCGCGAAGATGACACCGTCCACCTCCACGGGCACGCCGACGTCAATCACCCGCTGACGGTCACGGCTGTCGTAGATGCAGGTGCCCCGGGCGTAACAGAGAAACCCCATGGCCTGCATCTTCGTGACGTCGCGGACCGCTCCGTCCACGATCGCGCCCACGCAGCCCCGATTCGAAGCGGCCGTCGACAGCAACTCGCCCCAGATCCCCGACCGCATCGATCCTCCCGCCGCCGCGATCAGCACCGAATCCGGCTGGCAGCTGTCCACGGCCTGCAGTTCCAGCTCGTAAGGTCGCGGATCGGCGTGGTACATGTCGGCCCAAAGCGTCGTGTGGCAGCGTCCGGCCAGCACGCGGCGGTCCGTCATCGCCGGCAACGCCACCCGAGGACTCTGCCGCGAGTACCCGAGGCTGTCGAGCGCGTCGCAGACGACCGCCGAATAGAGCGACTCACGAATCTGGAAAAACGTCAGGCCGGCGGGCTCGCGGGACTCGTTCATACGGAAAAACTCCTCGCAGGTCGCTACAATCGTCGAGCAGGCAAACGCGGTGATCGCCCTTCGGAGGCCCCTCGCGTCGCGGGCCGTCACGGGAGGTCACGGGCCGTTATTAAACCTTGTTTCACCCGGGGAGAAAACCCGTCATGCGCGTCGGCATCCTTGGCTGGCTGCACGAATCAAACACCTTCATCGCCGACGGCACGACGATCGGTCACTTCGAGCAGGACCTGCTGGTCGAGGGCGAGGCGGTTCGCGCGCGCCTGGCATCGACGCAGCATGAGATCGGCGGATTCTTCGGTGGCCTGGAGGAAGCGGGCATCGAGGCCGTCCCGCTGCTGGCCGCGCGTGCCGTGCCGCACGGCCCGGTGACGAAGGCGTGTCACCGAGGTCTGCTGGAGCGGATCCTGGGACAGCTGCGCGCCGCCGGGCCGCTCGATGGGCTGCTGGTCGCGGCCCACGGAGCGATGGTCAGCGGCCAGCATGCGGACGCCGACGGCGACTGGCTCACCGAACTCCGCGCGCACTTAGGCGTTCAACGCCCCCTCCTCACCACGCTGGATCCGCACGCCAATCTGTCGCCACGGATGGTGGCCAGCAGCGATGCCCTCATCGCCTACCGCACCAACCCCCACCTCGACCAGCGCGACCGGGGCCTCGAAGCCGCCCGGCTCCTGGCCCGCCAACTGCGTGGCGAAGTGCGCGCCACCATGGCCGCCAGCTTTCCGCCGATGGTCATCAACATCGAACGCCAAGAGACCGCTGCGCCCCACTGGCACGCCGTGCAAGAGACGCTCGACGAAGTGCGCCGCGAAGCCGACGTGCTGTCGGCCAGCATCATCCTGGGCTTCCCGTACGCGGATGTCCCCGAGATGGGAGCCGCCACGATCGTGGTCACCAACAACAACTCCGCCCGCGCCCAGTTGCTGG
>JBIIEC010000294.1:0-7897 GCA_044238045.1 Pirellulaceae bacterium | reverse complement strand
CGCTGGTCATGGACATGCTGACCTTCAGCAAGGAACGCGAGCCCGACCTGATGCCCGGCGATATCAACCAGGTAGTAGGCGATGTGCTGGAACTGATGGCGGCACGCGCGGCGGAGGAGCAGGTGCAACTGGTGGATGCCCGTGCGCCCCACCTGCCGCGGCTCCAGTTTGATCCGGAGGCAATCCATCGCGCGCTGCTGAACGTGGTGGCGAATGCCATCGAAGCGTGCGCCGGCATCGGAGCGGCGGAGGAGATGGCCGGAGGCGACGAGGATTGGGAGCAGGCGTGGCGCGACGAAACGGCCGCCGGCGACGCCAAGGGCGCCGCAGCTGCGGATTCCGGAGCCTGGAACGGCGTGGATCCGGCCGAAGCGGGCCGAGGTATTGAGCCGCGCGAACGGCCGCAGACCCACGAACCGACGGTGGGCGGCGAAGGTGGTGCCCGTGCCGGTGAAGCGGCCCGCGTGGAAGCGGCCACTCGGCCGGTGGAGCGGCGGGTGGAGGTGCAGACGCTGCTGGATGCGGCGGCGGAGAAGTTGGTCGTGGTCGTCCGCGACAATGGGCCGGGCATTCCGCCGGATCAGCTGCCGCGAATCTTTGCCATGTTTGTGTCCAGCAAAGGCCATCGCGGCACCGGGCTGGGGCTGGCGGTGAGCCAGAAGATCCTCCGCGAACATGGAGGCCAGATCACGGTAGAGAGTGAGCTGGGGCGAGGAAGCTGTTTTCGGCTGGAATTACCGGCGATTTCGGCGATTTCCAGCGCAGCGACCGGCGCCTTTGCGACGCAGGTGCTCGACTTGGAACGACCGCAGGACAAGCCCTCCGGGCCGTGAGTCTCCTGGCCGGGCTGGGCTGGCCGGGCGGGGCTGCCCGGGCCGTCTCGGGCTGGAGAGGGCCTCGGGACGTCCTCAAGTGCCGATTGCGCTCGTCTGGCTTTGCGCAATTCGCAACTCGGACCCGCCTGCAGAAGCCCCAATTCGCAGCTTGAGAGTCCGGAGAACTCGCAAAAATGGCCTGCTTTCACCTGCGTGGCAGCTTGGCGACCTTGCGGAGGCTGCCCCGGGGGGAGGTGTTCATAAAATTGTGTGACTTTCATCTGGGCGACGGGCTTGAAGCTGCGTAACATGGAGGCGGAAGTGGCTGGTCTATCTGCGGTGTCCAATCGCTCTAGGATTCCCGAACGGAAAAGCTTGCTATCGCATCGGGATTGTGATAGTTTGCAAGGGCCGCCGGGTGGCTGGCAAAAGTTCCACGTCTAATCGTCATTCTCGTCGCTTCGATTCGTTTGCCTTGGGAGAGGGAGGAAGTATGAGAGCACCATCTCGGAAAGCGTTTACTCTGGTCGAGTTGCTCGTGGTGATCGCCATCATCGCGATTCTCGTCCTGCTGCTGTTGCCGGCGATCAACGCCGCTCGCGAGGCAGCCCGTCGTGCGCAATGTATTAACAACCTGAAGCAGATCGCGCTCGCCTTCGTGAACTACGAGTCGACGTATGGAAGCTTCCCGCCGAACATTCCGAACTGCACGGTGGCGAAGAGCTTTGCGGACCATATGGCCTCGACGGGCACGCAGGCCGGTCTCAACTGTGCGGGTCCGAACTGGGCCATGCAGATCCTGGGGCAGATGGAAGAGGAAGCTCTCTATCGTGCCACCGTGGCCTGCATGACGCAGAACCCCAACGACGGCTTCTCGGCACCGGACGACTGCGAGCACGGTCCCTGGTACGTGGGGTCGTGGGACGGTGCTGGCACGCCGAACTTCATGCTCTGCCCCAGTGCGCCAACGCCGCTGGTACCGCACGACAACTCGGGTGCGACGGCCATCGAGCGATCCGCGAAGGGTAACTACGCCGCTTGCCTCGGTGCGGGTACCTACAAGCAGTCGATCGACGGCAGCCCCCTGGTCGACGACCAGTTGGAGAAGGAAGGCCTGACGAAGAACGGCGATGTGCCCAAGCAGCTCCGCGGTGTCATCACCACGGCGGTGATTCCGGGACGCGTCGCGGGTGAGAACGCCAAGGGTAATGAAGGCATCTGGAAGTTCGGTCACGGCAAGGGTGTCAAGATCCGTCGCATCAAGGACGGTACCTCCAAGACGATTGTCGCCAGCGAAGTGCTGACGGTGGATGGTCGCGTGGGTACGGATGCGACGAAGTCGGAAGACATTCGCGGTGTCTGGGTGGTGCCCGCCGCGGGTGCCAGCTCCTACTCGCACCTGACCACGCCGAACTCGATCGTGCCCGACGAAATCATCGGCTGCGAGAAGGACGCCAACGACCTGCCGCCGAACTCGAACCTGATGTGCAAGAACAAGCCTATGCGTGGTGCGTCGGCCGGTGATACCTTCGCCGCCGCTCGCAGCCGGCACACGGGCGGGGTGGTTGCCAGCCGAGCGGATGGCTCGGTCGGGTTCTACACCGACGACATCAACGAGGGCGTCTGGCGTGCCCTGGCCACTCGAGCCAACGCCGACCGCGTCGAGGAATAGTCGGCTGGCGGACCAAAGGGCGGCCAATGAGTGACCGCCCTTCTGAACGACGAAGCGATTGATTATGATGGGGGGCGCCACGTAGGGTGGTCAGCCCCCTGTCTTTTTTGAGGGGCGAGTGTTGTGGGAGTGGTCGTGGGCGCAGGTGTTCAGCCCACCTCTTTGGTGACCCCGTTTTCAAGGGATGGGAGTGACGATGATTCAAGGTAGCTGCGGGATATCTTGGTTCGAACGGCTCAGCCGTTACATGGCCCTCTGCGTGATGGCCGTATCTCTTCTTGGTTGCGGCGGTGCCCAGCAAGCTCCCAAGGCAACGGGCCTGACGGACGACCAGAAGGCGGTGAACAGTCTGGTTGGCAGTATCAGCGACTATGCTTCTTCGCTGGAACGCTTGAAGTCAAAGTTCGTGAAGGGGAAGCCGCCGAAGTCCAGCGACCTGCCAAAGTTTTCCGGCGTCACGATCTCGACGGATGGCGACATTGTCATTGCGGGCGATACGGCTACCGTTCCTGTGGCGATCATGAAATACGATGCGAACGGAAACGCCCAGCCGCCCGTGAAGCAGACGTGGAAGTTTGCCAAAGAGGGTGGCGAGTGGAAGTACGCGGAGACGCCGCTCTAATCGGAGTTCGCTTCACCCCCGGATGATACCGACGCGACGATGAACCACTCGACGATCAACGATTCGACGAGGAGCCATCGAGGCTGGATCGTGTCGCCTTGGTTCGATCTGGCGTTCATCGTCAACGTCTGGTGGCTTCTGGCTCTCTTGCCGGCGACCCGTGGGGTGTCGGCTAGCCAAGACACGGCGTTTGATCTCTGGCAGATCTATTTCGTGATCGCTCCCCATCGCTGGATCACGCTGGTCCTGGTCGCGACCGACCCGGACCGGCGGGAGGGACGCCAGCGGTTTTTCTTGGGGATTGCCCTGGTCGCCGCGATTGGCGTGGCGCTGGCCGCCTACGGTTTCGGTTCGCTGCGCTGCGTGGTGCTGGTCGACTTCCTCTGGAATGCGTGGCACTTCGCGTCGCAGCACGGCGGCATTCTGCGCATGTATGGCCGCATGGCGGGCGGCGGCCGTCCGCTGCTGGAACGCTGGGGGCTGCGCGTCTTCATCACCTACACCAACCTTCGCGCCGCGGGCTGGGCAACGGGGTGGACGGAGCAGGTTCCGGCGGCGCGGACGACGATGCTGTGGCTGGATGGCATCGTGATGGTGCCCGCGCTGATGCTGGTGGCACTGGAACTGATGGATCGACCCTGGGAACGCCCCGGCAAGTCGCTCTATCTGCTCAGCGTCATGGGCCTGTATGGCCTGCTGCTGGCATCGATTCGCGGTGCCGATCCGCGGCGGGCGATCCTGATGGCGTCGGCCACGTCGGCCTTTCATTCGGTGGAGTACCTGGCGATCGTGACGTTTTACGCGATGCGTCGGCAGAGTGCGGGCAGTGAGCGAGGCCTGTTTCGGCGGATGGCGCGGCAGTGGGTGCGCGTGCTGGCGATCTACATGCTGGTGTTGGGGTTCAGCGGTCTCTACCTGGACCGGTACTACCACGAGTGGTTCCTGGGCATCAATCTCTGGGCGGCCTTTCTGCACTACGCGTACGACGGCATGATCTGGAAGCTGCGGCGGCCGGAGACGGCGCGGACGTTGAACGTGGAGCTGCCGGGCACGGCGGCGGGATAGGCGGAGCGCCATGAAGCACAAGAAGCAGGCTTCTGCCGCGCAGCCGGCCGCGGCTGCCGGGCGCGCGAGCGCGGGGCCGAACGACGATGCGGTTCGGGAACGCGCCAGCTGGTTGCCCACTGTGCTGCCTGCCGTGCTGCCCGCCGTGTTGGCGATGGCCATGATCGTGGTTCCCTGGTTGGCGTTGAGCTGGCCGGGGCTGCTCGCGGGCGAAGCCTCCTGGGCGCCCGCTCCGTTCGGCTTCCAGGCCATTCTGCTGGCGCATCTGCTCGGGCTGGTGGCGCTGGGGTTGTGGAGTGCTGCGTTGCTGGTGCGCTGGGCCCGTGCGACTTGGGGCCTGCTGAGGCGGGATGCACGGCAGGACGGGCGGCGGGACGGGCGGGAGCAGCGAGACGAACGTGGGCCGGCGGAGGCCGCGACGGGAGTCGGCGTGCTGGGAGTCGGGATCCCTGTGCTGCTGGCCTTGGGATTGGCGCTGCTTTCGGCCGTTTCCGTGACGGGTGCCGCGAGCTTGGCGAGCGGTGACCGGCTGTTGACGCATCCGCTGCGGCTGGGGTGGGTGTATCTGCTGGAGCTGCCTTGGGCCGTGGCCTTGATGGCCTCCGTGCCCAGGCGTCGCTGGTGGTTCCAACCAACGGCGATCGACGGCGTCATCGGCCTGCTGCTTGCCCTGCTGCCCGTGGCGCATGTGGGGCAGGTGGTGCAGCGCGAGGACCGGTTGTTGGGGGAGTCGCTTGCGCACGCCCAGTACCAGGAGGCTTGGCAGTTGGTGGAGCGTCTGGCGGCGGTGGGGGACTATCCAATCCAGGGGCGTCCCGCCGCGGCCATGCGAAAGGTGTTGATGCAGCGGGTGACGGAGCTGCGTAAGGCGACCGCCGAACCGCTGGCGACGGAGGCCACGGAGGATGAACGCGTGCGGCGTGGACGGGATCTGATGAGCCTGGGGCGGCTGGACGAGGCTCGCGCGCTGCTCACGCCCCTCGTGCAGCAAACGCCGGAAGCGTCGCTCTACCTGGGGGCGATCGCGGAGGTTGCCGGACAGTGGCCCGAGGCGGCCGCTGCTTACCGCCAGACGATCGACCGGGTGAAGCAGCAGGGCGCGACGACGGAAACGTCGCAGCGCTGGCTCCGCGCGGCCTACGAGCGGTATGCGAACAATCTGCGGCGCGCGGGAGATCCGCTGGAGGCGGAGCGGCAGCTGAAGCAAGGAATGGAGGACTGGCCCTCGCTGCGGGACCTGTTCCTGCTGCAGTTGGGCTACCACTACCAGATGGCGGGACGCGTGTGGGAGTCGCGGGATTTCTTCGAGCAGGCGGCCGTCGCCAATCCGGCCCTGGCAGCCGAAGTCCAGGTCGAGCTGGAGAAGCTTCGCACGGAAGCGCAGGGCTGCCTGCTGCGGCCAACCCGCGGCGCGGCCCGCTGAAGGAGTTCACGGCCCGCCTGCGGACGTTCGGGAACACCCGGCACTTGTCCAACACGCGACGCGTTTATCCCTGCAGAAACGGATTGTGGCGTCGCTCTTCGGCGATGGTGGTGGCGTCGCCGTGGCCGGGGAGCACGCGCGTGGTGTCGGGCAGCGTGAGCAGTTTCTCGCGGATGGAGCGCAACAGCTGGTCGGTGTCTCCGTCGGGGAAATCGGTGCGGCCGATGCTGCCGCGGAACAGCACGTCGCCGCCGAAGACCAGCCAAGGCGTGACGTCGCGCGTCACGAAAACCACGTGTCCACTGCTGTGGCCAGGCGTGTCCCGCACCTCCAGCGAAATGCCCGCATACTCCAGCACCTCGCCTTCGACCACCGTGCGGTCGGCGGGCGGGCTGATCAACTCCAGACCGAACGGAGCCGACAGGTTCAGCATCGGGTCGGTCAGCTTCGCCGCCTCCGCGGCACCGATAACGAGTGGGCAGTCCGGAAACTGCGCCTTGAGCGCCTCGTTGCCCGCGATGTGGTCACTGTGGCCGTGCGTATTCAAAATGACCCGGGGGATAAGGTTTTTCTCGGCGATTTTCCTGAGGATGCTGTCAGGTTCGAAGCCCGGATCGATGACCAGGCAGTCGGCCGCATCGGAACGGTGCACGAGGTAGGTGTTTTCCGAGAACGGCATGGAGATGACGCGGTGGATTTGCAGCGAAGCGTTCAAGCAGTTGATCTCCCGGGGACTTTACCGGTCCGGTAAAATGAGGCGCGGACTGCGAGGCATCGGAACTTGGCCGGTTATGCCAGTCGGATGCTTCGCGCGCATGCATTCTAATTGTCGCTACGGGGCATGGCGATACATAGTAGCGACCCTGGGGCGGGAACGGATCCTCTGTCCGAGAGGTTGCGATGGAATGCGACGTGCGCTGGATGCCGTTCGCCCTGCATCGCGGGGAGCCAGTGGTTGACCAACGGATCGGCGCGGAACAAAGGAGTATCACGGATGGGCCAGACAGGCATTCGACGAGCAGCTTGGCACCGGGTCGCGAGCGGCCGGCTGTTTTCTCTGGGGTTGCTGGGCTGGTCGCTGCTGGGAATTTCCGCCGGGCTGTCCCCGTTCGTGGCGCCATCCCCGCTGAGAGCGGAGGAGCCGGCGAAGGACCGCGACGATCTGCGTGAGCCCGTGTACCGCGTGTCGACGGCGGCGACGGGCTTGGAGCCCCAGAAGCTGGAGACGCGCGGCGTTGGCGTGGCCGATTCCGGTCTGGAACCGCATCCGCTGGATGAAGCGTTGGACCGGGCGCGTCTGTCGTTGTCCCACATCGAGCAGCACGTCCATGACTACACTTGCACTCTGGTCAAGCGGGAACTCGTGCAGGGCGAACTGCTGGAGCATGAGTTCATGGCCTGCAAGGTCCGGCACGCTCGCCAGGTGGAGGGACGCGAAGTGCCCTTCAGCGTCTACCTGGGATTCCTCAAGCCCGACTCGATGAAGGGTCGTGAGGTGATCTATGTCTCCGGGTTGAACGAGGGCAAGATGATTGCCCACGAAGGCGGCTTCAAGGGCCGGCTGCTGCCCACGGTTCACCTGCTGCCCACCAGTGCGTTGGCGGTCCGCGGCAATCGTTATCCGATCACGGAGATCGGCATCGAGACGCTGACGCGTCGGCTGATCGAAAAGGGCGAACGCGACCGCGCCGCGGGGAAGTGTGAAGTCCGCATGGTCAGCGGCGCGAAGGTGAAGAACCGCGTCTGCACCATGCTGGAGGTGAAGCACGAAGATCGCAAAGCGGCCTACGACTTCCATCTGGCTCGCGTGTTCATGGACGACGAGCTGAACCTGCCGATCCGCTACGAAGCCTACGACTGGCCCGCCACTCCCGAAGAGCAGCCCGTGCTGCTGGAAGAGTACACCTATGTCGACTTGAAGCTGAACGTCGGGCTGGTCGACGCGGACTTCGACTCGGAAAACCCCCGGTACAACTTCTAAGACCCACGTCTTGCCGCAGGCGGTCGACCTCGCGCGACGAGGCGACGGGCGGCTTGTGACCGACAGGCTGGTGACAGGCGGCTTGGCGATTCTGGCCATCCGCCTGGGAGTTGCGGAGGGGCGTTGATCGCGGGTCCGATGGGCATCGGGCCCGTGTCTTTGAGGGCCCGTGTCACCCAGGCCCGTCTCTTTGAGGGCCCGCGCGAAAAAGGCCCTGAGGAAGAGTTCCGCCCGTCGGCTAGCGTTTACTCGATCGAGCCGTTCAGCGGGGCGTTCTTCTTGGCCCAGCGGTAGGCGGCCAGGGCCAGAATGGCGATCG
>JBIIEC010000017.1:0-27894 GCA_044238045.1 Pirellulaceae bacterium | reverse complement strand
AGTGTTGTTTCGAGCGATCAAGCCTCTTGTGTCAGGAAACCATACCGCGATGGCTGCCGAAAAAACTCGCCTGATCGTCGGGGCTGGATACTTGGGTTTGCGAGTTGCCAGAGCCTGGCAGGCCGCGGGTGACCGGGTCATTGTCTGTACGCGGTCGAAAATCCGGGCCGCTGCGTGGCGAACCGAAGGACTGGACTCGCAGGTCCTGGACGTCACGCGGCCGGACACTCTGGAGTCGGCGTTTCCCGCCGTGGACACGCTGCTGTACGCCGTCGGATTTGATCGCCACGCGGGAGCTGACCGCAGGGCGGTTTACGTGGAAGGGCTGCGGAATGTACTGGAGGCCTTGCCGGAAGTCGCGGATCGCTTGATCTATGTGAGTTCGACCGGAGTGCATGGCGAGCAGAGCGGTGAGTGGGTGAACGAGGAGACACCGCCGCAACCCAGTCGTGAGGCGGGGATCGTCTGCTGGGATGCGGAGCAGGTGCTGATGCAAAGTCGCTGGGCTTCGCGGTCGGTTCGCTTCCGGATGGCGGGCATCTATGGACCCGGACGAATACCGTTGGCCGAGTCGATCCGGCAGGGGCAGTCGCTGCCGGTGGCCACCGATGCCTATCTGAACCTGATCCATGTTGAGGATGCGGTCGCGGCCGTCCTGGCCGCCGACCGCTGTGCACTCCCGTCGCTCTATCTGGTGTCGGACGGGCACCCTGTTTTGCGGGGCGAGTTCTATGGGGAGGTCGCGCGGCGGTTGGGGCTGGAAGTTCGTTGGGCGGATCCCGACTCGGGGTCGGGACGCGCTGAACGCGGCGGAGACAACAAGCGGATCTCGAATCGACGCTTGTTGAGTGACCTGCTTCCGTCACTGCGTTATCCGTCGTACCGCGAGGGTATTGCGGTATCCCTGGAGTCGACGCACGTTTAGGGCTGGCGACTGCCGGGGCCGATCGGCCCGGAGCTTCGAAACGCGCCGGAGTGGGGGGCTGCGGTCCGCATCGCGGGTCGCACGGCCCGTTGATGGCCGGCTCGCCGCCTCCTAGAATCGTGTCAGATATCGCCGCCCGGCTGCTCGCGCAGGAAGTTGCTCATGCTTGTCCGCAATCCGATCTTCCCCAATGTCATCGAGATGAACTACCAGGCGGGGCACGTCATCGGGTGCAACGTCTACCTCGTGTTCGACGGTCCCGACTGGCTGCTGATCGACATCGGTTATGAGGAGACGGTCGACGAGATTATCGAGATGATCCGCCAGATGGATTTTCCCCTGTCGCGGTGCCAGACGATCGTGGCCACGCATGCCGATGCCGACCACATCCAGGGGCTTGCCCGGGCCAAGCAACTGCTGAAGACGACCGTCACGGCGCACCCGCTGGCCGTCGATTCGCTGGCGGCAGGGGACAAGCTGAAGACTTTTGCTGAGATCGCGGCGCAGGGGATCCACCTGGACATGCCGCCCGTGAAGGTGGATACGACGGTCCAGGATGGAGACCGGCTGCAGGTGGGGTCGCTGGACCTGGAGGTCTGGCATACTCCCGGCCACACGGACAGCCAGTTGGCTCTCCGTGCCGGCTCCTTGCTGTTCAGTGGTGACAATATCTTCCGTGACGGCTGCGTCGGCGCGATCGACGCGCACCATGGAAGCGACATTCGCGCGTTCATCCAGTCGCTGCGGCGGATCCACGGCGCGGATGTGGAATGGTTGTTGCCGAGCCATGGGCCTTTCTTTCGCAAGGACCCGCGTCTCGTGGAGGCGACGATGAAGCGACTGGAGTCCTATCTGCACATGGCCGACTTCGGCACCTGCGCCGTGGACTGGCCGCTGATGGACGAATGGGAGCGAGAGCTGGCGGAGGGCATCCGGCCCAACTGATCGCGTCCGACAAGTTCGTGCGCGACAGGCTCTCTACGTCGCTTCAGTGGATGCGTGGCGGTGCGGCCTCCGGCTTGGACGCTGTCCACGACATGCTTGGCTGGCCAGCGAGCCGGAGGTTTACGCAAACTCTGCGGTCGCCGCCGCCCTCCGTTTATGCCGGTTCTAGCGAATGTTCGTCGGAGCTTCTGCCGATGAATGGCTTGGGGCATCTCTGCGTGAGCCGCCCGACGTGCCACCCGCTAGAAGGCACATCCGATACCCAGGGGGGAATCCATCCATGTTCCGTCGCTTTATTTTGGGCCTCGTGGCGGTGGCAGCCCTCACCGTCGCGTCCAGCTCGGACTGCCAGGCCCAGCAGGCCTACGGCCAGTCTTGGGGAGCTTCTCGGCCGACCTACGATTGGGATCGCTTCTACCACTATCCGTACGTGTACTATCCCCAGAACTTCTGGTCGAACCAGTACTATCGCAGCAGCGGCAGCTTGTATCACCGCTACCCGTCGGAGATGCGCGTGCCGGTCTACAACCGCAAGTGGTACAACGAATACCCGACGTCGCGACTCTACCATCGCGGTCATCACTTCAAGCTGGACGTGTTCTAAAGCACGCGTTTCAGGCACACGCGAGGACCGGCGGCGAGCGACGTTTTCGCCGTCGGGACGCGGGGACGCGCGAGCCGTGGCCTGTCCAGTTTAGACGATGCCTGAACGCATCGTCTGGTGGGATGGCCGGACTGCGCGGCGATGTCGCGTTGACCAGGCTCCCGGTAACGTGGTGAGGCGTTGGAAGACGCATTGCCGCAGTTCGCATGGCTTCCAGCGACGCGACCTTCGGGTGCGGCGGGCCAAGCAGTGCCGCCGGCTCTTTCTCTCTTTTCTTCCTCGTTGAGCTGCGAGGAAGCCGCCGGGTCTTCTGTCGCGCGGCGTAGTTGCTGGACGGCCACGGTTGGTGGCAGCTAAGCCTGGGGCAGCGGCTGGCGGCAGAAATCGACGAGGACTTCCACGGAAGCCTCCAGCGAGTCCACGGCGATCCATTCGTCTTTCGTGTGGGCCTGCTCGATGGAGCCGGGTCCGAAGACGACCACGGGGACGCCGGCGCCGGAGATCGTGCCGGCATCGGTGCCGAACGGCACTCCCTTGCTTCGCCCAGGAAGTCCGTGCTTGCGCAGGGTCTGTTCCAGGCTTCCGGCGAGCGATCCGTTGCGGGCCGACGAGAGCGCGGGCGAAGTCAGGAACGGCGCTGCGTGCTCGATGAGAGGATCGCCCAGGTGTTCCGCCAGATAGTTTTCGAGGTGGGAACGGGCTTCGGCCGCCGACTCGTCGGGCAAGAGTCGCCGGTCGATTTCGATCACGCAGTGGTCGGGAACGGTGTTGACGCTGACGCCTCCTTGGATGGTGCCAACACTGAGGCTCGGGCGTCCCACCAGGGGATGGGATAGCTGGGGCGGGAATCCGTTTTGCGCATACTTGGCAAGGGCTTCCAGGGCCTTGCCCATCCGGTAGATCGCGTTGTCGCCAGCGGACGGGTTGGAGCTGTGGGCGGCGCGACCACGCGCGTGGCACTGCCAGCGGATCGTTCCTTTGTGGGCCACGACGACGTCCAGCTCCGTGGGTTCCGCCACGATGGCCGCCGTCGGTGCTGCCGGGAGCAGGCGGGACTTGCCTGACTGCCACAGGTCGCGCAGGTGTTTGACGCCGTCGAACCCGTTTTCCTCGTTGACCGTGAATGCGACGACGATGGTTGGCCGATGACTGGTCGGTTCGTCCATCAGGCGGCCGATGGTGGTGAGGAACGCAGACATGCCTCCCTTCACGTCGCACGAACCGCGACCGAAGATGCGGCCATCCTCCAGCTGGGCGGCGAAGGGAGCGATCGTCATTCCGTCGACGGGCACGGTGTCCTGATGCACTTCCAGCAGCAGGGTCTGGTGGGCGAGGTCGCCGAGGCCTTCGAGGCGGGTGATCAGGTTGTCACGGCCGGGCAGCACCGGATGACGCTCGCAGGGCAGTCCCAGGTCCCGGGAGACCAGCTGCTGCAGGAAGTCCGTGACTCGCCCCTCCAGATACTCGGGGCCGGAGACGGGGCGATTCATGGGGTTCAGGCTGGGGATGCGAACCAGTTGCTGGGCTAGTCGAACGACGTCCAGTTTCATGGCGATTGGGTTTCCTGGGGCTGAACTGCGGATGGGCGGCCCGCATCCTCACGGGGCCCGGAGACAGCTTGACCATCCGCCGGGGGACCACTACCATGCCCGTTACTTCTTGAATCACTCGGCGGAACGGCCGGGTTTTTTTTGATGGGGGTTCGTGACAAGATTCACAAAGTCCCCGAGTGAACGCCCGCTGGCTCCATGTAAGGCTTTTTATACCAAAGGATTGCATGCATGGGTGTGCTGCCTGTTTTTCTCTTTCTCGTCGCCGCCCTCGGCCTGGCGGGCTCCATGCTCGCCGTGGGCTACCTATTAGGTCCAAAACGCCAGGGCGCCGTCAAGCAGATGCCTTACGAGAGCGGGATGGATCCCATCCATGATACGCGTCGGCGGTTCGACGTTCGCTTCCATCTGGTCGCGATCGCCTTTCTGATCTTCGACGTCGAGTTGATGTTTCTGTATCCCTGGGCCGTCGCCAGTCGGAATGCCCAGGGGATCGACGCGGCGGTGAAGGATGGGTTGGTATCGGGACGCGGTGTGGTGTTTGGAGGCGTCCTGTTCTTCCTGGCGTTGGTCATTGCGGGGTTGATTTACGAGTGGCGGAAGGGGGTGTTGCGATGGCGATAGAAGGCCTGCCCGACAACGTCATGGTCGGACAGTTGGATTCCCTGGCGAACTGGTGTCGGAAGAACAGCCTTTGGCCGATGCCTTTCGCCACGGCCTGTTGTGGCATCGAACTGATGGCCACGGGTGCCAGTCGCCACGACTTGGCCCGGTTTGGCGCCGAGGTGTTCCGTTTCAGTCCGCGGCAGTGCGACCTGATGATCGTGGCCGGCCGCGTCGTCATGAAGATGCTGCCCGTGCTGCAGCGGATCTGGCAGCAGATGCATGAGCCCAAGTGGTGCATCTCCATGGGCGCCTGTGCATCCTCCGGGGGTGTGTTTGACACCTACTGCGTCGTGCAGGGGATCGACCGGTTCATCCCGGTGGATATGTACATTCCCGGCTGTCCGCCGCGTCCGGAGCAATTGATCCAGGGGATCATCGACCTGCAGGATCGAATCCAGCGAGAGGGCACGATCCTGGGAGCCGAGTTCGACGCCTTGGGGCGTCAGCAGCCGAAGCGGGCCCTGGTGGAGTTGCCCGTCTACGGCCAGTCTCCCGTGTTTGCGCCGCATCTGCGGGATCGCTGACGCGGTCGGTTGTTGGGGCGTGTTAGCCACGGAGTGTGCCGGGGGCAGTGGTTCTCCGGCGGGCTTCCGGAGGTGAGTAGGAAATGGGCGTGGCCGCGGCGGTTGTCATCGCGGTCGTCAACCAGTGGGAACGCGGGAGTGGAGCGATGGCAGGATCGTCCAGCGGGGAGTCCACCCCAGGAATCGGGCTCAGCGCCGAAACACGCGCGCAGATCGAGGCTCAGTATCCCGGGCTGGCGTGGAGTGAGTACCGCGGTCAGGTTCGCGTCGTGGTCGACAAGCAGGCAATGGCCGGTTTTTTCCGCTGGCTGAGGGACTCGCTGCGTTTCGACCTGCTGGTGGATGTGACCTGCGTCGACTATCTGAACTATCGCGGGGCGGAGCACCGGTTTGGGTTGGTGTACCTGCTCTGCGGCACGAGCAACAACGAGCGTCTCGCAGTGCGCGTCCTGCTGGACGAGCCGGACCTGGCAGTGCCGAGCGTCGTGCCGCTTTGGGAGGGAGCGAACTGGATGGAGCGTGAGGTCTGGGACATGTTCGGGATTCGCTTCGAAGGGCACCCTGACTTGCGGCGCATCCTGCTTCCCGAAGTCTTCACGGCGCATCCGCTTCGCAAGGACTACCCGCTGCAGGGACGCGGTGAGCGGCATAACTTCCCGGTGATTCGTCGCGGACAGGCTTAAGCGACCAACGAAGGATTGCAGACAATGGCTCTCTCGGCCCTGGATTCCAAGACTGACGCGGGACAGGACTACCTGTGGACGCTGAACTTCGGCCCGCAGCACCCGGCCACCCACACGACGCTCCGGATCGTCCTGAAGCTGGATGGCGAGCGTGTCGTGGAGGCGATTCCGGACATTGGTTTCCTGCACTCCGGATTCGAGAAGATCGGCGAGCATCTCGACTACAACCAGTACGTGACGGTCACGGACCGCATGAACTACATCTCGCCGATGGCCAACAACGTGGCTTGGCACCACGCCGTGGAATCGCTGCTGGGGATTGAGCTGACCCCTCGCTGCAAGTACATCCGCGTGATCATCTGCGAGCTGGCGCGGATCAGCGATCACCTGCTGAGCACCGGGGCCATGGGTCTGGACACGGGGGCATTCACGTTCTTCCTTTATGCGTTTTACCAGCGGGAACGCCTCTACGACATCTTCGAGACGCTTTGCGGGGCTCGCTTCACGAACAGTTACACTCGCGTGGGTGGTGTGTCGCAGGACATGACGCCGAAGGTGATCGAGAAGATCCGCGAGTTCCTGCGGGATTTTCCCCGGACGCTGGACGACATGGAGCGGCTGTTGAACCGCAACCGGATCTTCGTGGATCGCACGAAAGACGTTGGCGTGCTTTCGCGTGAGGAGGCCTTGGCCCGCAGTGCGTCGGGGCCTGTCGCGCGAGCCAGCGGCGTGACCCGCGACCTGCGCAAGGACCAGCCCTACCTTGCCTACTCCGACTTTGACTTCCGCGTCTGCTGTGCGAAGGCGGGTGACTGTTTCGCCCGTTACTATGTCCGCATGGCGGAGATGCGGGAGAGTTTGAAGATCGTGCAGCAGGCGTTGGAGAACCTGCCGGCGGGGCCGGTGGATGTCGGCATCGCCCAGCGATCGACGCTGCCGTCAAAGCAGCAGGTCTACCAGACGATCGAAGGCACGATCACGCACTTCGAAATGGTCATGGCGAACCGAGGCGTGGAAGTGCCCTGCGAAGAGTCGTATGCGGCCATCGAAGCGCCCAACGGCGAACTGGGCTTCTATCTGGTCGGCGATGGCAGCGACGTCGCTTACCGGGCTCGTTGCCGACCGCCTTCGTACATCCACTTCGCGATGTTTCCGTACCTGATTGCCGGGCACACGCTGAGCGACGTGGTGGCCGTGCTGGGCAGCCTCAACATCATCGCCGCCGAACTGGACCGCTGAAGATGAGTGGAACCAACGAGAATCAAAGCCGGCCTCGCGGGGAGCGGGTCCTGACGGACGAGATGGTGGCCGAGATCAAGGCTTACTTCCCTCGCTATCCGAGTCGCCAGGCCGTGACGCTGCCGGCGCTGCACATCGTCAACGAGAAGCTGCGTCATGTGCCGCTGCAGGCGGTGGTGGAAATCGCCGAACTGCTGGAGCTGGCTCCCGCGCAAGTCCAGGACACGCTGTCCTTTTACGGGTTCTTCAAGCAGGACGAGCCGCACGGCCAGACGCGAGCCTGGGTCTGTCGCTCGATCAGCTGTGCCTTGCGAGGCGGCGAAGAGGTGCTCGACCATCTCTGCCACCGCCTCGGCATCGGGCCGGGGGGAACCACGGCGGATGGCCAGATCACGGTGGAGTTTGGCGAGTGCCTCGGCGCCTGCGAGCACGCTCCCTGCATGCTCGCAGGCGAGACGCTGCACAAGAGTCTCGACAAGGCGGCGGCCGATCGTTTCGTGGATTCGCTGAAGAAGGCCTGACGCCGGTCGCGGCGGCCGAATTGCGGACATCAATGGGTAATGGGTGGAGCTTCCGGGCCAGATGGCCGGGGAGTTCGCCGGACGAGGAATCCTCACGTGGCTAAGTTTGAACCGGTTCTGCTGGCGAACATCCATCGGGACGACAGTCATACCATCGGCGTCTACGAGCAGACGGGTGGTTACCAGGCGCTCCGCAAGGCGGTCGGCATGTCGGCCGTCGACGTGATTGAGGTGGTCAAGCAGAGCGGCCTGCGCGGTCGCGGAGGCGCGGGGTTTCCGACGGGGTTGAAGTGGACTTTCCTGCCCAAGGATCATCCCGGCCCGATCTACTTCTGCATGAACGCCGACGAGAGCGAACCGGGCACGTTCAACAACCGGATCCTGATGGAAGAGGATCCGCACCAAGTGATTGAGGGCCTGATCATCAGCGCGTACGCCACGCGCGCCACGACGGCTTACATCTATCTTCGCTACGAGTATCCCGGCTGTTATCGCCGGATGCAGCAAGCGATCGACTCGTGCTACGAGAAGGGCTATCTGGGCAAGAACATCCTCGGCAGTGGCTACTCGCTCGATATCTACCTGCATCGGGGGGCCGCCGCTTACATCTGCGGGGAAGAGACCGGGCTGATCGAAAGCCTGGAAGGCAAGCGCGCGTGGCCGCGGATCAAGCCGCCGTTTCCGGCCGTGGAAGGTCTGTTCCGCAAGCCAACGGTGGTGAACAACGTGGAGACGGCCGCCTGCGTGAAGCAGATTCTCGATCGCGGCGTGGACTGGTTTCGCTCGATCGGCGTGGCCCCCGATCCGAAGAACCCGCGTGATCCCGGCAGCCTGGGGCCGAAGCTCTACTGCCTGAGCGGACACATCGAGCGGCCGGGTTGCTATGAGGCGCCCCTGGGGATCACGGCCCGTGAACTGATCGACGAGTACGGAGGCGGGGTCTGGAGGGGACGCAAGGCCAAGGCAGTGATTCCGGGCGGCATCAGCATGGGTGTGCTGGGGCCCGAAGAGTTGGACTGCCCGTTGGATTTCAACGGCCCCGGACGCTACGGCTGTCTTGGACTGGGGACCGCCGCCGTCGTGGTGATGGACGATACGGTGTCCATGGTCGACTACCTGCATAACAGTGCGAGGTTCTTCGCCCACGAAAGCTGTGGCCAGTGCACGCCGTGCCGGGAAGGCACCTCCTGGGCACTCAAGATCCTGCACCGCATCAAGCACGGTCAGGGCCGACTGGTGGACTTGGAACTGCTGCTGGAGATCGGCGATACGATCGGCATCATGCCGGGTTCCACGATCTGCGGGTTGGCGGATGGAGCGGCTTGGCCGCTGAAGAACGCGATCCGCAAGTTCCGCGGTGAGTTCGAGGAGCATATTCGAAGGACGAATCCGAGCGGTTATGCGAACCGGTCGCCGGTCGCCGCGATGGAGATGGAGGGGGCCCACTGACGGACGCGAGGGCTCCCGCGGGCCACGCGGCCGAATGCGTGTGTCCGCCGGTGGCTCGCACGACGCGCGGCACGCGAGCAGCGTCGGGGCGCGATCGCCGTGTTCCGGATCAATCGAAGCCTGGAGGTCCGGCCTGGTGGGCCGGGTACGCCGAGTGGACTGCAGGGAATGATCCCTGGGGAATGGACGAAGCTATGGCCAAAGTAATCATCGACGGCGTCACCGTGGAAATCGGGGACCACGAACGGCTCAACGGCATCCAGGCAGCGCAGCGCCTGGGGACAAAGGTTCCCCACTACTGCTGGCATCCGGGCCTGTCGGTCGTCGCCAGTTGCCGCATGTGCCTGGTGGAAACGGGGCGTCTCGATCCGGCCACGGGGCAGGTGACGATGATGCCCAAGGTGGTACCGGCCTGCCAGACGCCCGCCACCGATGGCACCGTGTTCGTCACGGACAGCGAGAAGGTGCGAGCTGCCCGCGCGATGGTCGAGGAAGACCTGCTCATCCGCCATCCGATCGACTGCCCTATCTGCGACAAAGCGGGCGAGTGCAACCTGCAGGACTACCACTTCCAGCATGGTCGCCCCGAACGCCGCGCGGACATCAAGCCGTTCACCAGTCGACGTCGGCCGGTGGGCGATACCGTGACGCTGTTCGTCGACCGCTGCGTGATGTGCACTCGCTGCGTCCGCTTCACCCGCGAAATCACGGGGACTTCGGAACTCATGGTGGTGAACCGCGGGGCGCACGAGGAGATCGACGTGTTTCCCGGCTTCCCGCTCGATAATCCTCTCTCCGGCAACGTCGTGGACCTGTGTCCCGTCGGAGCCCTGGGAGACGTGGACTTTCTGTACTCGCAGCGTGTGTGGTTCATGAAACGGCATGAGAGCGTCTGTGGCGGATGCGCCCAGGGATGCTCGATTCAGGTCGAGGAAAACCAGGACCGGATCTATCGTCTGAAGCCGCGCGAGAACCCGCACATCAACCACTGGTGGATGTGTGACGAAGGACGTTACGGCTTCAAGTATGTGCACAGCGACAACCGCCTGACCCAGATTGCGCACCAGCCGGTGGCGGGCGGGAAGCCCGCGGTGGAATCGGGGGAATGGGAAGCGGTGCTCGATGCGTTGGACCGCGACCAGCGTTCCGCCGGCCGCCTGGCTGCCGTGCTCTCGCCGTTCCTGACGGTGGAGGAAGCCTATCTGCTGGCCAAGTATGTACGCCAGTTGGACCCGCAGGCGTTGCTGGCCGTGGGGCCGATTCCGCAGCAGGGCGAAGACGTCTCGTTCCCAAACGGCTTCACGATCCGCGCGGAGAAGTGTCCCAACCGTCGAGGCGTGGAGACCATCGTGAGCCGAGTCGGCGGGGAACTGCTCCATTGGGACGAGTTCCTGGCACGCGTGCCGCAGGCGGGACTGGGAGCGGTGTGGGTGACCGGCGGTTATCCGGAGCCCTGGATTGATGACGCGGCAGTGGAAACGCTGGCGACCGTGCCCCGGATCATCGCGCAGGACCTGTTCGATTCACCGCTGTGGCAAGCCGCCCACTATCGGTTGCCGGGGGTGGCCTACCCGGAGCGAGCTGGGTCGTTCGTCAACATCCAGCATCGATGGCAGTCGTTTGACTGGGCGGTGCGGCCGCCTGTCGGATGTCGCACGGAGGCCAGTGTCTACTGGCGACTGCTCGGACGTCGCGGCCTCTACTCGCCCGCCGCCGTGCGGCGCGAACTGGCCCAGGAGATCGTGGACTTCGCGGCCGTCGCCGGCGAGATCCCGGCGGTCGGCGTCGACCTGAGGGTCGGCCAGTTGGCCGATGCCGCAACGCACTCCCAGGAGATAGGAGCGAAGAGCTAACGTGATACCCTTGACTCCGGTGATCGTTGCGGTGGTGAAGATCCTCCTCATGCTGGGCGGGATCATGACGGCGGCTGCGTACTTCGTGCTGCTGGAGCGGCGCGTCGCGGCCTGGGTACAGGACCGTCGCGGGCCGAACCGCGTCGGCATTCCGTTGACCAAGATCCGCATGTTTGGCCTTGGGCAGCCCCTAGCCGACGGCGTGAAGATGATCTTGAAGGAAGAGTACACGCCGGGTCACGTCGATGCGCGGCTGTTCGTGCTCGCTCCCCTCGTCATCATGACGGCGGCCCTGTCGGCCTATGCGGTGATTCCCGTGGGAGGCAGCCTGCCGCCGATTCCCATGCTGGGGCTGTACGAGCCGATCCCGCTGACGGTTGCCCCGGAACTGGATGTGGCGATGATCTATCTCTTCTCGCTGTCAAGCATCGCCGTATATGGAGTGATCCTGGGAGGCTGGGCCAGCAACAACAAATACAGCTTCCTCGGCGGACTAAGATCGAGTGCGCAGATGATCGCCTACGAGCTGCCGCTGGGTGTCGCCCTGCTGGCCGTGGTGCTCGCCAGCGGTTCCATGCGGTTGAACGATGTCATCGGAGTCCAGGCGAGCGAAGTGTGGTTTGCGCTGGCGCAGCCGCTCGGGTTCCTCGTGTTCGTCGTTGCGGCTTTCGCGGAAGCGGGACGCCTGCCGTTTGACCTGCCCGAAGCGGAACAGGAACTGGTGGGCGGTTACCATACCGAATACTCCGGCATGAAACTGGTGCTCTACCTGACGGCTGAGTTCATCCACATGATCACGGCCGCGTTCCTGATCGTGATCATGTTCCTCGGCGGTTGGCACCTGCCGTGGCTCACGGGCGATGCGTCGACCGAAATCACCTGGGGGCTGGCGATCCTGCGGGCCATCGTGCTGCTCACCAAGGTTTTCGGAGTGATCTTCTTCTTCATGCTGGTGCGCTGGAGCTGGCCGCGGTTCCGGTTCGACCAACTGATGACCTTGGCTTGGAAGATCATGCTGCCCCTGGGGGTGCTCAACCTGTTGGCGGTGGCGATCCTCACCGAACTGCGTCATCCGTCGAACTGGGGCGAGCGATTGTCGATCGGATCCGTCTGCCTGGTCGGTTGGCTGGTGCTGCTGGCGGCCTGGGTACTGGTGGCCTGGGCAGCTCCCCTGGTCACCGACAACCGGGCTCGTACCGATCTGGAGGTCGGCGACATCGACAGCCAGTTGGGATGAGGAACGCAGATCCGCCGCGACGAGGACGACGCGGGGAATCGGGAGCAGGTGGACTGATGAGAGGGTAGTTCGAGGTGGCCGAGTTGGTCTGGTGACGCGCGGAGGCACCATGCCGAGCGGGTCGGGGAACGCGAACCAAGCAACGCGCGTCTAGCGCATCGTAAATCACAACGGGCGAGCGGGATCGATGAAAGAACAAGACGAATCCATCCTGTGGGTCGAGGAACCGAAGCTTGGGCTGGTGGGCCGCATGTACCTGCCGCTGATCTTCGGAGGCTTGACGACGACGGCGAAACATCTGGTCTCGCCGAAGGTGACGGTCAGCTACCCGGACCAGGAGCCGGAGATTGGCAATCCGCTGATCTACCGCGGCGTGCATCGCCTGAACAAGGACGAGCAGGATCGTGTGAAGTGCGTGGCCTGCTTCCTCTGCGCCACGGCCTGTCCGGCGCACTGCATCGACATCATCGGCACCGAGAGTCCCTGGCCGGATCGCGAGAAGTATCCGCAGAGCTTCACGATCGACGAACTGCGGTGCATTTACTGCGGCATGTGTGAAGAGGCCTGCCCGGTGGATGCGATCGAGTTGACGAGCCTGTACAACCTGACGGGCCGCAGTCGCGAGGAGATGGTGTTCGACAAGGAAAAGCTGCTGAGCGTTTACGACGCGACGAAAGACCAAGAGCCGATGAAGTCACGGCAACTGGGGGGCACGGTATGACACCGCTCGTCGAACTGCCGCCCGCATCGTTCGGTCTCGGGCACTGGCTCGCCGCCGCGTTCGCGCTGATGCTCTCCCTGTCCTGCTGGCTGCCCAGCGGCAAGGCTCCCACGCGGCTGCGCCAGGTGGTGGCGGTCGTCAGTGGTTTGGTCGGTCTGGGGCTGCTGTGGCGGGGCGTGCCGACGTTGCCGACCTGGTCAGAGCAGGCCGGGTTCTGGACGCTTGCGGCGCTGACCATCGCTGCCAGCGTGGCCACGATCTCGGCGCGGAACCCGGTCTACAGCGCCATCTGGTTTGCCATCTCGCTGCTGGGCACCGCGTCGCTGCTGTTCCTGCAGAACGCTCAGTTCCTCGGCGTGGCAACCGTGGCGGTTTACGCGGGCGCGATCGTCGTGACCTTCCTTTTCGTGCTCATGCTGTCCCAGCCCGGCGGGCATGCCTACTACGATCGGATGTCCTGGGGGACGCTGCCGCGATGGACCGCCGCGTTGGTGGCGGCCCTGTTCGTGTCCCTGATGGGATGGACGATCTCGCGGGTTGACCGCGAGATGATCGCGGAGCGCGACACGCAGCTGCAGGCAGTGCAGCAGGTCCTGGCAGGCGAACTGCGCGATCCGGTGGTCCGCTCGATGCGCCTGGAGACGGACACGACGAATCGGGCCGTCCGCGCGGTGGTGGGCGTGAACGTACCTCCCCAGGAAGTCGATTCGCTGCGCGAGCAGCGGGCGGAGCTGGAGGATACGGTGCGGAAGTCGCTGCGGGAGCAGGGGCTGTCCAACCTGGGCGAAGTGCGCCTGACCTGGGACGACCTGCGGTCTCCGCACCACATGGCCCAATTGGGCGGGAGGCTCTTTGGGCGGCAATGGATCAGCGTCCAGGCCGCGGGCGCCCTGTTGATGGCGGCTTTGGTGGGTGCCGTGGCGATCGCCAGTCGTGACAGCGTGGCAGGCAAGGGGTAGCCTTTCGTCTTTAAAAAGCGCGGCAAGCGAAGCCATCCTCGGGATGGACGGTTGCCGACGCACGAGGATATGTCCATGAACGATCTTGCCTTGTTACAGAACTACCTGATCCTGGGAACGGTCCTGTTCGCGCTCGGACTGACCGGCTTCTTGGTTCGCCGGAACCTGATCATCATGTTCCTGTGCGCGGAGATGATGCTTCAGGGAATCTCCCTGTCCCTGGTGGCATGGGGCCGCTACCACGACAACTGGGGCGGTCAGCTGATGGTGGTTTTCATCATCGCCGTGGCGGCTTGCGAAGCGGGCCTCGCCATGGCGCTGGTGCTGATGCTCTGCCGCGACGGCGGCAGTCTGGATGTCACCATCTGGCAGCGGGTCCGCGAAGCGGGCACCGAGCCTTACGTGGATCGGGAAGTTCCCGAAGAGTTGGTGCAAGAACCTGTCTGGCCGACGCTGACACCGGCGGGTGTCGAGCCGGAGTCGGATCCCCGTGACCAATGGTACCGAAGTCATGTTTGAATTGCGTTGGCTGCTGATCCTGATTCCCGCGCTGCCGCTGCTCTCCGCACTGCTGACCGCCGTGCTGGGACCGCGGGTGCTGCGCGAGAAAAGCCATGTGCTCACCGTGGCCGCGCTGGCCGGCTCGTTTCTGTGCAGCCTGGGCGTCGTGCGTCATGTCGTCCAGTACTCCCAAGGAGCGACCACGGTCGGCTACGAGCATACGGAGACTCTTTGGACGTGGGCCACCATCCCCGACGCCCTCCCCAGGACGCTCGGGGGAACCGCGGAAGCCGGCGCGGAGGTCGCGAAGGCGATTCCGTTCGAACTGGACGTGACGCTGCGGGCGGACGGCTTGACGGCGCTCATGCTGCCGATGGTGACCTTCATCGCAACGCTGGTCGCGATCTACGCTTCCGGGTACATGCATGGTGATCGCAGCTACTGGCGATTTTTCGCCTGCGTCTCGCTGTTCGTATTCTCGATGACCATGCTGGTCCTGGTGAGCAACTTCCTGCTGCTGTTCGTATTTTGGGAGGCGGTGGGCTTGTGCAGCTACCTGCTGATCGGGTTCTGGTACGAGAAGCCGGAGGCGGCGGCGGCGGGCAAGAAGGCGTTCCTGGTGAATCGGGTCGGCGACTTTGGCTTCGCCCTGGCCCTGTTCCTGCTGTGGGTCTACTACGGCACCTGGAACTTCCACGACACGGAGACGATTGCGGGTATCTTCGGCCAGCAGCGACTGTCGGGGGCGATTCCCTATGTCGGAGGCGGGGTCGCCACGGCGATCTGCGTGTTGCTGATGACGGGAGCGTGCGGCAAGAGTGCCCAGTTCCCGCTGCATGTATGGCTGCCGGACGCGATGGAAGGTCCGACGCCCGTCAGCGCGTTGATCCACGCGGCCACGATGGTCACCGCCGGCGTGTACATGGTCGCGCGTTGCACGCCGCTCTTCCACGAATCGCCCGATGCGCAACTGGTCGTCGCCGTCCTGGGCGGCATCACGGCGCTCATGGCCGGGCTGATCGCACTTACTCAGTTCGACCTCAAGCGCGTCTTGGCCTATTCCACGGTCAGCCAACTGGGCTACATGTTCCTGGCCCTGGGCACGGGGACGCTGGCGGGTATTTCCGCGGGCATGTTCCACCTGTTCACGCACGCGTTCTTCAAGGCGCTGCTGTTCCTGGGCGCGGGAAGCGTGATGCATGCGATGGGACATGTGATCGACATGCGGCGATTCAGCGGCCTGCGGCACCTGATGCCTTGGACCCACCGCACCTTCCTCGTCGGCTGCCTCGCGCTGGCCGGCGTGTTTCCCTTCGCGGGATTCTGGAGCAAGGACCAGATTGTCGCGGCCCTGCACGGTGAGATGCACCCGGCCGCAGCGCACGCGGGTTTCCAAGGAGCGGGCGAGGAAGCAGGGCACGCGGGTTTCCAAGGAGCGGGCCAGGAAGCAGGGTACGCGGCGGTTCGCGTGGGCGACAGCAAAGCGGCTGCCTTGGCAGACTCAACGCTCGTCGTGACGCTGCCTGTCGCGGACGCCGTGGAGTCGGCTCACGCGACGACACGCGGGGCGACGAAGCCTTCGTATGTGGCGCCGGCAACCCGGATGCGGATCTTCGGATGGCTCTATGTGCTGAGCCTCGTCACCGCGTTCCTCACGGCGTTTTACACGTTCCGCGCCTACTACATGACATTCTTCGGGCCGGAGGTGGTGCCGCCGGAGGCGGGGCATCACGCGCACGAGTCGCCGCCGATCATGTGGGGGCCGCTGGCCGTACTGGCCATCTTTGCGTTCGGCGTGGGATTCGTTTTCGAATCGGGGCATTCGCTGGCCTGGTTCTTGAGCACGGCACCGTCGATCGCGTACTTGGTGCCATCGGGCGGTTTCCAGGGAGGCGAGTTCCACTTCGACATCGCGCTGATCAGCACGGTGGTGGCGCTGCTGGGCATCGGCCTCGCGTCATACTGCTACCTGGGGCACCATGCCGAAGTTGACAGCCTGGGCCGGAAGCTTGGCCCGCTGCGGACGCTTTCGTACCGCAAGTTCTTCATCGACGAGATTTACAACGCCTGCATCGTCGCGCCGCTGCGTGGCCTGGGGGCCTTGAGCTACCTTGTGGATCGTTGGGTGGTGGATGGCCTGGTCAACTTGTGCGGGCGGATTCCCGTGTGGTGCGGAGCGTTGTTCCGTCGCTGGCAGTCGGGGCTCGTTCCCTTCTACAGCCTGATGATGGCACTGGGAACGCTCGTGATCGTGGGCCTTGGTGGTTGGTTGTGGTTCGGAGGCTAGTCGCGTGAGTTCTGCCCTGGCACTTGTCTGGTCGATTTTGATCCCCGTGCTCACCGCCGGGATCGTGCTGCTTATCGGTTCCGAGAACCGGAGGCTGGTACGTCGCGTCGCGCTCGGCGGATCGCTGCTGTCGCTGCTGCTGGCCGCGCATGTGGTCTGGCACTTCGATGCCACCGGCGACGCGTACTTCCGTGACCAGCTGCAGGCGGCGGCGAGCGGCTCGGAGCAGGCTGCTCCGGACGCCACGCAAGCGGCTTATGCGGTTTCCGATTTCAAGTGGATCCCCGAGACGACCGGTCTGGATATCCGCTTCAGTCTCGGGCTGGATGGCCTGAGCCTGTGGATGTACGGGCTCTCGGCCGTGCTGATGATCACTGCGATCCTGGTGAGCTGGGAAGCCATTGAACGCCGGGCCGCGTTGTTCTACGCGATGCTGCTTCTGCTGGAAGCTGGTTGCCTGGGTGTGTTCGCCGCGCGGGACGTGGTGCTGTTCTACATCTTCTTCGAGTTCACGCTGATTCCGCTGTTCTTCCTGATCGGCATCTGGGGAAGCGAGGACCGTCGTTACGCGGCGGTGAAGTTCTTCCTGTACACGCTGGCCGGGAGTCTGCTGACGTTCCTGGGACTGCTGACCCTGGTCATCTGGAACGCCCGTAGTTCGGGCAGTTCCGTATTGCACTGTTCCATCGCGGAACTTACCTGGGGACTGGCCCGCCATCCGCTGCCCTATGCTTGGCAGATCTGGGTGTTCATGGCGCTGTTCGCCGGATTCGCCATCAAGGTTCCGCTGTTCCCGCTGCATACCTGGTTGCCCCTGGCTCACGTCCAGGCGCCGACGGCGGGCAGCGTGATCCTGGCCGGAGTGCTCCTCAAGATCGGCACCTACGGATTCCTGCGGTTCAGCATGCCCATGCTTCCGGAGGCCACGGCGGCCAGCATGCCGTGCATCTTCTGGCTCTCGGTGGCGGGCATCGTCTACGGCGCGCTGGTGGCCCTGGTGCAGACCGACATCAAGCGGCTGATCGCCTATTCGAGCGTGAGTCACCTGGGCTTCTGCATGCTGGGGCTCTTTGCGCTGAATCCGCTTGGCGTTCACGGCGCGGCGTTGCAGATGGTCAACCACGGCATTTCGACGGGCGGCCTGTTCGCGATCGTGGGGATGATGTACGAGCGATATCACACGCGAGAGATCGCGAACCTGGGAGGCCTTGCGCGGCGGCTGCCGGTGATGGCCTTCTTCATGCTGCTGTTCACCTTCTCCAGCATCGGTCTGCCGGGCCTGAACGGGTTTGCGGGCGAGATTCTGATTCTGGTGGGAGCGTTCCAGCGGGCATGGCTGGCAGCGGTTGGCGGTTCCTGGTGGCTTCGCGTGGCCGCCGTGCTGTCCGTCTCGGGCGTGGTCCTCGGGGCCTGGTACATGCTGTGGCTCGTGCAGCGCGTCTTCTTCGGGCCCTTGCGCGAGCCGGCCCATGAGGGTCCGCAGGGCCATCATGGTCATGGCCATCATGGTCAGGGCGTGCCCGACCTGCGAACTCGTGAGATCCTGGCCCTGGTGCCGCTGGCCGTGCTGGCCGTCTGGATTGGTTTGTACCCTCAGTTTTTCCTCCAGCGGATGACGGTCGGTCTTGAAGCCGCCACTGGAGCCGCCGCTCAGGCGCGACTGGTGGAAGAGCAGGGCCCGGCGGCGGTTGCCGCCGTGGCTCCGCGGATCCCCGGAGAACAGGAGTCTGCTCAACGTGGCTATTGATTCGTCGACTGTTTCGGCCTTGATGCCGGAAGCCATCCTCGTGGTGGCCGCTATCCTCGTGTTTCTCGGCGGGGCCTTTGCCCCGAGCCGCACGGTGTGGACGCTGGCCGCGCTCGCGGGGCTGGGGATCGCCGCCCTGGCTTTGGCGCGGACACCCGCTGCGTTGCTGGAGGCGGTTGGCGGTGACGCCGGTACGACCGACTACGCTTGGATCGCGGACCGCCTCGCCAACGTGGGACGCGTCTGCGCCCTGCTGCTGGGAGCGCTGTTCGTGATCTTTTCCACGCAGTCGCGTCAGAAGCACCTGCATGCGGAGATCGTCGGCTGCATCCTGCTGATCACCGTCGGCCTGATGCTGGTGACGGGAGCGGCCGACCTCGTGCTCATGTTCGTCGGATTCGAACTGATCTCGATACCGACCTATGTGCTGCTCTTTGTCGGGCGGCCAGGAAGGGCCTCGGATGAAGCTACCGCCAAATACTTCTACTTGAGCCTGCTGTCCTCGGCGATCCTGCTCTATGGGTTCGCGACGCTGTACGGACTGGCGGGCGACACGCGTCTGGACACGATCCAGGCGGCGTTGGAGCCCGCTCGGAGCGGACCGTTTCGCGTTCTGTTTCCAGTCGCCTTCCTGATGGTGCTGTGCGGTTTCTCGTTCAAGCTGGCGTCGGTGCCTTTCCATTTCTATGCTCCCGACGTCTACCAGGCGACGACCTCCCTCAACGCGGCCCTGCTGGCCGTGGTTCCGAAGGTGGCGGGCGTGGTGGGGCTGGTGCGCATCCTGGTGATCGCGATCCCGCACGAGTTCACCGCCGTGTGGCAGACGGTGGTCGTGCTGGCGGTGGTGACGATGACCATCGCGAATGTGGCGGCACTGTGGCAGTCGGACTTCCGACGCCTGATGGCCTACTCGTCGATTGCCCACGCGGGGTACCTGCTGGTGGGACTGGCGGCCGCCCTGGCCGCCCGGGACAACCTGGGCTGGGGTCCGTCGGCCGTGGCCGCCATGGTCTTCTATGTGATCGCTTATGCCGCCGCGACCGTGGGCGCCTTTGCGTCCGTGGCCTACCTGAGCGATGACGACGAGAGCTTCTCGAAGCTGTCGCAGTTGGCGGGCGTGGGGCGGGCGCATCCGTTGATCGGCGCCCTGATGGCCATCTGCATGTTCTCCTTGAGCGGTATCCCGCCGCTGGCCGGATTCCTGGGCAAGTTCGCCCTCTTTCGCAGCGCCCTGGACGCCGCGCTGCCCGCCGAGGGCGGCGTGAACCCGTGGTTCCTGGCTTTGTGCATCGTCGGCGTTCTCAATGCGGCCATCGCAGCCGCTTACTACCTGCGTGTCATCGCCGTCATGTACTTCGATGGCGGCCAGGAGTCGCAGTCAGAGTTGGAGGTCGCGGGTAACACCGGTGCGGGACTTGCTGCACTGCTGAGCGCCTTCCTGGTGCTGTCGGCCGGTCTGTTCGCGGGCAACGCCATGAGCAACGTGCACTCGGCCGCCAAGGCGGCCTGGCCGATCCGGATGACTGCCGAGGCGGCGAAGGGAGAAGTCGCGAAGGGAAAGACGGGCGTCTCGCCGCGAGCCGCGGCGGCCCTGGTGTCCTCCGAACGTGCCGCGGAAGTTGAGCACGGGAGCACTCGCTGATGGCAGGTGGCTCCTCCCCCCGTCGCCTCTCCCTGGGGCGATGGTTTGAGCGGAGCCTGCGTCCGGTCTACGTGCTGGACGAGAAACGCTCGATCGTCTTTGCGAATGAGGCCTGCCTGCGCTGGCTGGGCGCTCCGGCCCAGCGCGTCCTCGGCCAGCGCGTTGACTATCACTCGATGACGGTCCCCGCCGAATCTGAAAAGGATGCGGTGGGGTTTCTGTCCGGCCTCTGCCCACCGCCCGAGATCCTGGAGTCGGGGCGAGGAACGATCGCAGCCTGGTGTGTGTCGTCCGAAGGAGCCCTTCGCCATCGCGCCGCGCAGGTGTTCGCGATGTCGCAGGAGGGCACCGCCCGACGGCACCTGCTCGTACTGCTCGAGGAACAGGACCAGGAAGCAAGCGGGCATGTTGATCCAAGGGAGTCGTCGTCGGCTGGGTTGAGGGATCGACTGCACGAGCGTTTGCTGGCTCTGCATAGACGCTTGCTGGAGCCTTATCGACTGGAGTCGCTGCTGGGGCTGTCACCTGCGATGCAGCGCGTGAGGCGGCAGGTGGGAATGGCGGCAGAGACGCGAGTGAACGTCCTGGTCACCGGCGAACCCGGCTGTGGGCGCGAGCAGGTGGCGCGCACGATCCATCGGCTGCGAACGGCCGATTGCGCGGCGACGCTCATTCCGCTCGATTGTCGTATTCTGGACGCGGAACTGTTGGAATCGACCGTACTGAGCGTGCTGCGAAGCGGAGCTCAGCTGAAGCAGGCCGAGCCAGCCACGCTGCTGCTGCTGGATGTGGATCAGTTGGAGCGAACGGCGCAGAGCGTGCTTCGCGTCGTCTTGGAGCGAAGCGAGTTTCCGTTGAGGACGTTCGCGACGGCTTCCCAGGAAACGTCACACTCGTCGTCCTCCTCCCTGGACGAGGCGCTGCGATGCGTGTTGGCGACCGTCGAAATACAACTCCCGCCGCTTCGCGAGAGGCTGGACGACCTGCCGATGCTGCTGCAGGCCGCCATGGAGTCGCTCAATGCCCAGGGGGGCCGGCAAGTGGCCGGGTTCACGGCCGAGGCAATCGATGCGCTGCAGGGCCATCCGTGGCGGAGGAACCTGGATGAACTTCGTGAAGTAGTGACCGAGGCTTGGAGGCGGGCGGAGGATTCCAGGATTGGCCGCGAGGACCTGCCCGCGATCATCGGTTGGACCGCGGATGCGGAGGACTATCCCGTCGTGCCGCCCGAGATGGCTTCGCTGGACGACTATCTGGCGGCGATTGAACGGGAGTTGGTGGTCCGCGCTGTGGCGCGTGCCCAGGGGAATCGGGCCGAGGCGGCTCGACTGCTGGGGATTCCCCGATCGCGACTGCTGCGGAAGTTGGAACCGATGCCACCCTGTGCAGGGAAGAACGATTCAACCGACCAGGACGGGCCGGCGACTCCAGACGGGGAGGCTTCGGCGTGATCTTCGCGGAGCATCGAGTCTGGGGAGAGGCTGAGTTGCAGCGAGCGTGCGTGGTGTTCGACCGGGACGGCCTGTGGACGCGCGTGCTGCGACGTTACCTGCCAGAGCAGGTGCGGGTGGAACGGCAGGAGCAGCTTCCGGCGGCGGTCCGCTGGGATGATCCGCAGGCGAAGCCAGCGCCCTGGATCTCGATCGTGGTGGTGGAACGCTCCTGGGGGGAGTCCGACGGGGGCACCTGGGCTCGCTGGAGGGCTTCGGCGCCCGACATGTTGCTGCTCGCGGTAGTGCCGGCGGAAGATGACCTGGCGTTCCTGTGGGCCACCGTGCTGGGCGCCCAAGCGGTGTTCCAGCAGCTCGAACAGGCCCCGCGGCTGGCACGCTGCGTCGCGCGTTTCTGGGATCGGATTCCAGTCCCTGCCCTGGGCGACCACGAACGGATTTGGAACAATCTTCCCTGGAAGCCGCAGGAAATCCTGTGAAATGAACCGCGGGGAGCCGGGTCGATCCCAGGGGATCGAGGCAAGCACTGGGGTGCTCCGGAGTGAGATTTCGGGAACGAAGAGGGGGAACCATGAGTTCGGCGTCGGTGGATGTGGGTCAGGTACGGGCAGCCTTGGATCGTTTCAAGGATCCGGAGACGGGCCGAAGCGTGGTGGAGATGGAGCAGGTGCGGGACATCCGGATTTCCGGGGAGCAGCTGCATGTGGTTCTCGGACTGACGACGCATTCCGCGGCGCTCTGGGAGGAGACCGTGGAAGAGGCCCGCGCGTTCTTGCGCGGAGAGTTCCCCGCGCTGCGTCAGGTGGAGGTTGAACGTGTCGTGCACGCGAGGCCTCCCCAGAAGATCGGCGAGATCGGGTTGACGGCCAAAAGTGTGATCGTGGTCGGCTCGGGAAAAGGCGGTGTCGGAAAGAGCACGGTGGCGACCGCGCTCGCCTATGGCCTGCAGCGTGCCGGAGCCCAGGTCGGTCTCATGGATGCCGATGTCTTCGGCCCCAGCGTGCCGCAGTTGGTCGGAGTCGAGGGGCGACCGGAAGTGCATGAGGGGCGCATTCAGCCGATCCAGAAGGATGGCCTGCGGGTGATGTCGATGGGGTTCCTCATCCCGCCGGGGGAAGCGGTGGTCTGGCGCGGGCCCATGCTGCATGGGGCCATCACGCAGTTCCTGCGCGACACGGCCTGGGGAGAACTCGACTACCTCGTGATCGACATGCCGCCCGGCACCGGGGACATCGCATTGACACTGTCCCAGTTGCTGCCGCTGACGGGAGCCGTGGTCGTCTGTACTCCGCAGCGGGTCGCGCTGCTGGATGCGATCAAGGCGATTTCGATGTTCCGCAAGGTGCATATCCCGCTGCTGGGCATGGTGGAGAACATGAGCGGCTTCATCTGCCCCGACTGCCATAAGCGTTATGACATCTTCGGTCGCGGAGGCGCCCAGGAAGCTGCCAGGGAGCTGGAGGTTCCGTTCCTGGGCGACATTCCAATCAACATGGCGATTCGCACCCAGGGGGACGCGGGCGCCATGGGACAGGTGTTCGACGACGAGAACGTCCGCCCCTACCTGCAGCATCTGGTGGCTCAACTGTCCAGGAACCTGGCGGCGAAGGCCAAGGAGGACCCGCCGTTGCCCACCTTGTCGGTGCTGTAAGCGAACGCATGGGAGCTTCAATGCGACTGGTCGCCCGTTGGGCCAGTCGACCAGAAAAGCGGGAGGCAGGACCGTCCCCGCAGTGGGTGGTTCAGGCAGCTGGCCGATCGCGGGGACGGCGAAGGTAAAAAAAAAGAGTCGCCTGCCATAAGGTCAGGACGACTCTTTGAATGAACCATCGATAAGACTTCGCCGGAGCACCGGCGAAACCAGATCCGCACTAGGCGGGCATGGCGCCACGGGTCTTCTTGGCGGTCTTCTTCTTGGCCGACTTCTTCTTGGCGACCTTCTTGGTTGCCTTCTTGGTGGCCTTCTTCACGGCCTTCTTGGCGACCTTCTTCTTGGCGGCCTTCTTCTTCGTGCCCTTCTTGGCGGCCTTCTTCACGGCCTTCTTGGCTGCTTTCTTCTTGGCCACAATCACGTCCTCCGATGAAAAGGTGTTTCGTGAGGGTCTCTGGGTCAAACCTTGCGTCGAGACCAACTCACCTCCTAACGTCAACCTCCTGACAGGAGGTGTTACATCCCTGGTAGGAAACCGCTGCGTGTCTACCTTCAAGCGATCCCTCGCGGACGAGGTGTCCCTGACTTCGTGCTTCTTGATGCTGTGGGAAGCAGTGCTTCGCGAGCCCCGCACGCATCGACAAGCTTCAGCAACGGCCAGCGGCGTGACGACTTCAATGCTGTCAGCCACTGTGCTGCTAAATGTTCAGGATCAGAAACCTTTCGTCAACCCCAGTTCTCGGAAAAACAGTTTTTTTTCGCAGTCGCTTGGACGAGCGTTGGCGGCATGAGTTCCTGCAATGGACACTTCGCGCGCGACGTTCATGGTGCTGATTGCCGCGCGCGTTACGCCTTGGAGTGCCAACTTCATGTCACAGTCGAGTGGCGTGCGGGAAGATCGCGATGCTCTGAATTTACAGATGTTTCAGCGTTGCCGGCGCGCGGGCTCGCGACTACCAGCGGCGACCGAAGCCGCTGCCGGAATGAGCTTGGAGAGCATTGAAATTCGAGTAAGCGAGCATGCCGAACATCATGCCGAAGTACATGTCATTCTGGAGGAAGCCGCGCACCGCAAGAAAGCCGGCGGTGATCGTGGACAGCAAGAGTGCATGTTGGATGGGTTTGCTGCGGTCGAAGACGAGGAAGATTTCGCGAGCGATCTGTCCGCCGTCCAGCGGGAGGACGGGAAGCAGGTTGAGCAGCCCCCAGTAGACGCTCACGTAGAGAAAGAACGCGGAGAAGTCATGGAGTTTGGGGGAAGCGAGCGGCGGGAGATCGCGAGGCAATCGCAGCCATTGCGCGACGAAGCCATCGAGCGGGATGGTGAAGCCGGAGGCGTGGATGCCGGCCATCAGTGCGGCGGCCGCGGCGAACTGGGCAAGCGGGCCGGCGGCGGAAACGGTGATGGCGTACGAGCGGGAGAGAGAGCGGCGCGAGTTCCAGCCGGCCCCCAGGCCCGTGGGAACGGCGAGGCCGCCAAACTGATAGAGGACGATACGCGATTCCACGCCATGCCAACGGAACGCCAGGGCGTGGCCCAGTTCATGGATGAGGATGGAGGCGAAGCAGGCGGCGACCCACAGCAGCAGGCGTTGGGGATCACCGCCCTCGCTCGCACCCATGCCCAGCAGCACCGTGCTCAGCCAGAACCAGGGCGACACGCGGATGGGAATGCCGCTGATGTGGAAGTTCACATCGTAAGGGGAGGAAGCTTCGCTGTCTTGGAACATGCGTTGTCGGGGTCCTTGTAAGGAGGTGTGCTCCAGAGGTTCGAGGCGGGCCGCAGCCACGCCGCGACCGCGCAAGGCAGACGCTCGTGCCCACGCTCGACGCATCGACGCTTGCCAGACACACTCGCAGCGTGCCCGCTCCACAAGCGAACGCGGTATCCCAACGAGGATGGTTCTGCTGGACGCGGTTGACCGTGGGCACGGTTGAGCCGTGGGCAGTGTGGCCCGATGTGTTTTGGTGAACTCCTGGTCTGGAACGCTCCCACGCTACCTCAGGCTGCTCGAGCGGACGATTCGACCGACGAGCGGCCGGCCGTCTCGGTTAGCTGCGTGACGATGTAGTCGGCGGCGCGTTTCGAAGCCCCGCCTTGGGCCAACTGGGAACGTAACGACGCAAGTTGGCGAACGACGGCCGCATGGGCTTCTGGATCCTGAAGCCACCGTTCGATCTGGTTGGAGATGGTGACGGAGCGGTCTTCGCAGGTGAGGTATTCCGGGAAGGGGACGTCATCCACGGCAGGGTCGTAGAGTTCTCCGCGCTGGCAGAAGCGATTGTCGCTCGCCAGCAGGTTGACCAGCGTGATGAAGCGAACCGTGCGGAAGTACTTCTGCACCCGGAACGCGAAGCGGCTGACGCGATAGTGGATGACCGAGGGACGCATGTGGTAGAGCAGTTCGAGGGAAACCGATCCAGAGCACGCCAGGCAGACGCTCGCCGCATGGATCAGTTCGGGCGTCCTGCCCACATGGATCTTCACCGGTAGTTGTTCCTCGTCCACGACCAGTTTCGCCATCTCCGCCTGCTCTTCGTTGTAGGCCGCCATCGCAAATCGCGTCTCGGGCAGCAGGGCGCGCAGGCGGCGCACGACGCGCAGGAAGTCATCCAGGTTGGCCGTGACTTCCTGCTTTCTCGAACCAGGCAGCAAGGTCACCAGCGGTGTATCGGGAGCGGCGATCTCGGCCAGGAAGTGCTGGTCCAGATGCTGATTGAGGAGTTCATCGAAGTAGGGATGTCCCACGTACAGCGCGCGACAGCCTCGTTCGTTGTACCAGTCGGCTTCGAAGGGAAGCTTGCACAACACATGGTCGACAAGGCGGCGCATCTTGCGGACGCGCCAGGGAGCCCAGGCCCACATCTGGGGAGCTCCGTAGTAGAAGACCGGAATCCTGCGTGCCTTGGCGCGGCGCGCAATCCACCAGTTGAACCCAGGGTAGTCGATCAGGATGACCGCGTCGGGACGCTCCTCGCGAAAGTAGCGGTCCGCCTGGCGCAGCAGCAGCCAGAACCGATGCAGGTTCAGCAGCACGCGGGCGAACCACATGATGGCCAATCGTGTCAGGTCGGCATGCAGTTCGCAGCCAGCCTCGGCCATGCGCGGGCCGCCGAAGCCGACGCACCGCACGTCCGGCTCGCGCCGTCTCAGTTCGCGGATCAAGTTGGCCCCGTGAAGGTCGCCGCTGGGCTCACCCACCGAGAAGAACAGTTTCATGTCACCTCCCGTCCAGACGTGGCAGCCAAGAACGCCGGGGAGGTTCAGAACCGGGTCGGACTCCACCCCAACGCCGCTTTCGGGCGCGGGAGTATGTCAGATGTCCCATGAGGGGAACAGGTCATTTCCCGCGCGGTGAAGAGCCAGAAACGCCAAGCCCGAGTTCGCCTTCGGTGCCTGCGCGGGCCCTCGACGCCTGTGCCCATGAAAAAAGGCGTTCCCGAAGGAACGCCTTTTGATGGAACGCATGCTGCTTGCTGTATCCGCTGGCTGACCGATCCTCGCGGGCCGGTCCACTGAGATCGCAAACACGCTCGGCCAAAACGGCCAGCGATTCACTTACTTCTTCGAGACCTTGAAGGCCTTCTCGAAGGCTTCGTCGCCGAAGACCTTGGAGACCTGCTCGTCGGCTGCCATCTTCTCGGCAGCGCCCTTGCAGTTGTTGCAGCAGAAAGCCACATCCACGCCACCGATGGTCACCTTGGCGTCCGCCTTGACCGGCTTGCCCGACATGGGGCAGCCTTCCTGCTTGGCCTGGCCCGTGGCCACCAGCTGGTGGTTGGACTTGGCGGTGAACTTGGTCGCGTCCTTGGCGTAGGAGGCGGCACAACCGGGGCAGCAGAAGTAGACTTCGCCGCCCTTGAACTCGGCCTTCTTCTCGACGTTCACCGGCTTGCCGGACACAACGCACTTGATCTTGGCCCAATCCACCTTGGCGGCGTCTTCCGCGACCAGAGTGCCAACGACCACCATGGAGACGAGAGCGAACAGAGCCACAATGCGAGACTTCATGCGATCTTCCTTTCTTGACCTGTGCAACCGATAACCTGATACCGGACTTGCGAAATTCTATCGTTTCCGCACCGGGGTTTCCATCAGGAAACCCAAACAGCTTCAGAGCGGATGATCCGATCGATCTTGGCGGGAACTGTCCAAGAGGCAACCAAGCTGACTTGGCGGGAACCACCTTGGCCCGACGGGAAACACCTGGAAGACTGCTCTCGCGACCGTGGTGGTTTCCGTAGTGGTGTCTAGTGGAAAGTTGTGGGATCTTGCGCGGCGATGATTGTCTCGGCGCCAAGCTCGCACCACTGGCCGCATACCGAGCAGGCCGCATGCCGAGCAGGTCCACACGCTTCTCGGGGATCCTAGCCGAGGCGCACCCGAGGGAACAGGTGTTTTTCGCTGAGGGAAGTCGAAAAATCTAGATTTTTGGAGCATCCGTGCGTCTGGTCAGCCAGAGATGCGTTGCGGACTGAGTTGGTTGAGCATCAGTTCGAGGTAACTTCGGTGCTCTTGGCGATCCAGGTTCAGCGAGGAGGCTAGCGAAGCAAGAACTGCCTTGGCTTTTTCGAGATGTTCCAGGTCGCTGCACGTTTCGAGTTCCACGAAACTGCCGAGCTGATCGATTTCGTCGAGGCAGATTTCCACTTCGTAGCCTTCCCAGGACAGGGTCGCCTGCTGGCGGACCTTGTGAACCGTCATCACGGGTTCGAAGCCAAGCACCCGCAGCAGTTGC
>JBIIEC010000291.1:0-7935 GCA_044238045.1 Pirellulaceae bacterium | reverse complement strand
TCGTGCTGGTCAATGCGGCCTACGGCCTCGGCGAAAACGTCGTCCAAGGCACGGTCACGCCCGACGAGTACTGCGTCTTTAAACCGACACTCGCAACCGGTAACCGGCCCCTCCTGCGAAAGGTTCCGGGAAGCAAGGAGTTCAAGCTGGTCTACGACACAGGCGGTGGGCAGATGGTGCGAAACGAACCCGTCCCCGTCGCCGACCGCGCCCGCCCGGCCCTGGAGGATGACGAAGTCCTCCAGCTGGCGCGCTGGGCGTGCGTGATCGAGGAACACTACTCCCGCCTGCGCGGACGCCCAACCCCCATGGACCTCGAATGGGCCAAGGATGGACTCACCCAAGAACTGTTCATCCTGCAGGCGCGTCCCGAAACCGTCCAGTCGCGCAAGGATCCACTGCTTCTCGAAACGTATCGCCTCACCCGCCGTGGCCAGGTGCTGGTCACCGGGCGGGGAGTGGGCGAGCGGGTGGCGAGCGGGCCGGTGCGTGTCATTCGCAGCGCCGAATTCCTCGGCCAGTTCCAGCCGGGCGAAGTGCTGGTCACGGACAAGACCGATCCCGATTGGCAGCCGATCATGAAGAAGGCCGCGGCGATTGTCACCAACCGCGGCGGGCGCACTTGCCATGCCGCCATCGTCAGTCGCGAACTGGGCCTCCCCGCCATCGTCGGCACCGAACATGGCACCGAGCGCCTGCGTGATGGCCAGGTTGTGACCGTCAGCTGCGCCGAAGGGGACACGGGCTTTGTCTACGAGGGAGCCCTTCCCTTTGAGGTCCAGCGCACCCGCCTGGAGGATCTCCGCCGGCCACGCACCCGCATCATGATGAACCTGGCCAACCCCGACGAAGCCTTCTCGCATTCGTTCATCCCCAACGACGGCATCGGACTGGCCCGCATGGAGTTCATCATTACCAACTATATCAAGGTCCATCCGCTGGCACTGACGCGTTTCGACCAACTGCAGGACCAGGCCGCGCGCGAACGGATCCTGCAATGGACGCAAGGCTACCCCGACAAATCCATGTACTTCGTCGATCGCCTCGCCCAGGGCGTCTCCATGCTCGCCGCCGCCTTCTACCCCAAGGAGGTCATTCTCCGCTTCAGCGACTTCAAGACCAATGAATACGCTAACCTGGTCGGCGGACGGGAGTTTGAGCCCCTGGAGGAGAACCCCATGCTGGGCTTCCGCGGCGCCAGCCGCTACTGCCACCCCAGGTACCAGGATGGTTTCGCCTTGGAATGCCAGGCCGTGCGCAAGGTACGCGAGGAAATGGGACTGACCAACCTGAAGGTCATGATCCCCTTCTGCCGCACCGTCGAGGAAGGAGTGCGCGTGCAGGAGGAGATGGCACGCCACGGACTCCGACGCGGAGAGAACGGCCTGGAGGTCTACGTCATGTGCGAGATCCCGTCCAATGTCGTGCTGGCCGAGGAGTTTGCCGCGATCTTCGATGGCTTCAGCATCGGCTCTAATGATCTCACCCAGTTGATCCTCGGCGTCGACCGTGACAACGAAGCCATCGCGAAGCTGTTCGACGAACGGAATGAAGCCGTCCTGCGAATGATCCGGCAGGTCATCGCCACCTGCCGGAAACTGGACCGCAAGATCGGCATCTGCGGCCAGGCCCCCAGCGACTACCCTGACTTCACCCGCTTCCTCGTGGAGGCCGGAATCGACAGCATCTCGCTGAACCCCGACACCATGCTGGCCACGACCAAACTCGTCCTGGAAACTGAAGAGGCCACGGCCGGCAATTGACCCTGATGGAGCGGAACTCGATTCCGCGAAAAGCCATGCACGCGACAGACCGCGGCTGCATCGTCTGAGAGGACCAGGTTCGCTGCCAGCGAATCCACTCCGCGTTTCGTTCCATTCTCGCGGCCGAGGAATTGGCGGCCGCCGCGAGCCGACCGGTGTGCTCGCCTCTTCACCAGGCTGTTTCTCCATGAGCCCGCCCCCAGGACGGGCCCCTGCGTCGCGCCGCCTTGCTCCCCAGCACTTCGGCGTCTTGCCGCGCAAAACGCCGCGCCGCCTCGTTTCCAAGAAGTCCATGCACCGAGAGCCCTGTCATGAAACGCTCCTTTTGTATCTTGTCCTCCGTCGAATCCCTCGAGCCCCGCCTGCCGCTCACCGCAGCGACCGCCCAGGAGTTCGTGGTCATGGATTTCGAGGACTCCACCCTGCACAACGCGGCTTGGCTCGATGCGCAGCCCGGGGGTACCGTCGCGACGTATGTGGGAACCAAGTCGGACAGCGGCACGGACCTGCTGCTGCTCGCGCCCGGACAGGGACGCAACGGCGGCAACGCGCTGCTCGTCGAATCGCCCGACGCCGCCGCGGGACTGCCCGGCTTCTGGGTGCTTCGCAACCAAGCCTCGGGAACCGGCGGCATCGCCAACTGCTACGACGAACGAGGCTACCTGCTTCCGCGCGGCGCACGCGCGAACCGCCTCGACTTCTGGCTCCGCTTCGAAGAAGGCTTCCGCGCCCTCTCCTCCAGCACCGTCTACCAGAACATCAACATCGGCACCTACGCGTACGACCCGGCCAAACTGGGCCTGGAGAAAACCGTGGAGTCCGACAACTGGCACTTCTACCACCAACTGGTGATCCGGCACGACCAGGCAGGCGCCAGCTGGATTCATGTCGTCATCAATGAAATCCCGCAGCACCAGCGAGACCGAGACCAGTATCGAGTTCCGGAGAACCCCACCAGCCTTGCGGGCAACTACTGGGAACTCCTCACCCGGTTCTACGTCGATCTCCATCCTTACTTCGGCGATCCAGAAATCGGTTACCCGGCGCGGATGTGGGTCGATGACATCCGGCTGTCGTACGTTCCCGAACCAGCAGCCGTTGACGTGGACATCGAGGGCTGGTTCGATGGTCAGGAGGTAGGTGTGTTGCAAGGGGCAACAGTGGAACTGGCCGTCACCATCACCAACCCCGGCACGTCGGCCATCAGCGGCACCGTGGCACATCGCTCCCAATACCCCTACTCGCCGAAACTGCTCGACGCCGTCACGCGACTCAGTGTCCAAGGCACTCTACTCAACCTCGCTCCCGGTGCGTCCCGGTCGCTTCTCTTGCAGTTCACACCTCGCGACACCATCGCCGATGGAGTGAACCTGCTGCATGGAGTCATCTTCGTGCCAACGACCGAGGAACGTCCGAGCAACGCATCGCAAGCGGATGCGAACGTCCAACTGTACAGCAACGTGTACGGTATCTCCGGACCATGCGACGCCGCCATCCCCGCCGCTTCCGTCCGCATCGTCGTCGGCCCCCACTCCAACAACCTTCGTCCCTCGGCCCTGGGCGGCCAAGCCTACTACGCCACCAGCGCCACACGCTTCACGGGCCAGGTCGCCGCGCGCGACCCGGAAGGCCAGCCGCTCGCCTACACGCTGCTGCAGCAGTCAGCTGTCGGCGGAACCATGGTTCTCGATCCCGCCACCGGTGCCTTCACCTTCGATCCCGCACCGGGCTTCCTGGGCTCGTTTCTGTTCACCAGCCAGGTCAGCGATGGAGTGAACGCTTCGCGTGCCGTCACGTCCTGGATCCTCGTTGGTCCCGAAACAGCGGTCAGGATCGCGATCAACGATGCGGCCGTCAACGAAGGGAAACTGATCAGCGCGGGAAAGAAGAAGGGACAACCCCAGGAGACGCCTCTCACCTTCACGGTCTCTCTGTCCAGGACGGCTTCGCAACCGCTCACGCTCGACTACCGCACCGTCGACAATACGGCTACCATCGCCGACGGCGACTACCGCGCGGCCCGTGGCACGCTGGTCTTTGCTCCCGGAGAACTGACGAAATCGGTCGATGTGATCGTCCTGGGGGACAACAAAGCAGAGGCCGACGAGGCGTTCTTGGTCGTGCTCGAAAACGCATCGCAGGGCACAATCGTGGACGGCCTGGGCATCGGCACGATCCGCAACGACGACCGAGGAAAACCTTCGTCCGCCGACGTGGACGCCGCGTTCGCCGATGCGTCGCTGGCGAAGGTTTCGAGCAGCAGGCCGTCGCCGTTCGCGCGGTTGCCGCTCCGCTTCCCAGGTCAGGCCGCCAAACCTGCGAGCGTCCCCTGGCGGTCTCGATGGTAGGGCTGTCTTCGGAACTCGGGGAGTCGTCCGCGTCGCAGGCGTGAAACAGCCCCCCGAAGCGGCCCGGTTGTCCTGCATCTGCGATCTGCCGCAACGGGCCTGCCCCTTTCCGGGGCGCGTCTGTTTCCGGGTCCTGCAGCCGCTTTTTGGCAGCCACTTTTTGGCAGCCAATCACCGCTTCTGGCAGCCTTGCCTACTCTTTCCGGGCAGGTGCGTTTCCCGCCGGATGGGCTCGGCGATTCCTTCTTGGGGCCGATTTCCACTGCGGATTTCGGGCGGCCAGACTCTTCCAGTCCGGTTCGGGACGGGCCGCCGGCGTATCAAAGTGAGAGGACGCTGCACGCATTTTCGATCACCGCCAGCAGGAGCGCGCCGCAGAGCACACCTGGCTTCTTTTTTTTGAGGCCGCTGGAGCCTCGTCAGCAGGCGTGTTTTGGGGCGGATTGGCCCTGGGATTTCCTCTTTTCCACAAATTCCACGTCCAACCGCAACTCCGGCCCACTGTTTGCGTAATGGTGGTGCGTTCAGGAGCAAAAAGCCCACACGGCTGGCCGCTCCCGGACAAACGCTTTCTCCCCGCCGCCGGATGACGCGGATCCAGTCGCTGGGTAGATCGCCGACCTGCCGTGCTTCGCACCGTCAAGATTTCCAACCGCGCCGAACCGGGGCTTCTCGAAGCTACGGCGGCCATCCCGAGAGACTGAATTGAAAATGAATCTTCGCCGTCGTCGCAATTTCCAAGTGGAATCCCTCGAAAGTCGCCTGCCGTTCACGGTCGCCGAGGCGCAAGAGTTCGTCGTCATGGACTTCGAGGACTCCGCGTTGCGTGACGCTAGTTGGCTTGCATCGCAGCCTGGCGGCACCGTTGGCACCTACGTGGGAGCCAAGGGCGACAGTGGTGTTGACCGCCTGACGCTCGCCCAGGGCCAAGGCCGCGACGGCAGCAACGCGCTGCTGGTCGAGTCGCCGGACGCCAACGCGGGGCTGCCCGGCTTCTGGGTGCTCCGCAACGCCTCCACCGGCGGCAGCATCACCAACTCGTACAGCGACAAGGGCTACCTGCTGCCCCGTGGTGCCCGCGCAAACCGCTTGGACTTCTGGGTCCGCTTCGAGGATGGATTCCGAGCCACCTCGTCCGCGACGGCCTACCAGAATGTCAACATCGGCACCTACCAGTTCGACCCCGCCAAAATCGGGACCGACAAGACGGTGGAGTCCGACAACTGGCACTTCTACCACCAGCTGGTACTCCGCCACGACAAGGCTCGGGACGGCTGGATTCATGTCGTCGTCAACGAGATCCCGCAGCATCAGCGCGGCCTGAGCCAGTTCCGCGTTGAGAAGAATCCCACGGGCGTCGCGGGGAACTACTGGGAACTCGCCACGCGGTTCTATGTCGACCTGCACCCCTACTTCGGCGAACCGGAATCGGGTTACCCGGCGAAGATGTGGGTCGATGACATCAAGTTGTCGTACGTGCCCGAACCGGACCTCGTCGATGTCAACATCGAAGGCTGGGAGAACGGACAGGAACTGGATGCGCGTGCTGGCGAGACAGTGGAGATGAATGTCACCGTGACCAACAACGGCCCCGACGCCATCGGCGGCACGGTCAATCATCGGTCCCGATATTCGTACGCTCCGAAGCTGCTCGATGCGGCGACGCGTCAAAGCGTCCAGGGACAGCTCATCACGCTGGGGCCTGGCGAAACCCGCAACCTGATTCTGAGCCTCACGTCCGGTGCGGACACTCCGGCGGGCACCAACTCCCGGCATTCGGTCGTGTTCATTCCGGCTTCGGAGGAGCGTGTCAACAGCCACTCGCAGGCCGATCCCAACGTGGAAATCGACGGCAGCGTGTATGGATTCTCGGGACCGAGCGACGCGTCGATCCCCTCGTCGTCCATGCGGCTGGTGATTGGCGAGAGTTCGACGAACATGCGGCCCACGGCGCAGGGCGGTGAGACGCTGACGACGCCTCCGGGCACGACGCTGACGGGCCAACTGCCGGCGTCGGATCCCGACGGTCAGCCGCTGACCTACATCGTCACCGAGAAAGACGCCGTCGGCGGTGCTCTGACGGTCGACGCCAGCACCGGTGCCTTCACGTTTGTTCCCACCACCGGATTCGATGGCAAGTTCCGCTTCGAATACAAGGTCAACGACGGCGTGGAGGATTCGCGCTCCGTGGCCTCGTGGATCGTCGTTCGTCCGGATACGCTGCCGAGGATCTCGATCAGCAACGTCAGCGTGAGCGAAGGCCAGGTCGGCACCTCGGGTGCGAAAAAAGGCGTTGCCCAGCTGACGGAGGCCAACTTCCGCGTGACCCTGTCCCGGGCGTTCGCGGAACCGGTGACGGTGTACTACCAGACGAAGGACGGTACGGCGACCACCGCCGACGGGGATTACACGGCCGCCGAAGGCAGCGTCACCTTCGCTCCTGGCGAAACCACCCAGACCGTGACGGTCATCGTCCGTGGCGACAGCAAGCTGGAGGCGAACGAGTCGTTCTTCGTCGAACTGTCGCAGGCCAGTGACAACGCGGCGATCGCCGACCAACTTGGCCTGGGCACGATCACGAACGACGACCAGGCGAACGGCAAGCCCGCCAAGCAGGTAGTCGCCAAGGCCGCTTCGGCCAAGGAGGTCGGCCGCCACGACATGAAACTGAAGGAACGCCAAGACTACTATGTCGCTCGGCAGAACGGCAAGGGACGTGCCATGCGTGCCGCTAAGGCCCGCGGACGCACGGACCTCGAGACCTATGAGGTGGACCCCGAAAACTGGGCGCCCCAATAAGGTGTAAATTCATGTCGGCGGGGGTCCCGCCGACGGGAGGTACACGGATGCCGAGGAAGCGTCGGGTTTTTGGATCAGCCTTCAAGGCGAAGGTGGCCCTGGCGGCCGTACGGGGCGACAAGACGACGGCCCAACTGGCCAGCGAGTTCAAGGTGCATGCCAACCAGGTGGCTACCTGGAAGCGGCAACTGCTGGAACAGGCCGCGGGACTGTTTGAGGACGGGCGTCAAAGACGGGACGACGCCCAGACCAACGAGGAGGAACTTTACGAACAGATCGGTCGACTGAAAATGGAGGTCGAGTGGTTGAAAAAAAAAGCTGCCGAGCTCAGTTGAGCGGAAACGCCGGCTGGTGGAACCCGGCCACGGAACGCTGAGTCTGTTGGGCCAGTGTCGCCTGCTTGGACTGGCAAGAAGCAGCTGGTACTACGGCGTGGCGGAGGCGTCGGCGGAAGACCTGGCGATGATGCGGCGGATCGACAAGCTTCATCTGGAGCTTCCCATTTACGGGAGCCGCAAGATCGCCATCGAACTCGGCGTCAACCGCAAGCGGGTGCAGCGCCTGATGCGACGCATGGGAATCGAGGCGACTTACCCACGGCCGCAGACCAGCAGATCGACGCCGGGACACGTGATTTACCCTTATTTATTGCGGAATCTGGAAGTGTCGAGGCCTGATCAGGTATGGTGCAGCGATATCACCTACATTCCGATGAAGCAAGGGTTCCTGTACCTCGTCGCGGTCATGGACTGGTTCAGCCGCTACGTACTCGCCTGGCGACTGTCCAATACGATGGATGTCAGCTTCTGCCTGGAAGCACTCGAGGAGTCCTTGAGCGGCAAGAGACCGGAGATTTTCAATACCGACCAGGGATCGCAGTTCACCTCCTTGGCCTTCACCGGCCGACTTCAGGAAAGTGGAATCCGGATCTCCATGGACGGTCGCCGAAGGGCACTGGACAACATCTTCATCGAGCGGCTCTGGAGGTCGGTGAAGTACGAGGAGGTGTACCTGCGAGAGTATGC
>JBIIEC010000292.1:0-7935 GCA_044238045.1 Pirellulaceae bacterium | reverse complement strand
CGGTATGGTTTCCTGACACAAGAGGCTTGATCGCTCGAAACAACACTGCGGGACTCAGGAACGGCACGCGTTCATACGCGTCGCGGAAACATGCCGACCCGCGGAGCCGCTGGTGCGCAACCCAATCTCGGCCTCACACCAGCCGGCCTCCCGCCCAAGCCCTGAACCTCGACCAGTACGACTTGCCTTTCTTCCTGCGTCAAGGGGTTGCGTCGCCCTCGGGAAACAAACGAGGTCAAACGTGTGAAAAAGTGCACACGCCGTTCACCTTTTGATTATGATAAGGGCTCGTGGCGCCCGTCCGGGGTTCCGCGGTGGAATTCGAGCCCTCCGGCGTTCCCCGTGAACGATCGGCGCGGCTTCCCTGCTTTCAGCCCATCGTCCATGCGTCGGCATGCGTTTCCGGCTGGCTTGGAATCAAGTCGCCGGCGGCGTTCGATGCGGACGCCACGAAGGCATTCCCCCGGGGACCGGTGTTCCTGGGTGAAGCCATCCCAAGCCCTTGGCGTCACGAGAACCTGCGGAAGGCCAGTTAGACCCTGCGGAAGGAAAGCCCGTTGTCTGGAGCACTCGAAGACCGCCGCGAACGTCCCATCAGCCCGGTGGCTTCCCGCCCCGGCGAACTGGAGATCCGTCCGGCAGTGACCGGCGCCGTGGTGCTCGGCGCGATTCTTCTCATGGCCATCGCGGCCCTCTCCTGTTACCAGTCCGTCGTGGCTTCCTCACGCCTCGCCCCGGCGCAGGGGGAAAGTTCCGGGGAAACGCCAAGCCAACCGGATGAGTTTGATCCGCAAGAGCAACGCGCATCCAGCCCCCGGCTTCCCGCGCACCGTTTCGATGCAGGCCTTCAGCCGGATACCGCAAGCGAGATTACGAATTCCCCCCTTCCGCCTGCTCCGCTGCCGCCGGCCGCATTGCAGCAAGCCGGCCGCTTGACCGAGCCGAGCCATGAAGTTGTCGATGCTGACGTCGGCGAATCTGGCGAGGCCGAGTGGTCCGAACTGGAAGAACCAGCGTTTGAAGAACCAGCGTCCCAGGGCCAGGAGCGGTCGTCGGCGGTGGAGGTGATCGCATCGGCGGAGTCGAAACGGCAGGACCGATCGCGGCCCACCGCCAGTCCGACCCGTACCAGCGAGGCTCCGTCGAAGAAGCCAGCGACCGACCGAGTTCAACGGGCACTCCACGAGTCGGACGGGACGCAAAAGTCCGGGATCCAACTTAGCACGGGCAGTTCCGGCAGCCCGAACTCCACGCGGCTCGCCAAGCTGTTCCGCGGCAGCCCACCGATCAACCGCGAGGAACTGAAGACGCTGCAGACTCGCATCCGGGAGTTGACGCCGCGAATCATACCTTCCACGGTGGCGATCCAGGTCGGACGGGCGAACGGCAGCGGAGTGATCATCGACGCGGAGGGCCATGTGCTGACGGCGGCGCATGTGGCGGGTACTCCCGGCCGTCGAGCGACCATCTACCTGTCGGACGGCAAGGCGGTTTCCGGCATCACGCTGGGCATGAACCAGAAACTGGACGCGGGCATGATCAAGATCACCGACGAAGGCCCCTGGCCGCACGCGCCTCTTGGGCGTTCGGCCGACGTCCGGGATGGTCAATGGTGCTTGGCAACCGGACACCCGGGGGGTTACGACCCCGATCGCCCGCCGGTTCTTCGCTGGGGCCGCGTCCTCAAAACCGACGATTCGGCGATCCTCTCCGACTGCACACTGGTCGGTGGCGACTCGGGAGGTCCCCTCTTCGACCTGCAGGGACGCGTGATCGGGATTCACAGCCGCATCGGGAAGAACCTGACCATTAACGTCCACGTACCTATTGATCCCTACCGGGAGTCCTGGGACCGGCTCGTGCGCAGCGAGATCTGGGACCCGATCGAGGAGGCTCCGTCCGACAGCGGGCCGGGATCCGCCTGGCTGGGCGTGGTGGAAAACCCGCGAGCCGCCGGCGCTACCATTGAGAAGGTTGCCCCGGGATCGCCGGCTGCCGAAGCCGGGATCCTTGCTGGCGATCGCATTACCCAGTTCAATGATAAGAAGGTGGAATCGTTCGAGGACCTGCAAAAGTATGTGCGAGAATCCGTGCCCGGGAGTATGGTGCGGGTGCGTCTTGCCCGCGACAATGAGAGCGTAGACCTTCAGCTGACTTTGGCCGCACGGCCCGAAGCCAACGACTGACCGCGGCACCTGCCGGGCGAGCGACGCCCGGACGCCGCTTATCCCCGCCGCCGTTCCTGCCGAGGACTCAACCATGCACTGGAATCGTTCGATCCGGCGTGCGTTCAGCTTGATCCTGCTGGGTGCTCTCTGCGGCATGTTGTTTGACCTGCTGCGCGACGATTCCAACATGATGGGCGCGTTGCGGCTTGTCCAACGTCCGGCCAGCGTGCAGACGCGAGATGACGCGGCCCTCCTCAGCGGCTGGCTCGATCAGTTGGAGAACGGCTGGGAGGTCGGAAAGAACCACGCGGGCGTCAAAGCGGCCTTCGAGGACGTGATCGCCGAAGCTCGCAAGTCCACCGTGCGGATCTACAGCGATGGCCAGCAGATCGCGATGGGCACCATCGTGGACAAAGAAGGCTTCATCCTGACCAAGGCCAGCGAAGTGGAAAATCGCCAGCCGCTGCAGTGTCAGTTCCACGACCGCCGCAAACGCAAGGCCACGGTCGTCGGCTCGCTTCCCGAATACGACCTCGTGATGCTGAAGGTCGAAGCCAGCCAGTTGAAGGCCGTGGAGTGGAACACCGACGCCACTCCGCTGGTCGGCAGCCTGCTCGCCACACCCCACCTGGGCCGCGAGCCGCTGGCCGTGGGCGTGGTGAGCGTCACGCCGCAGCGAGTCCGCAACGACGGCATCCTTGGAGTGCGATTGCACGATTCCAGCCGCGGTGCCGCCGTCTCCGATGTCATTCCCCACACCGCTGCCGAAGAAGCCGGCATGACCCGCGGGGACATCGTCCTGCGCGTTGGCAGTGAGGCGATCGAATCGAGCGATGAGTTCGTCCGGATCATCTCGGACCATCTGCCCGGTGACACCGTGAAGCTGGCCATCCAGCGCGAGGAAGAGGAAGTGGCCATCGAGGCCACGCTCGGTCGACGCACCGAAATGGAGCTGGAGAGCGGGGACTTCCAGAGCTTCCTGGGGGGTGAACTGAGCTTCCGCCGGTCGGGCTTCCCCCAGGTCCTGCAGCACGACACGTTCCTGCTGCCGCATCACTGCGGAGGACCGCTGGTCGACCTCGATGGGAAGGTCGTCGGCATCAACATCGCCCGTGCCGAACGCATCGCCAGCTATGCGGTTCCCTCCGCGGTCATTGTCGCCCATCTTGAGTCGCTGAAGGAGGGCGAGCGTCGCAACGACGCCCTGGCGGTCAGCCGTTCCGTGCGTGCTGGAAAGCAAGACGACGAGCCCAAGTCGAACTGACACTCGAGAGCCTGCGAAGCGGCACGCCCGGTCCTCCCGCGTCAACCAGCGGCCCGCCTCTGGTGTGGGCTGTCGCCATGCCAAGCACTCTGCCCCACCTGATACCGACTGACGGTCTTGGCTGGGCGGCTCAGGCGATCACCTCCCGCATCACCTGGCCGTGGTCCATGTCCAGCCGTTGTCGGCCGGGGATGACCAGGCGTCTCGAATCGACGCCCAGCAGATGCAGCACGGTTGCGTGTATGTCGGTCACATAGTGCGGATGTTCCACTGCATGGAACCCAAACTCGTCCGTGGCTCCATGGATGTGTCCGCGTTTCAGGCCGCCCCCCGCCATCCAGATGGTGAAGCCATGCGGATGGTGGTCTCGTCCTGTTCCCGCTTTGTTCAAACTGGTGACTTCCAAGGCGGGCGTACGTCCGAACTCGGTCGCGCACACCACCAGGGTCTCGTCCAGCATGCCGCGCTGCTTCAGGTCGCGGACAAGTCCCGCCAGCGGCCTGTCGACACGTTGGCAGGAGCGGGCGTGGAGTTCACGGATGTTCGAGTGCGAATCCCACTCGCCGTAGTCGCTCAGGTAGACCAGCGTAAAACGCACGCCGCGTTCGGCCAGGCGACGGGCGGTCAGCAACCGCCGCCCGTAGATCGCGGTCGTCTCCTGGTCCAATCCGTACAACCGCTGGATCGACTCCGGCTCTTCCGTCCAGTTCAACGCCTCGGGCGCGGACATCTGCATGCGATAGGCCAGCTCATAAGAACGAATCCGCGCCGCCAGCGTTTCATCGTCCGGATACTCGGACGCCGTCACCTGATTCAGTTCGTGGATCAGCGAAAACTCGTTCCGTTGCACCTCGGTCGACACTCCTTCGGCCCGACGACCGAAGGGCAGCGGATTCCGCGGATCGAGTGACAACTCCACGGCACTGTGCTGCGGCCCCAGGTAGTGCGCCTCGAAGTCCTTCTTCACCCGCGGATCCTTGTACTCGCCAAGGAAGACGAACTGGGGCAAGTTCTCGTTCAACGATCCGAGGCCGTAGCTGACCCAGGACCCGATCGTGGGCTGCTGCTCATCCAGGAAGTGGCGTCCGGTATGGAACTGGAACTCGGCCCCGTGGTCGTTGTCGGTGGTGTACATCGACCGCACGACACACAAATCGTCGACGACTCCCGCGAGGTGCGGCAGCCAGTCGCTCACTTCGCAGCCAACGTTCCCGAAGCGGCGGAAGCCGGTCTGCAATGGCATGATCTGCGAGACCACTTCCCGATCGAAGCCGACCACGGACCGGGAACGTTCGCGGTAGAGCGGCAGTTTCTGCGGATTCGGCAGCGTGGTCTCGTCGTAGGTCTTTCCCGCGTACCGATTCAGCAGCGGCTTCGGATCGAAGGTTTCCAGATGGCTGACGCCGCCTGAAAGAAAGACCCAGATCACATTCCTGGCCCGGGGCCGAGGCAGCGATTTCGTCGCAGAAGCATCCGGCACGGACGGGCCCGGTCCTTCCGATCCGCGCACGATTCCGTCGTGCATCAGCAGCGATCCGAGGGCCATGCCCGCGCAGCCGAGCCCCGCATTCGCCAGGAAGTTCCGCCGAGGAATCGGCGTCGAGACCGCGGGGATCGCTCGTCGGGCCATGGGCGGAATCCTCCCCATCACCGAATGGTGACGAAATCGTTGTGGTTGAACAGGGCATGGACGAGCGAAGCCCTGGCCCGCTGCGTGGGCGAGTCCGCTGGCTTCTCTTCGCCGGCAGCCGAACTGGAGGTCGCCGATTCCGCGAGGAAAACGCGGGCTTGCCTCGCCAGAAAATCTCGGGCCAGTTCCATTTCACGATCCCCGGGCGGCCGCGACAGCACGGCCAGGAACGCTGCGCGTACAAACGGCGCCTCGTCGTGGTCCTGCGAAGCTCCGATGTCCTGCGAGGTGTCCGGCCAGCGGCGGGCCAACGCCAGACTGGCCCGTCGCGTCAGTTCGTTATTCGCCAGAGCGAGTGCCTGCTGGGGACGCACTGACACCGTGCGCTGGTATCCATCACACACGTCGGGCGCATCGAAGAGTTCCAGCATCGGCATGCGTCCTTCGCCATGGGAGGCGAAGTAGAGGCTTCGACGGCCCACGATCAACCCTTCGGCCATGTCCCGCTCCTGCCCGCCCATCGCTCGATCCAGTTCCCGCGAGCAGGCCAGCAGGCTGTCACGCACGACTTCCGCCTCCATCCTCCGCGGATTCGCGCGGCCGTACCAGCGGTTGTCCGGATCCAAAGCCCCTTTGGCGTTGTCCTGCCGGGCCAGGCTGGAACGAAGTCGATAAGCTCGGCTGGTCACGAGCAATCGGTGCAGCGGCTTCATCCGCCAGCCGTTCTCCATGAACTCCACCGCCAGCCAGTCGAGTAGTTCCGGGTGCGTCGGTCGACTTCCATTGCGGCCGAAATCGTGGGGCGTGGCGACCAGTGCGCGGCCGAAGTGTCGCAGCCAGAGATGATTGACCGCCACGCGGGCCGCCACAGGATTGCGACGATCGACGATCCAGCGGGCGAGTGCCGCACGGCGTCCCGTCGTCCTCGACGGGTAGACCGGCGACAACGGCGAGTAGTCCAAGCGATCTTCCGAAGCGGCGGCCAACGCCGCATCCCGGGCGACTTGAGCCGCTCGTTCTTTCTCCACCGCGGACGCCAGTTCTGTCTCCAGCTTGGCTACTTCGCCCGTGGCTCCGCTTGCTGACGCCCACGTCAACTTCCCCCGCAGCAACGCGACCGCGTTCGTCGCCTGGAGTCGCTCCAGCTCCCTCCTTGCCGATGCCAGTTCGCGTTCGGAACGGCTGGCCAGACGTGCGCTAGATTCTGGATCGCCGAGGCCACGATGGCGAGCGTCGTCGGCCGCGATTCGCGTCTCAAGACTTTGCAGTGCGAGCGAGGCTACCTGCCGCTGCTGTGACATTTCCGTGCATCGCCAGCGAGCCGCATCCAACGCATCTCCCAGCGTGTCGGCCGACGTTTCGAGTCGAGCGAGTTCCTCCCGCGACTGGCGTTCCTGGCCTTCCGCTTCGCTCAGGGCCGCGCGAAGCCGCGTCCGTTCCTCATCGCGAATGAAGGGACGAAGCCCCGGATAGAAGGCCTCCGGCGGCAGGTCCACCGGCTTCACTTCAAAGCCCTCACGCCCAAGGACATCCAGCACCGCCGGCTCCACCGGCGGCTCATCCTCCATCCGATTCCGCGCATCGCCCTTGAGGTACATGTGCGTAGTGGCGTCGAGCTTCTCGTCGAACACGCGGACCAGCCCCGCAGCCGTGGGACCATACGACAGGGCATAGACATACTTCTCGAAGGGCCCTGGATCGGGCAGGCCAGGCACTCGATCCCGCCGCAGTTCCAGCGGCTCGAAGAACGCCCGGAATGCGAAATACTCGCGCTGCTTGATCGGATCGAACTTGTGGTCGTGGCAGTGGGCGCACTGCACCGTCAAGCCAAGAAAAGCTTTCGCCGTGTGCTCGACGTTGTCCTTCATCCAGTTCTCATAGTTCCACTTGAACCAGTTCCTGACGAGGAACCCCGTGGCAACGACACGATCGTCGTCCCCCGGATAGAGCTCATCGGCGGCGAGCATCTGGAGCACCATCTCGTCGTATCCGGCATCTTCATTCAGCGAGCGCACGATCCAGTCGCGCCATCGCCAGATGTGCGGATAGCTGTTCATGACATCGGGCACGGACCGTCGCCCATACCAGTCGCTGTAGCGCCAGACATCCATCCAGTGCCGGCCCCATCGTTCTCCGTAGGCGGGGTCCTGCAACAGACGATCCACGACGCGTTCGTAAGCCCCTGGCTGATCGTCCTCCAGAAAACGCTGGATGGCCTCGGGCGTGGGCGGAATTCCGGTCAGGTCCAGCGTCACGCGCCGCAACAGCGTGAGTCGGTCGGCCTCCTCGACCACCGCGACTCCGGCACGCTCCCGCGCCGCATCCAGGAAACGATCGACCGGGTTGCCAGGTGCCCCGTCAGGTAGCGACAGGGACGGCGGGGGAGTAGAACGCACGGGACGCAGGAAGGCCCAGTGAAGACGCGGATCTTCGGCCGGCGTTTCCTCCGTGGGCGAGACCGCGCCGGCATGGATCCAATCCGCGATCGCCTGCACTTCCGCCTCCTCCAGGGCCGCACCCTCGGGAGGCATCCGCAGGTCGGGGTCGCTGGAGGTCGCGCGCTGCAGGAGCAGACTGGCGGACGCCTTGCCCGGAGCGACGGCGGGCCCCGATTCGCCTCCCTGACGGACGAACTGCCCTGTATCGAGGCGCAGGCCCGCGTGCTGTTCGAGCGGGCCATGGCAGGAGACGCAACGCCGCGCCATCAGCTCCCTGACCTGCGCGTAAGCTCGCAGGCCCGCCGTGTTGGCTTCCTGCGGGCCGGCTTCCTGCGCAGTGGCGGACTGTGTCCCCGCCATCACGAAGACCAGCGCGGTCAATCCGGCTCGCAGGGCTCCCGCCAGTCGCACCATGGGCGATCTCCTTGGCCGGCA
>JBIIEC010000290.1:0-7938 GCA_044238045.1 Pirellulaceae bacterium | reverse complement strand
ACGTGGCGAGCGACCGGAACGCGGCGAGCGACCGGAACGTGGCGAGCGACCGGAACGTGGCGAGCGACCGGAACGCGGCGAGCGACCGGAACGCGGCGAGCGACCGGAACGCGGTGGTCCGCGTGGCGATCGCGAGGGCGGTCGGCCTGCGGGACGCGGTAGCGACCGAGAGGCTGTGCGTGGTGAAGAGCGGCCGGCGCGATCTGAGCGGCCGAGTCGCGAGAGCGAGGCGGTGGATCGGGGAGCCGATCGACCTGTGGGCGCGGAATCGCGGGAGCGAGGCGGTCGCGACTCGGAGTCTGGGGAGGGTCGTCCGCGTCGGGAACGGCGTGGACGCCGCGGTCGCCGGGGAGCGGAGACTGACGAGGACCGAGGGTTCTCGGAGGCAGTCGAACCGGAAGTTCGAGAGGACGAACTGGTAAGCGGCCACGAGGAGTTCGACCTGCCGGAGGCCGACGAGGCGTCCAGCGAGGGAGAGGCTCGCACGGGCCGACGTCGTCGTCGACGACGTCGACGCGGTGGTCGAGGCGAGGGCCGGGAAGAGCAGGGCCGGGACAACCAGGACACCGAGTCACGCGACCGCGGGGATTCCGACTTCGAGGACGACCGCGGCTTCGACTTGGAAGATGGACCGGAGCATGCCGAGACGGAGGAAGCGGGCGAAGAACGCGGAGAGACGCGATCCCGTCGTCGACGACGTCGACGGTCCCGCGGAGGCGAGGGCCGGTCGGAAGGACGCTCGGAAGGACGCGGCGAGCCCGAGAGCCGCCGACCGCAGCCGCCACGCGATCTGGACGATGACGAGGAGGACGAATACGAGGACTTGGAAGTCCTTGGAATTCCGGTGATGGAGGGTGATGAACCGGAAGAGGAAGAGGAAGAGGAGCAATACGACGAGCGCGGCCGCAAGATCCGGGCGGCGGTTCCGACGTGGCAAGATGCCTTGGAAGACATCATTGCCGGGAACATGGCCGCGCGGCAAAAGTCCCCCCGCCGTGGCGGAGGGGGAGGCGGTGGCCGCGGGAGTCGCGGCAGTCGTGGTGGACGCGGCGGACGCCCCCAGGGCGATCGCGATCGCGACCGATCCTAGGCCGCTGGCTCCAGAAAGCGTCTTCTCCGAGCCCCGCCCCGTTCCGGTTCGGGCGGGGCCTCACGCGGCAGGTGCGATCCTGCTGCGTTCGTGGCCTTCGATATCCCCCACGTGCGATCCAACCGGGGCTCCCCAGCGGCCGCTGGTCGAACTGGGACTCTTGAGAAGCCCCGAGGTCGACACCTTCCGGCGCGCTTCGTGACAGCTCGTTGCGTTCAGACACCGCGTTGCGTTCAGGCGCGAGGCCTGGGCAACGTCTGGTTGAAGCGTTCGATCAGGTCGCGCCAGAGATCTCCCTGACGTGTTTGCAGGGGAGGAAGGCGATCTCCCAGCTCGACGCGTTTCAGGGCGTTTCTCACGCTGGCAACGGGGCCCACGAAGCGGTGACTGACCCGCAACAGGTCGAACCAGACCAGGGGCAAGGCCAGCAAGGAGCCAACGGCAGCGGGCCAGTAGGTAGCGACAAGACTGGTCCAGGTCGGCGAGGTCGGATCGTTCCAACGCAACCACGCCCATTGGGCGGTCTGATAGGTCAGCAGGCAGAACAACCAGTAGACGGTGGCTCGCCCCAGCAAGAGACCCTGGACGGGCTGGTCGAGCATGATCTGCCGCCGCGAAGCGGGCTGGCCTGGATAGGTCGAGCCTGCCGCTGCAGCAGGCCGTTGGGAACGTCGTGTCATCGCACAAACTCCAAGCGGCAAGGCGATCTGGATGGGACGCAACAGGACAAGGCAGCGGGGAATGTCGCTATTCCGACGAGGCCTCTCCGAGCCGCTCGCGACGTTCCGCTCCCCTGGGAGCCTAGCCCATGGGAGGGCAGGTGGCTGTACGACCGGCGACCGCGAAGCTATAGATAAGGAGCCGGTCGGCACCGCGAGCGGCGATTCCAGGCCGGTCCTTTCCAAGATTCCAATCCCATTTCTCCCCTGCTGGAACGCATTTGACCTTCGTGGATTCGTGCGATTCGCGGCGTCCGGCGTAGCGGCGGCGAGAGGCCCGTACCGCCGGAGCGATTGCGGGACGCCGGTCCCGTGTCATGACGGTCCGGAACTCCGGCCTGGCCATTCCGGTCCGCGGGTCGGCGGCTTCCTGGATGCGGGCCATCCTGAATTTGAGTTAAGCCCTGAAGGATTTTCTGCATGAAGGCTCAACGTGACTTGACGGCCGCTCTTGGCCTCCTGATTATGACCCTCGGCTGCGGCGGGGGGACGTATGTGGATCGCATGGAGCAGCGGGTTCAGGAGCTGAAGACGGAGGCGGCGGCTCCCAAGGCAGCCGGCGCGGCCACCGAAGCAAAGAAGTCTGCCGACCCGATGGACGACTTCGAGGCGGCGGAAGCGGCTCGGCTGGAGGAAGAGGCGGCGGCAGCTCGCGCGGAAGCCGAGGAGACGGCCCGGGCGGAGGCCGAGGCGGACGCTCAGGAAGCAGCTCGAGCCGGCGCCCCGGCCGGGGGTGCCGCCGAGAATGGCGAGCCGCCAGCCAGCGAAGAGCCGCCAGCCGAAGCGTCGGCGGAAGAAGACAGCAACGAGAAGTAATGGCCGACTCCCTGCCAAACGAATGTCGGCTTGGGGCTGGCCCCCCCCCTGATCGTCGGGGGCTTTAGCTGCTTGAAGACAACGGGGAGCGGTCCCCGATTTGGCGGAGGAAACCTTGCCGGAGCCAGGGCAGGGGGATTCTCAGGGACGAGCCTGACCGGATGCAGGCAGGAGGTGAACGTGTCGCACACGCACCCGAAGGATCAACAGGTTTCGGTCGCCAGCGCGGAAGAGCGTGTGGTGCTCTATCCGACGTTCGGCCGGTTATCGGCCGACCAGCGCGAGTGGCAGGTGGAAGTATCGGGGCATGTGGCGCGCCCGGCTGCGGAGGGCCTGAGACGGCGGATGGCGGTCCGCATGCTGGAAAGACTGTTTGGCACTCGACCTGCCGAAGCGGAAACGACACGTTTTCGCGAACGGCTCGATCCCTTCTTTGAGACCTCCACCCGTGGTCGCCGCCTGAGCGTGGGGGTCGGTGATCAGTTCCTTCCGCTGCTGAACACGACCTGTCGGGGTGGTCATTTCCGGGAAACGATCCGCATCCCTTCGGACACCGCCCAGTCGCTCTGCCTGCCCTGGGCTCGCGATGAAGACTGGTTGGCGATCCGCGTCGTCAGCCAGACGGGAAACGCGCGTGTGCCGGGCTCGGTTGCGGAGGGCGCGCCGATTGCGGAGGGTGGGCCGGAGGCGGAGGGCGCGGTCCAGTTGATTGGCCCCAGCGGCTTGTCGGTGATCTCCGACATCGACGATACCATCAAGCGTTCCGAGGTCGCCGACAAGCGGCAACTGCTGCGGAACACGTTCTTGCATGAGTATGAAGCCGTGGAGGGCATGGCGGACGCCTACCGTGCTTGGGCAGGTGCGGGCGCCGCGTTTCATTATGTTTCCTCCAGCCCGTGGCAGCTTTTTTCGAGCCTGTGGCGATTCCTGGAGGAGGCGGGCTTCCCGCGCGGCTCGTTTCACCTGCGGACAGTCCGCGTCTACGGGCCGGGACTGTTGCGGCTGTTCACGAGTCGCCGGACCATCAAGAGTCGCTGGATCCGCTCGATCTTCCGACAGTTTCCCGGGCGTACTTTCATCTTGGTCGGCGACTCCGGCGAGAAAGACCCCGAGATCTACGGCGGGATCGCCCGCGAGTTTCCGGGGCAGGTCTCCCGGATCTTCGTCCGACGTGTGCCCGGACAGCCTGCCTGCCAGGAGCGGCTGGAGCGAGCCTTTCGGGGCTTGGACCGACGCTGCTGGCAGCTGGTCGAGGATCCGCGCGAGATGCTGGCCGACTGTTGGAGCCGCGCCCTGGAGATTTCCGCCGCCGGTTCGGACGCGTCCGAGGCCCGATGATCCCGGGGGACTGGAGATCCTCGGATGGGGCAGGGGGCCGGTGAGGATCCACGGTTGACGACCGCCTTCTGTTGCTTAGGCTTCCACTGCGGGCCCGAACAGGCGTTAACTTTCGAAAACCTGGGCGTCCCCGACGAAATCCCCCTTGTCGCTGGGATCGTTTTCCGGCACTATTGTCCGCTTGATCCGGACGTGCTTCGCACGGTCCTCCGGGTTCTCGTTCCGTCCCCCTGGATAAGACCTGTTTGACGCCGGCTTTCCAGGCAGGATTTTTCCCGATTCGAATGGTTACAGGAGATCTGCGTTTATGGCCCGCATCACCGGCGCAAAGGCGAGGGTGAATCGCCGTCTTGGATTCATGGTTTACGAGAGCTCCGGAGCCCTCAAGGCTTCGAAGCGTCGCGAGCATCCGCCGGGGATGCGCACCCGCCTCAAGCGTCCGTCGAACTACGGACAGGCCTTGATGGAGAAGCAGAAGATCAAGCACTACTACGGCCTGGGCGAACGCCAGCTGCGTCGTTACTTCGACAAGGCAGGCCGCATGAAGGGCAACACGGGCGAAAACCTGTTGATCATGTGCGAGCAGCGGCTGGACAACGTCGTGCGTCGCGCCGGCTACACGGCGACTCGCCCGCAGGCTCGCCAGGGCATCGTGCACGGCCACTTCCAGGTGAACGGCGTGAAGGTGACGAAGCCCTCGTACCTGGTTCGAGCCGGAGACATCGTCACGGTTCGTCCGCGCACCAATCTCCAGACCATCTATCGCAGCCAGATCGAAGCCAATCAATCGCAGCCGGTGGACTGGCTGGCGGTGGATGTCACGACGCTGCGGGCCACGGTTCAGGGCCTGCCCGGTTCGAGCGACATCAGCCTGCCGGTGGACGTCAACACGGTCGTCGAATTCCTCTCGAGGTAAGATGCACACGAAGCTGGTCGTGCTTGGAGGTGGCCCCGGCGGTTACGCCGCTGCGTTCATCGCAGCGGACGAAGGGCTGGACGTCACGTTGGTCGAACAGGAACCGCGACTGGGCGGGACCTGCCTGCTGCGCGGATGCATTCCATCGAAGGCGCTGCTGCATGTCGCGAAGGTCCTGGGCGAAGTGGACGAGCTGCAGCACGACTGGGGAATCCAGTTCGGGACGCCGCAGATCCAGATCGACCAGGTCCGAGCCCGCAAGAACGCGGTCATCGAAAAGATGTCCAGCGGCTTGAAGCAGCTCGCCAAGCGGCGGAACGTCCGGGTCATCCACGCCCGCGGCACGCTGGTGAACTCCACCACGCTGCGACTGGAAGGCGAGGACAGTTCGATTCCTGCCGAGCGCGAACTGACATTCGACCACCTGATCCTGGCGACCGGCTCGAGTCCGGCTCGACCCGGCAGCTTGGCGGTGGAGTCGTCGCGTGTCATCGACTCGACGGGAGCCCTGGACTTGACCGATGTGCCCGGTTCGATGCTGGTCATCGGCGGTGGTTACATTGGGCTGGAGATGGCCACGGTGTATGCCGGGCTGGGCTGTCAGGTGAGCATTGTGGAGCTGACCGACGGGCTGCTTCCGGGAGCAGATCGGGACTTGGTGAAGCCGCTGCAGCAGCGGATGCAGAAACTGACCGACGGGCGCATTTTCCTGAACACCAAAGTCGGCTCGCTGGGTGAGCGGGGCGACAAGGTGGAGGTGGCGTTCGAGGGTCCTGGCAAGTACGGGATCGAGCGGTTTGACCGGGTGCTGGTGGCGGTAGGCCGCCGCCCGAACAGCCGCGGCCTGGGGCTGGAAAACACGGCTGTCCAGATCGATCGCCAGGGCTTCGTGCAGTGCAATCCCCAGCAGCAGACGGCCGATCCGCACATTCTGGCGATCGGCGATCTCGTCGGTCAGCCGATGCTGGCCCACAAGGCCTCGCACGAGGCCAAGGTGGCCGTGGAGACGGTGTTGGGCAAGCCGGCCGTTTTCGCGCCGGCGGCCATCCCTGCCGTGGTCTTCACCGACCCGGAAGTGGCTTGGGCCGGGTTGACCGAGGAAGAAGCCAAGAAGACGAATCGGCCGTATGAGGTCGCCGTGTATCCCTGGGCGGCCAGCGGCCGCGCCCAGGCGCTCGGTCGCCCCGAAGGCTTGACCAAGTGGTTGATCGATCCGGAATCGCACCGCGTGTTGGGCTGCGGTATCGTCGGCTCCGGTGCGGGCGAGATGATCAGCGAAGCGGCCTTGGCCATCGAGATGGGTTGCGAAGTGCGTGACCTGACGGAAACCATCCATCCGCATCCGACGCTGAGCGAAACGCTGATGAACGCGGGGGAGGTTTTCTTCGGAACGGCCGTGGAAATCTTCAAGCCGCGGCGGACGGCTGCCGCTGAATAGCCGCAGCGAAGTAGCTGCAGCGAAGTAGCCGCTGTCGACGTTCGTTTCGTTGTGCGCGTTCAAAGCTGAGCGACTCTCTGCGCCAGCATCCTTCTCCGGCCTTCTCTCCGTGCCTTCCGTGGTTGTCCCCGCGCTCGCACGGCAACCGTGAAGCAGATCAGGTTCCTGAACGCCGCGGGCGGCATCTTTTCAAGGTGTCAAAGTGTGCCCGAAACGCATGACTTTGCCGGCCGTTTGTGTTAAACCAAAGTGAAGCCGCCTGGTGGATGGAAGCGAGCCGGGCGGACCCACGCATCTGAAAACTCTGAGGATCCGCACCGTGACTCTCCCTATCCCCGCATGTCGATCGTGGCTTGGTCGCCGTTCCGCTCAACGCAGGACCGCGCGTCGAGTGGATTCCCAGCTACAGCGCGGCAGGCGGCCCGGCATGGCGCACGGTCTGGTGGAGACGCTGGAGACGCGTTGGGTGATGGCGGCGGACCCGGTGATCTCGGAGTTTTCAGCCAGCAACGTCGCGGTGCTCAAGGATGTCGATGGTGACTACTCGGACTGGATCGAGATCTACAACCGGGGCGACGAGGCGGCGAACCTGCAGGGCTGGCACCTGACGGATAGCCAGGACGATCCGTCGCGTTGGACGTTTCCCTCGGTTTCGGTGCCGGCGAAGGGTTTTCTGACGGTGTTCGCCAGCACCAAGAACCGGGCGGTGGCGGGAGCGGAGTTGCACACGAACTTCCGGCTCACCAGCGGCGGCGAGTACTTGGCGTTGGTCCGGCCGGATGGAGTCACCCGGGCGACGGAGTTCGCGCCGAGTTTTCCGGAGCAGTATCCGGACGTGACCTATGGGTTCCGGATGGCGGACGTGGAGCAGAAGTGGATCGACGGCAGTTCGGCGGTGCAGTTGTTGGTACCGACCAACGGCAACCTGGGGCTAACCTGGACGCAGCCGGACTTTGTGCCGGACGGGCAGTGGCTGACGAAGGTGGGCGGTCAGCCGGCGGTGGCGTCCCTGGGGTATGAGACGGCCGGAGGTTCGGGGTTTGCCACGCACTTCCGCACGGACGTCTCGAGTGTGATGAAGAACGTCAACGCGAGCGTCTATGTGCGGATTCCGTTCCAGGTCGACGACGTGGCTGCGGTGGACGACCTGCTGTTGCGGGTGAAGTTCGACGACGGCTACATGGCGTACCTGAACGGAAGTCCCATCGACACGCAGAACGCGTCGTTCTTTTCGCAGTACAACTCGGCGGCGTTGGCGGCGCGGCCGAACGGCGAGGCGGTGACCTGGCTGGACGACGACTTGGCGGAGTTCAAGGCCAAGCTGCGCAATGGCACGAACGTGCTGGCGTTCCATGCGATGAATGCGTCGGCGGCGGACGAGGACTTCCTGCTGTCGGCGGAGTTGTACACGACGAAGCAGCAGTTGGCGACGGACCGCGCCGGGTACTTTACGACGCCGACGCCCAAGGCGATCAATCCCCCGGAGTTTACGCTGGGGCCACGTATTTCGGGAGCCACGCATGCGCCGATCCAGCCGAAGGCGGGCGAATCGATTCGGGTGACGGCCAAGGTCGAGGAGACGCTGCATCCGGTGGGATCGGTGGAACTGATCTACCGGGTG
>JBIIEC010000289.1:0-7958 GCA_044238045.1 Pirellulaceae bacterium | reverse complement strand
CAGCAGTCGAATCCGATCGCGCACGGGCTCCAATGCGTCGGCGCGAAGGATGAGATGGAAGCGATAGTTGCCCCGCAGTTTCTCGATCGGCGCCGGCGCCGGTCCCAGCAACCGAAACCCCGCGCAAGCGTTTTCCAGTTCCGCGAGCCCGTCGGCCAGGCGCTGGGCGGCGTCTTCGGTCCGGGGCAGGTCCGGCCCGCGGACGATGATCCGGACCATGCGGCCGAAAGGCGGATAGCCAAACTGCTCCCGCGCCTCCAACTCCTGACAGGCGAAACGCACATAGTCGTGCCGTTCGGCCGCCTCAATCGCGGGATGGTCCGGCTGCAGCGTCTGCACATAGACGCGGCCGCCCTTCTCACCACGCCCCGTGCGTCCGGCCACCTGCGTCACCAGCTGGAACGTGCGTTCGGCCGCTCGAAAATCGGGCAGGTGGAGGGCCGAATCGGCATTGATGACGCCCACCACGGTCACGTTGGGGAAGTCCAGGCCCTTGGCGATCATCTGAGTTCCCAGCAGGATCTGCACCTCGCCCCGGCGGAAGCGCGTCAGTGCCTCCTCATGACTGCCGGGACGCCGCATCGTGTCCGAATCCATGCGCAGGCAGCGAGCTTGCGGAAATCGCCGAACCACCTCTGCTTCCAGCCGCTGCGTGCCAAGCCCCGCGTAACGAATTCCATCAAAACGGCATTTGGGGCAGACAGGCGGTGCCGCGATCGTGAAATCGCAGTAGTGACACACGGCCTTGTCGCCTTCACGATGGTGGGTTAGCGCCAATTCGCAGTCCGGGCAGCGGATGACTTCACCGCACGCCGGACACTGGATATGCGTGGAGAACCCGCGGCGGTTCAGCAGCAGGATCACCTGCTCGTCCGCTTCCAGGGCCTGCTTCATCGCCTGCTGCAACCGCCGTCCGATCGGGCTGCGGGAAGCTCTCTGCTGGAACTCCTGGCGCATGTCCACTAGCACGACGTCGGGCAGGGGTCGGTCCTGCACGCGGCGCGGCATCGACAGCAGGGTCGCTTGCCCGGCTCGAGCCCGCTGCCACGTTTCCAGGGAGGGCGTGGCAGAACCCAGCACCAGGGGAATGGACTCCGTCCTCGCCCGCTGTTCCGCGACGTCCCGAGCATGGTACCGGGGCAGCGAATCCTGCTTGAAGGAACCATCATGCTCTTCGTCCAGGATCACCAGTCCGAGATGGGGCGTCGGCGCGAAGACGGCACTGCGAGCTCCGACGATCACCTGGACCTCCCCGCGCGCAATACGCTGCCAGTGCCAATGGCGTTCCGCGTCGGTCAAGTGGCTGTGCAACACGGCGACGTGGCGGAAACGGGCGCGGAATCGGCGCTGGGTTTGCGGCGTCAGCGAGATCTCCGGGACAAGCACGATCGCCTGGCGTCCATAAGTAATGGTCTCCTCGATGGCCCGGATGTAGACCTCCGTCTTCCCGCTGCCCGTCACGCCATGCAGAAGAAACGTTTCGTGCCGCGACTCCCTCAGGGCGCGGACAATCGCTTCCACGGACTGCTGCTGGTCCGCGTGCAGGTGCAACGGAATGGCGGTCTCCACCTCGCCGGTCCAAGCCACCTCCTTCTGGAAGGCCTGCTGTTCGGCCACCAATGCGCCCTTCTTGCACAACCCCTGGACCGGCGCGCTGGTGCAGCCGATCCGGTCGATGATCTGCTGCATGGTGAGCGGCCCGGGGGCCGCCCGGACCAAGTCCAGCACCGCCTGCTGCTTCGGCGGCCATTTCCCGCCGGCCGTCGCGTCGACGGCGCGATACACCGTCTGCATCCGCACGCCGGCCTGCTCTCGCACCGCGGCGGGCAGGACCGTCTCCAGCACCTTTCCCCAGGCAGTGAGGTACTGGTCGGCCATCCAGCGGGTGAGACGCAGCATGGCCGCCGAGAGCAGCGGCCTCTCGTCCAATACCCGGAGAATCTCCTTCAGCGGACGTCCCGACGGCTCCTGGGGCAGGATCTCCACGCAGAACGCGGGAGTCGCTCGGTTCGAGCGGCCCAAGGGAACGAGAACTCGCTTGCCAGCGGCAGCCGCTGTCAGCAACGAGTCCGGAACGCGGTAGTCCAGCGGTTCGGTCATCCCCTCGCTGAAGACGACCCGCGCCACGCAGACCCGCGCCTGCTCGTCCACCTCCCACGGCGTGGGCTCCACTTCGAACAGGAAACGATCCCGGGAATTGTCCGCCATGCACTTCTATCCCCTCGGAATCGCCCTGGGGCTCTCGGCATCGTCCCCGGGCCTGTCGCTTCGGCCCTCGCCGGATCGCGGCCGCGTCCGACGCATCGCGAGTAACCGCCCCCGGCAACTTGCGACTTCCGCAGCTGCAACTTCCGCAACATGGCCCCTGGCTTCTACGATCCGCCCTTCGTCCGGTACCATGGAGGCTGGGGCCACGGCAGTCCGTGCCCGAGCCGTCGACATCCGTGACAACAACCGGCTTACACTCGCTCCGGCGACCGCCAGCCCGTCATTGTGCGCTGACATCGCCTTCCGGAAAAGGATCCGTGGGACATGCGGCTTGGTGTTTATGGAGGCAGCTTCGACCCCATCCATCTCGGACACCTGCTGCTCGCGGAATCCTGCCGAGAAGCGGCCGGATTGCAGGAAGTCTGGTTCGTTCCCGCAGCCCAGTCGCCCCACAAGCAGGGCCGCACGACCACCGCAGCCCACCATCGCCTGGAAATGGTACGCCTGGCCATCCAGGGTCGACAGGACTTCATCGTCTGCAGCGAGGAGATCGACCGAGGTGGCATCAGCTACACGGTGGACACGTTGGAATGGATCCAGGCCCGGAGGCCGGCAGCGGAACTGTTCCTGCTGCTGGGGGCCGATTCGCTCGTCGACCTGCCTCGCTGGCGGTCTCCGCAGCGGATCTGCGAACTGGCCCTACCCCTGGTGGTCGATCGCCCCGGTTCGAAGTCTCCCGACTTGGAAGTCCTGGCGCCGCTCGTACCCGCCCCACGCCTCCAAGCCGCGCGATCATCGCTCGTGGAGATGCCACAGATAGGAATCAGCAGCAGCGTCCTCCGAGAACGGGTGGCCCAGGGTCGCAGCATCCGCTACCAGACCCCCGAAGCGGTCGTGGACTATATCCACTCCCACGGCCTTTACCGGCGTCCAACGACGCCGGAGCGACGCACGTCCGCAGGGTGACCGGGAAACGCCTCAGGAGGAAACCGAAGGCAGCGGCGAAGCGGTCGCAGGAGCGACCGTGGCGGGCGTGACGGCGGCGGCCACCGGAAGACGCATCGTGAACGCAGTCCCCTTGCCCACGGTGCTCTCAACGCGAATCCGCCCCTGATGCATCTCCATGATGTCGCGGCACGCGGACAGGCCCAGGCCCGTCCCCCCCTTGCCACTCGCGTCGGGCCCCTCCTTCGTCGTGAAGAAAGGCTCAAAGATCCGCGGCAGTCGCTCCGCGGGGATCCCCGTGCCGGAGTCGCGCACCTGCAGGTCGACCACGCCCTGGTCGGTTTCCTGCCAGAGGCGGATCCAGAGAGTACCGCCATCCGGCATCGCCTGCCGGGCATTGATCAGCAGGTTCAGCAACACCTGCTGCAGCAGATTGCCGTTGCCCCAGACATCCGGCACCTCCAGCAACTGACACTCCACATGAATGCGGTACTTGCTCAGCTCGCGTTCCAGCAGGAACAACGTTTCCCGCACAATGTCGGCAAGATGCGTGCGTTCGAAGCGATCCTTGCGGTTCCGGGCCATGCCAAGCACGCCGTGCGTGATCCGGGCAGCTCGTTCGCCCGCATCCAGGATCTTCTTCAAGGCCTTGTCGCGAGTGGCCTCATCGCGGTTGCGAAGGCCGATCTTGGCATAGTTGATGATGGTGGTCAGCACGTTGTTGAATTCGTGCGTGGTGGTGCTCACCAGCTCCCCGAGGGCTGTCAGCTTCTGGGCCTGCACGAGGCGTTCCCGAAGCAACGTGTTCTCACGTTCAAGTTCCTCTGCTCGCTGCTGCCACATGCTGCCGACTGACATCCGCAACCCCGCCATCACTGCTAGCCATGCAAGGCAATCAACCCCGCTGCATGCGGGGCCTGACAACCTTCACCAGGATAATCGTCCCGGTCCTAAGTATCGTCGGATTCCGCTAGGCCACTGAACCGCAACGCGCTATAATCCCCGCCCACTCGTCGCTTCCGCTGGAACTGGCTTTCGCCAAGTTCGCCGGCCAGCCACGAACCAGGTATCGCCTGCTCTTCCGCCGGCGACTTCCAATGCCTTCTCCATACTGGTCCGCACAATGCCCGGGATAAAGGAGTTGTCCCATGCACTCGGTGGAAGTTCTCAATCGAACCCTCGAACTGGCGGAATCACTCGGATACGGAATTCGATTCGAATACCTCGGTCGCGGTGCCGGTGGTGCCTGTGAGTTCGCGGGACGACGCTGGCTGTTCGTGGACTTGGCGTTGAACCCGATCGAGCAGTTGGACCAGGTGGCCGAGGCTCTGCGACAGGACCCGCGTGTCTTCACCATCGGCCTGCCTCCCGCCGTGCGCGACGCGTTGGGGATCGCCGCGACGGAGAGGGTGAAGTCGGACAGCCCTGGATCGGCGCGTGCCGCCTGACGGCTGGCCGTACCATTCCTTCCGCCAGCCTGCTCGCATCGACACAGGCTCCAGACCAGGCCGGTTCTAGTGGTGGTCGCTGAGGGTCTGCACGGGAGGCGGTGCTTCGACGAAATTCAGGCGAGCGTAAAGATCCGCGAGGATCTTTTGTTCCAGTTCCGTGTCACGCCCCTGCGGAATCCAACCCAGGTTGATGACGCCGCCAACCGTCGTCCGCTGCGGTCGCACCAGTGTTCCGTCGTGACGTTGAACGGCTCCTCCGACCGTGGCCAGCTCCGGACGATCGACGTCCTCCAGTTCCTTCCGCACGATCACCTGCACGTTAAAACCACTGGCGGACGGGATGACACGCACCTCCGCTTGCCGCCGTATCGACTGGAACGTGCCGTGCCATCGTTCAAAGCCGTAGGTCGCGTCACGCCGGAAGAACTCCATCACGGTGGCCCCCGTGACCGGCTGCGTCTCGATGCGTCCCTCGGTCATGACATCCCCCACCCAACGAACTCGCTGCTCTCGGGCCAGGGGGAAGTAGTCGTCCAGGGTGTCGACCAGTTCCGTCCAGAGGAACTCCTGGTCCGTCACGGACACTTGAAGCGGGTTGGGAAGCGACGGCACGTTCTGGGTGGCACGGTGCTGCAGAAGCCAGCCGCAGCCCGACGTGATCAGGAGCCATGTGAGCAGCGCGCCCCGAAGCATGCAGCGTGCGTTGCGGGTTCCGGCCAGCCCCGATGACGGCGTTGGCCCGGACGCAGCCGCCTGCGCGGTTCGCGGATTCAGAGTGTTCGCCATGAACCAACTACGCTCCCAGCCAAACCACAGCCATCGACGGTCAGTCTCCTGCGCCCCGGATGCGGGCAGCAGGCCCCTGCAAGCGGGCGGCGGATTGTCGGGAAAAGGGCCGGGGGAGACAAGAGCAAACACGCGTCGGGAACGCGTGACCGAGGACAATGCGATTCGCCGATCCTGCGGCCTTCCTGCCCGGAGTTCGACGACAGCGAAGCATGTGACAGCAGCGGTCAAAGCGGCGATGTCTCCGAGCATCCGGGGCTCACGCTCGCTTGCCAGCGATGGAGGCACGCGATTGCCTCGCTGCCATCGAAGCGAATGCAGGGTTCCAACAATCGGCGCGCGCGAGCCCGTCGAAACGAGTCGCGATTTCGCGTGGGCCGGTCCCCCAGCGGACGGACAGCGGGCTAACGAGCCTCGCACGAGGCGCCGGTGCATCGGCCGGCGATGGAGCGCCGTCTGGGAGCTGGCGACGGCCGGAGAAACAGACGGGAGCATGACCGGCCTGGTCCTGCCGAGGAGACGGATCGGTCGCAAAAGGATGGCGAATGAGCGTCGATCCGCCTGATCGTTGAAAAGCCGCGCAAGCTGGTCAAGCCGGTGGCTTGACCGGTGTCTTAGTGGCTGTCCATTCCCAGTCGCATCTTCAGTTCCTCGAACTGTCGAGCGTACTCATCGCTGGACGAATGCACATGCTCGGCTTCGGTGATGAACTTGAGGTTCTCATCGCAGACAACCCGACTGCGGTCCAGGATCCGCTCGTACGCCCGCAGTTCATGACCGTACACGATGAGCAGTTTATGCTCGTCAAACTGCACTTCCTGGGGAATCGAAGGATTCAGTACGGCGATTCCCGTACAGCCGTCGTTGGTCAGCAGGTCCTCGAACTCCCACAGCGTACTCAGCAGCACCGGCATGTCCATATGCTCGCGATAGAGATCGACGTGCCCCTTGCGATCGCGGGAGTGGCTCGTCTCGAGGACCACGTCCACGACGTTCCCCAACGGCTCCAGCATTTCGATGAACAGTTCGAACAGTCGCTCCTGGGAGGCGGCGGCCATGATCACGGGCAGCTCCGCCTTGGACTCCTCGTCTTGGTATGCATCGTGACGATACCCCTGCCGCGGCACCACCTTCAGGTCGTACGAGGGCCGGATGGCGTCAGTGAGTGTGAAACTGCCGTAGCGGCGAACACCCAGGTGGGCCTCCAGCTCCTCCTTGGAAAGGCTCTCGAAGCTGCTGGACGGAGCGACGACCTTGCCCGCTTCTTCCTGGAAGACGTTCTGAAAGAAATTCTTCAAAAAGCCCATTACTCTACCCCAAGTGCATCCGGAAGTTCGACGAGCCGGTAACCCGATGGCGAACCGAAAAACGACGGAAAGGAGATAACGAGAGATTAGGTCACTCCCGCCGCGCGAAGCGGTCCGTCGTGGGCATACCCGGCCACTTCTGGATCGAGGACGGCAAATCGCCGACGGTCCCCGGGAGGTCTCCAACTGGGCTCGGATGTCCGCGGTCAAGCGTCCCCTTGTCGCGAGCCGCTCGTTCCTGCCGGGGTGACGGTCCCCGCGAGAGGAATGCCGGGTAAAATGCAGCAATTCCGCAGCCTGCCATGTTTCCCGATCGCCACGCGAACCGGATGGAGAATCCCGATCGTGCCCCTCCCCTTGCCCGTGAAGATTCAGGGCCTCGTCGCCTTGGCCCTGCTTCCGGCCTTCCTGGGCTGCTCGCCACCACCGCCGGAAACAGTGTCCGTTCCTCGCATGGTGAACGCGCCAACCGTGAAGCCCTCCGCCGCAGACGAGAGATGGGATATCGTCTATCTCCACGAACAGCCTGTCGGCTGGCAGGTCGTGCGTCTCTACGAAACCGAGCAAGAAGGTAAGCGTCTGTTGGCCGGCGAAGCTCGCTCGCGTCTGACCGTGAATCGCTTCGGGCAGAAGACGTCCCAGGCCATGACCTACCGGAGCTTGCAGACTCCGGACGGCGAGGTCACGGAAACACGGGAAACCGTGGAGGCAGGGACGGCTCGTTCTTCGGCGATCGGACGCAGAACCACCGCAGGATTCTCGGTCGTCATGGACCGAGGGGGTGTCTCCACGGAAGCTCCGGTTGCGTTGCCCGCGCGATGCGGAGGGTTCTTTGCGATCGAATGGTCGCTGCGTGCCCGGCCCCTGGAGTCGGGTGAGCGGCGTGAATTGCGGGCGTTCGTCCCCATCCTGAACCAAGTGGCGACGATCACGTTGGAGGCGGGTGAATGGCAGCAGTCATCCGGAAGCGGCAGCCCCCAGCGGCTGCTGCGAATCAAACAACAGCTGCAGCTCGGCGCTTCCCCGCCCATGGATTCGGAGTTGCTCGCCGATGAGGCGGGGGGGATCTGGGAGTCGACGGTGCACGGCCTGGGGCAACGAACCAGGCGTGTCAGCCAGGCCGAGGCCATGGCCATCGACGGCAGCAGTTACCTGGATCTCGGCATGGCCACGACGGTGCCGGTCACTGCGGCGATCGAGTCTCCGGAAACGATTTCGAGATTTCGCTGCCGAGTCTCCTTACCGGGCCGGGACCCTTCGC
>JBIIEC010000288.1:0-7978 GCA_044238045.1 Pirellulaceae bacterium | reverse complement strand
CGTCGCGGCCGGCTGGTAACTCGGACACCCGCGGCGATCGTTGGCGGACCGCCTCGGAGAGCGCAGCGGAGGTCTCGCCGCAGGAGACGAAGGCCGGGGCCTCGACTCAGCGTGGCATTTCCGATGCGAACGCGAAGTCGGTGGACCGTGAGCGACCGTTACCGCCTCCAGCCGCGGTCGCCTCGCGGAACTCCGCAAACGCCAGTCGTCTCAACGAGCATCCGGAGCCTCCACTGAGTGCGTCTCGCCAGGCTGCCTTGATGCCTCCCGCGACTTTGCCCGGAAAAGCGGTTGCTGAAGGCAGAGGCCCGCGCCACCAAGTGCTGCCCGTGGCCTGCGAAGAGGACCCAAGTCATGACGACCCAAATCATGACGACCCGGACGAGCTGGCTTCGCAGGATGAGGGAGCTTGGAATGCCGAGCCAGTTGGCCTCCGACGGCGGGGGCTGTGGATCGGATTTGCCGGCCTCGGCTTAACCGGTTTGATCGCGGGCGGGCTTTGGTACCAAGGAAGGGCAAGCCTCGGTGAATCGACTGCGGCCGATGACCGGGGCGTCCCCCAAGTCCGGGCGGAGGAAACTGCTCAGGCCAACGTTGAGTCGGAATCTGGCGAGCTGGTGAAGGGCGAATCGGGGGAATCGTCGAACGCGGGGGCGGATACTCCTGCGCCGGGCGTTGAGGTCGCGCAAGGAAACGCTGCCACTGCTTCGGATTCACCCGGGCCCGAGGACCAAGCCCCACCGCAGGCAGCACCTGGGTCTGCCGAGGAGACGGTGGCGGCTTCGCCGCCGGCTGCCGTTTCGGAGCAAGGGAATCCAGACATCGTCGCCGATGCCAAGAGAGCTGACGAAGCAACTGGCGGGGAAGAGAAGGCATCTTCGGAAGGGCCGAAAGGGTCGGAAGGTGCGTCGGGGAACGCTGTGGAAATCGCCGCTGATGTGGCCACTGCGGAAGGCCCCGACCCTGCTGGAGACGAATTGTCGGAGCTGTCTCGCTGGCTGCGAAAACCTGGTGGTTCTGCGGAGATTCCCTCGAGTACGGGAACTCAGTCGACGGTCCCGGTGCCCGCAGCCAATCCCGAAGATTTGGCGACGCGCGTTTCGCTTCCAGCCGAGGCCGGTCCCGCTGCGGTGACTTCGCGGCCGCTTCCACCTCCGATCGACGTGGCCGCTCGACTGCGTGTGACGGTGGCCGGGTGCCGTTATGAAAACACGCCGTTGATCCACTTTCTACGCGACATCGGCGACCTGGGCGGCCTCCCCATCAGCCTGGACCCTGCCGCGTTGTCCCGAGCGGGCGTTGACAGCAAAACCCCTGTTTCCTTCCGGGGCAAAGATCAACGTGTGGATTCCATTCTAGATTCCGTGCTTGGCAAGATCGGGCTGGCGTATGTGGTCGACCAAGGGCAACTCTGGGTGGTTGGTCGTGAGGACTCCCAGGAGCAGGCACCCACGCGACGTTACGATGTCCGCGATCTGGTCGAAGGCGATCCAAAGCAGGCCGAGGCTCTGGCCGATTGGGTGAAGCAACTCGTCGATTTTGGAAGCTGGCAGGGACAGGTTCGTGATGGAGTGGAGGGGCAGGGGCAGATCGATTTCGTCGACGGCCAGTTCCAGGTCACGCAATCGGGGTTGGTGCACGTGCAGGTCGAAGGACTGTTGCAGCAGTTGCGCCAAGCCCGGAACAACGAAGGAGCGGAAGCCAGGACGTCTCCTGACGCCGAGTTGGCCCGTTTCGACCGTCGCATCACGGTGAGATCCACGCGTGGCGCAACCCTGCATCGGATTCTGGCCAGCATCGAAGAGCAAGCGGGGATTACCGTCTTCGTGGACTGGGCATCCGCCTACGAGGCAGGATGGGCACCGAGTGATGAATGGCGATTCTTCTGCGTCGACATGCCGCTTCGCGATGCGTTGCAGCGGCTCTTCGAGTCGACTGGCTTGACCTACCGAGTGGTCGGCCTTGACCAGTTGCAGGTCGTCTCCTCCGAGACGCTGTCGCGAACGCATGAGGTGCGGTTCTATCCGCTGCGTTCCGAGGGAACCCGCGATGTGCAGAGGCTATGTCGTTCGCTTGCCCAGGAGTTGGGACGCGACAAGTTCCAACCTCAAGGTCCGGGAGCCCTCGCATACGACCCCAGGTCCCGCCATCTCATCGTGTCCCTGCCGCAGCCCGACCAGATGGTGATCCGGGAGAGGCTGCAACAGACCGACTCCAAGCCGGCTGGCGCGGAAACCCCGGGGGATTGACGGGGAAGACCTGGGTAAGTGAAGAGGCCGACGGAGTAATCCGCCGACCTTGAGCCGTTGGCTGCTCCGGCAGCAGGCGAAGAACCAAGAGGGCCTGGCCGGCCCATCAGGGCTTGGGCTGGATCTCCACCAGTTCGTTCTGCTCAGCCATCTTGCGGATGTCCTCGGTGATCTTCATCGAGCAGTACTTGGGGCCGCACATGCTGCAGAAGTGGGCGCTCTTGAATGTGTCCTGGGGTAGCGTCTGGTCGTGGTAGGCGCGAGCCGTGTCCGGGTCAAGCGAGAGGGCGAACTGCTGTTCCCAGTCGAAGGAGAACCGAGCTCGGCTGAGTGCATCGTCACGATCTCGGGAGCCGGGGCGCTTGCGAGCGAGGTCAGCGGCATGGGCGGCGATCTTGTAGGCGATCACACCCTGCTTGACGTCCTCACGATCGGGGAGACCCAGGTGCTCCTTCGGAGTCACATAGCAAAGCATGGCAGCTCCGCTCCAGCCGGCCAGTGCGGCGCCGATGGCACTGGTGATGTGGTCGTAGCCGGGCGCGATGTCCGTGACAAGCGGACCGAGGACGTAGAACGGCGCGCCGTGGCAAACGTCGATCTGCTTCTTGATGTTCATGTCGATCTGGTCCATCGGGATGTGCCCGGGGCCTTCGACCATCACCTGAGTTCCGTGTTCCCAGCCCTTGGACACCAGTTCTCCCAGCACATCCAGCTCAGCGAACTGGGCCGCATCGCTCGCGTCCGCGATCGAGCCCGGTCGCAGTCCGTCCCCAAGACTCCAGGTAACGTCGTACTCCCGCATGATGTCGCAGAGGTCCTTAAAGTGCGTGTAGAGCGGATTTTGCTTGCGGTGCGCCATCATCCACTTCGCGATCAAGGATCCACCGCGGCTCACGATGCCCGTGACCCGTTGCGTGGTCAAATGCAGGTGCTCCAGCAGCAGACCACAGTGGATGGTCATGTAGTCCACGCCCTGTTTGGCTTGGTGCTCCACCATGTCGAGGAAGTGCTGCGGCCGCATGTCCTCAATTGTGCCGCCCAATTCCTCCAGCATCTGGTAGATCGGAACCGTTCCAATCGGCACGGGTGAGGCTTCGATGATCGACTTGCGAATGCTATCGATGGCCTTCCCCGTGGACAGGTCCATGACCGTGTCCGCCCCGAAGTGGACGGCGGTGTGGAGCTTGTCGAGCTCCTCCTCGATGTTGCTGGTGACGGCCGAGTTGCCGATGTTCGCATTGATCTTGCAGCGGGCCGCGATCCCGATCGCCATCGGCTCCAGTCGCCCCGCCAGATGGACTTTGTTCGCGGGGATCACCATCCTGCCTGCGGCGACTTCCTCTCGCACCACCTCCGGAAGCAACCCCTCCCGCTGGGCAACGTATTCCATGGCGGATGTAATCTTGCCGGCACGAGCTTCAAGTAGCTGAGTCATGGCTGATAAAGGTCCTTCCTGGCAACCGTAGTCGGTCAATTGGACGTATTCAAAACGCACTGGGCGGTCGGAAGAGAGCGTTCTTCACCGGCCATTATCGTATCAGTCACCCGGGGCGGCTTCCAGACCGTGTGCTCCCGACCCGTCACCTACAGCGTCTTCAAGTACTCCAGCAAAGCCTTTTTTTGAGGCTCGCTGAGAGGAGCTGGAAAGAGGTGTCCTGAGTTGGACTTCCCGAAGCGGGTGCTGTCAAACCAGGCATGTCGTACCGCAGGGTCCAGGTCCTTCTCGGCCGGTGGCCCGGTCTCGATCACGAACCCCACACGTTCCGCATCGAAGGCTCGACCAGTCCGCCGCCACTGGGAGGGCCGCTGCTCCGGGTTCAGAAGGTGCCACAGCGTCGGTACGGACCCGTTGTGCAGATAGGGTGCGGACGCCCAGATGCCGTGGAGGGGGGGGGCAACGTAGCCATCCGGGGCTCGCGTGACTCGGTCCCGATGTCCCTCGGCGAACCAGGACGAGGCATATCGTTCCCGATCCCGCACGGTTAAGGCCTTCAGCCGGACCGGATCTGTGCCCACCTCCTCCAGGGGGACGAGTCTCTCGGGAAATTCAGGCCTCTCCCCGTAAGTGCCGTGGCAGGCGGCGCAGTTCGCCTCGAAGACCACCTGGCCCGCTTCTACCAGCGCCGCGTCCGTCGGATGCGGGTATCGAGGAGGTCGAAGGGATCGGATGTAAGCCAGCACATGCTGGAAGTCAGTCTCCCACGACGCGAACTCCTCCGGGCCGTTCTGTTCTACCAGCATGAACTGCATCAGCGGGCGATGGCCGGTCGGCGCAAACCCATCGATGTAGAGCATTTGCTTTGAGTGGAAGTTCCACCACGGTGGAGCGTCCATGTCGTGGTGGGTCATGGGAGGCGGGATGCGGTTGGGCTTGAGAGACAGGTCCGTCTCCCGGCTGGCGAGCAGGGCAACCCCGAACATGACGGCGTTGGTCGTTCCCCGGGTCTTTCCGAGAGGCATGAACATCGAGCCGACGTCCATGGTCCCCAGCGGCTTGCCCAGCCTCAGCTTGGTCTTGCGAATCTCCGCAGTCAGGATCTCCAGGGCGAACTCCGCGTTGGGGGCTCCCGGAGTGACTTGGTCGTAGACTCGACCTCCGTGACAGGCAAAGCAGTTCATGGACCATTCGCCGGCGGAACTGACCGCGTACTGCAGCGGCTGCAGCTGTTCGTCTTCCCAGCTGGCTCCGGGACGGAGCGACAGTCCGTAGCGGTCGAGGATCATCTCCCGTCGCCGGGCCCGCGAGGCCTGGGCGGCTTCGGATCGAAGCGGTTCGGGCCAGCAGTTCCAAGTCGCCTCGAGTGTCTCCTGATCGAAGTCCGGAGGCAGGTACACCTTCTCGGTCAGCAGGCGATAGCCCTCGCGGGGATCTCCCGCTGAGTTGCCGTTGGATGTCCCGCGATCTCCAGCCACAACAACTCGGCACGGAGCAGCGAAGAGCACGACCAAGGAGAGGAAAGCCAGCAGGAGCGGACTGCCAACGCGGCCGATGAGTGGCCGAGGGGCGACATCGCCGGAACAGATGCCTCGGCCGAGGACAGTGGGAGGAGCGTGGCCAGGCGTCGTCATCACTAAAAAAACTCCCAACGGCACCCATGGAGGCGCACCCGGAGACGCGACACGGAGCCAGTGCGACCACAGCGGCCTTGTAACCGCAGGCACCGCTCGCCGTTAACCGGGCTCATACCCCAGGTTGGGAGCCAGCCAGCGTTCGACCTCGGCAAGCGGCATCCGCTTACGCTTCGCGTACGACTCGGCCTGGTCGCGTGTGATTCGGTCCACTGCGAAATAGCGGGCTTGCGGGTGGGAAAAGTAGAAGCCGCTGACGCTGGCTGCGGGCATCATCGCGAAGCTTTCGGTCAGGTGCACATCCGCCTCCGTCTCGGCTTGCAGCAGGTCGAAGAGGATCCGTTTCTCCGTGTGGTCCGGACAAGCTGGGTACCCGGGAGCCGGTCGGATGCCCTCGTATCGTTCCTCGACGAGATCCTCTTTGGAGAGAGCCTCCGCTTGCCCGTACCCCCAGTCCTTGCGCGCCTGCTCGTGCAGCCACTCCGCGCCCGCTTCGGCGAATCGGTCCGCCAAGGCCTTCACCAGGATGGCGTTGTAGTCATCGTGTTTGGCCTGGAATTGATGGGCCAGCTCATCGGCTCCGATTCCCGCTGTGATCACGAACGCCCCCAGGTAGTCGCTGAATCCACTGTCGGCCGGCGCGATGTAGTCGGCCAAGGAGCGAAAATCATCCTGGCCGGGACGAACCCACTGCTGTCGCAGGAAATGGAATCGCGCCACGGGCGACTGTCGTTCCTCATCCGCATAGAGTTGCACGTCGTCGCCTTCGGAGGCAGCGGGCCAGAATCCGTAGATGGCCCTGGCGCGGATCAGTCGCTTGGAGATGATCTCTTCCAGTTGCGCCTGGGCGTCCGCGAAAAGGCGGGACGCTTCGGCCCCGACGACGGCGTCTTTGAAAATGGCCGGATACTTGCCCTTCAGTTCCCAGGCCATGAAGAATGGAGACCAGTCGATGTAGTCACGCAGGGTCGCCAGGTCGAGTTCGCGAATCGTCTTGGAGCCCAGGAATGCTGGCGTCCTCTTCTGACAGCTGCTCCAGTCGATCTGGAACTTCTTCGCGCAGGCCTCGCCATAGGGAACCAGCTTCGCCTGTCGCTGGCGGAAGGACGACACCATCTGCTCTTGGAGCCGCTGGTTTTCCCGAACCATCTCCTGCCGCAGGTGAGGGCTCAACAATCGATCGACGACACCCACGCACCGCGATGCGTCGGATACGTGGACGATTGGGCTTCGGTAGGCCGGCGCGATCTTCACAGCCGTATGCTTCGCGCTCGTCGTCGCGCCTCCAATCAGCAGCGGAACGGAGAAGCCGCACCGCTCCAGTTCGCTGGCCACGTGCACCATCTGGTCGAGGCTGGGCGTGATCAGGCCCGAGAGGCCGATGACATCCACGGCGTGTTTCGTGGCTTCCTCGAGGATCTTTTCCGCAGGTACCATGACTCCGAGGTCGATCACCTCGAAGTTGTTGCAGGCGAGCACGACGCCCACGATGTTCTTGCCGATGTCGTGGACGTCTCCTTTGACGGTGGCAAGCAGCACCTTGGCTCGCTTCGACTGTTGCGCTGACTCATCGGCCTTCTTCTCCTCCTCCATGAAGGGAAGCAGGTAAGCGACGGCCTTCTTCATGACGCGCGCCGATTTGACGACCTGGGGAAGGAACATCTTGCCCTGGCCGAACAGGTCGCCGACGATGGACATGCCTTCCATGAGCGGCCCCTCGATGATCTGCAGGCAGCGTGTGTAGTGCGGCCTCGCTTCCTCGACATCCTGGTCGATATAGCGATCGATGCCCTTGATCAGTGCGTGCTGAAGCCGTTTTTGGACCGGCGCGTCCCGCCAGCTGAGGTCTTCCTGGGAAGTCGCACCCCGCTGTCCCTTGACCGTCTCCGCCATGGACAGCAGCCGGTCCGTCGCATCAGGACGGCGATTGAGAAGTACGTCTTCCACGGCTTCCAACAGCGACGGCGGGATCTGTTCGTAAACGTCCAACTGGCCCGCGTTCACGATTCCCATGTCCATGCCAGCCTTCACCGCGTGGTACAGGAACGCCGAATGCATGGCTTCTCGAACGACGTCATTGCCGCGGAAGGAGAAGGAGATATTGCTGACGCCGCCGGAAATCCTCGCGTTCGGGCAGGTCTCCTTGATGCGCCGCGTGGCTTCGATGAAGTTGAGGGCGTAGTTGTCGTGCTCGGCGATGCCTGTCGCGACGGTAAGGATGTTCGGGTCGAAGAAAACCGACCTGTTCGGTGAGCAGTTGGTAGGCGCGCTGGCAGACTCGGACCTTATCGGCCGTTTCCACCGCCTGCCCCTGTTCGTCGAAGGCCATCACCACGACGGCCGCTCCATAGCGTCGGATGAGCCTGGCCTTGGCAAGGAAGTCCTCCTCGCCGTCCTTCAAGCTGATGGAATTGACGACCGGTTTTCCCTGGACGCACTTCAGGCCGGCTTCGATGATCGACCACTTCGAACTGTCGATCATCACCGGGGCTGCCGCAATGTCGGACTCGCCCGCGATCAAGTTCAGGTAGCGCGCCATGGCCGCTTCGCCGTCCAGCAGGGCGTCGTCCATGTTGATGTCGAGGATGCCCGCCCCGTTCGCCACCTGCTGCCGCGCGACGTCAACCGCCTCCTCGAATTGCTGGTTCCGGACGAGCCTC
>JBIIEC010000287.1:0-7979 GCA_044238045.1 Pirellulaceae bacterium | reverse complement strand
TGTCGGCCGGACCATTCTTGGTCAACAACGAGTAGACGGCCGTGTTGTTGAGCGTCCCATTGGTGACGGGCGTGGGAGCTGTATTGCTGCCGGTCGGGTACAGGAAGTAGTTGCCGCCCGTCGGATTGTAGTACGCTGCCTTGTACCATTCGTCGGCGTTCGGCAGGAAGTAGTAGGCGTTGGTGTTGCGGAAGGGATTGGCCGCGTTGTAGCCCGCGTCCGACGGATCCCACAGCAGGACATTGGCGTTCGCGTTGTAGCCGGCGTCGCCGGGTTGGTCAGCGAACTTGTAGGCGGCCGGATGGCCCTGGCTGGTGTTGAGCCAGTTCACGAAGCGCGCCGCTTCATTCCAGCTGATGCCCGTCGCCGGCATGTTCGTGCGAGCGCCGCCCGTCACGACGGACATGCTGTCGAGCGAGATGCCGAGCGATCCCGCGGCATTGGCCTTCGCCACCTGGTCGCGGCTCACTTCGTACTTGCCAATCTGGTACGGATAGGGGACCGACCCTGCTGGACTGGGCGTACCCGCAGTGTCTGCCGGGTTGCCCGCTTCACCGATGGCGATGAAGGCCATTCCGAACTGGTTTGCGCCGCTGCCGAAGTTGATCGTGGCTGCTGTTCCGGTGCCCTGCATCTGCAGAAGCGTGGCGGCAAACGCCACGGCGCCCGCAACCCATTGAACTCGTCGCATGGTGATGTGCTCGCTGTGCAATTGACATGGATTAAAGACCTTTTCGGACTTGCCTCATCGTAACTCGAATGACGAATTGTCAACTGATAGCGATTGTGCGGGGGTGTTTCGGCCGAGACACTCAGCGCGAGTTCGGTAAGAAGTCGCGTCGCGACCGGAAGGCGGCAAAAAGTTGCCGCAGGAGATGCCGATTGTCGCGGATCAATGGAGCAGGAATGCTCGCTGTCCGTGTTCCTCTGTGCAAACTTCCGTGACCACCGTGGTAAAAAAGAGAGCCCCGCCGCGAGACGACGGTCCGTCCAAAAGCCGGGGGGATTTCACCACGGAGAACTCGGAGGAGGCGCGGAGAGCCACCGAGGGGATCGTCGAAACTCCGTAAACCCACGCCCGTGCCGCACGGGCTCGTCATGCCACGGACCGAACTGCCGTGCGCGCGTGACTGACCGTGGTGCGGCGCGCAAGCAGTAGAAGGCCGAGGCTGAGTAGCAGGGCGGAGGACGGTTCCGGGACGGCCTGCGTGGCCGCTCGCGGGCCGGCTTCGTAGCCGCCCTCCTGGAAAGCCACGACGAAGTCGCTCGAATTGAATCGCTGGTTGCCGTCCCAGTCGCCTTCGCCCCAGGTGGCATTGGAGGCGATTTCGAACTTGCCCGCCTGGAAGACCGTGACGAAGTCCGACGTATTGAAGACGCCGTTCAAGTCGGAGTCGCCGATCCAGGTCTTCTTCAGCGTGTTGACCCAGACCAGTCGGTCGGCCAGGTTCACCTGGCTGTCCGAGTTGAGGTCGAAGGTGGCCGGATTGGCTCCGGAAACGATGGCCCCGGCTTGCAGGTCGAGGTCGGCCGCATCGAGCGATCCGTTGCGATTGTAGTCGCCCTTCAGATCGGCGCCCGACAGATCACCGATCTCGGTGCTGGTCAACGCGTGGTCAAAGAGACGCACGTCGCTGAGATAGCCCTTCCACGTTTCCTGCCCATTCTGGCCGCCCAGTCCGAACGGCAGCGGCTCCGTACTCGACATGCCCTCGGCGATCAGTCGCTGGTTGGCCAGGACGCCGTCGCGGTAGTAGCTGAGCAGCGGTCCATCCTTGACGACGATATGTTGCATCCACTTGTCGTTGCTCGGGATATCCGTGCTGGCCTTCGAATACTGCATGTCGACGGCGCTGTTGGCGTTCATGTGGTACTCAAAGCGGTCGGGCGTGAACTTGATGAATTCACGGGGCGAGGTGTCGACGCCGTCGGCGTTGAAGCGATTGCCCAGGATGATGTCGTTCGCGGGCGTTGCCTGGCCGGGATCCTGGCGAGCCCAGAAAGACCAGGTGAAGTCGTTGGTCTTGGACATCATGGGCAGTTCGCCGGCCGATACCCAGGCCGTCTCGCCCGCCAGTCCCAGGACGGTGCCGCGCTGCGGATCGTTCACCCAGGCGCTGCCGTCGGCCGCCAGCCCGCCGGTCTCCCATTCGATCACCTCGGCGTTCATGGAACGTGGCCCCGAATCCTTGGCGACCGCCTGAGACGACTTGCCGTCGTTGAGTTTCCAGCGCGCGTAAGGCGTACGATTCGCCGGCACGTTGCCGTTCATGGTCGCCCGGACTTCGTCGCTCGTGAGCGCACTCTCATAGAGCTGCACGTCGCTCAAGTAGCCGCGCCAAGTCTCCTGCCCGTTCTGGCCGCCCATCGCGAAGGGCAGTGGGTCGGCACTCAGCATGTCCCGAGTCACGCGGCCCGTGTTGATCACTTCACCATTGCGAAGATAGGTCAGCGTGGCCGCCTGCTTGACCACCGCGTGGTGCATCCAGATATCAGTGCTGGGGATGTCGGTCGAGCCATATTGCAGGTCGTTGTTGCCCGTGGCGTTCACATGGAACTCGAAACGGTCCGGCGTGAACTTGATGAACTCGCGCGGGTCCGTGTCCGCCCCGTCCGCTCCGTAGCGGTTGCCGAGCAAAATGTCGCCGGAAGTCAACGACTGTCCGGGCGCTTGCCGCGCCCAGAACGACCAGCTGAACTTGGAATCGAGCGATAGGACGGGCAGCGTTCCGGCCGAAACCCAGGCGCTGTTTCCGGCCAGTCCCAGCACCGTGCCGCGATGCGGGTCGTTCACCCAGACGCTGCCGTCGGCGTTAAGGCCTCCGTCGGTCGCGCCGAAGATCGTCGCGTTCACCTTGCGACTGCTCAGATCGCGAGCGACGTCACCCTGGCCGTCATCCAGCGGCCACCATCCGTAGACTCCCGCACGCGCCGTGCTCGGCGCACACATGGCGCCCAGGGCCAGGCCCAGGGTCAAGGGTTGGATCAGTCCGCGCAGCAGGGAAATCTCGCGTCGCATGTGGCAACTCCCCAAGGTTGGTCAGCCCATCGTGTGTCGCCGCGGACGTCGACGCACCATCGGCGACCCGGCGGCCGCACAGTGTAGACGATGACGCAAGGTGATTCCACAAATGGACCGAGAGCCGATCGAAAAGAAAAGGCTCCGTGCGGAACCCACGCGAAACGACTCAATTCGCAGCAGGACGCTGGCGTTTCGAAATCGAAACGCGATGATGCGATTCCACGCGCCGCGCGGCAGTCGTCGACTGCGAGCGAATGTCCCGGGCCCGGGCGTCGTTACTGCAGGCGGATGGCCCAGAGATGCTGGAAGGTGCGCAGGTAGATCGTGCCGTTGGAGATGGCGGGCGAGGACGACTGGTCTTCTCCCAGGTCGTTGGTGGCGAGCACTTTGAATTCGCGCCCGGCCTGCATCACGGTGATGCGACCATCGCGGGCGGTCACATACAGTTTGCCATCGGCGTAGACGGGGGAAGCGCGATGACGCTGCCGATGCGTCGATTCCGTGTAGACCTCCTTGCCGGTCTGGAGTTCCAGGGCCGTGACGATGCCGTTCTCCATGCAGAGATAGACGAGGTCATCGACGATAATCGGCGACGGTACGTCGGGCGTTTTCTTCCAGGACCAGAGGTGCAGGTTGGCTTGGTCGGTGATGTCGCCTTGGCCGTCAGCGCGGAAGGCCAGCAACGGATGTTGCTTGGCGGAGGGCGCGACGATGACGCCGGGAGCGGTGATGGGCGAGGCAACGAAACGCAGCGTGGGATCGTACTTCAGCGACGGATCGTCCCGGCGGTTCAAGCCGCCGCATCGCCAGACTTCGTGGCCATCCTTCAGGTCGTGCGCGACGACCACGTCCGCGCCGTGGGAAAGCAGCAGTGACACTTTGGAGTCACGGTACATCACGGGCGAAGCGTACGAGTGCTCATTCTCGGCTTCCGCATCGCTGGGCCGATCCACGCGCCAGACCTGGTTGCCCGTCGCGCCGTCCAGGGCCACCACGCAGGCTTCGCGCGTCTTGGGATCGCCATCGCCATGGATCAGCTGCAGATAGAGCACTCCGTCGTCCAGCACCGGCGTGGAACTCATGCCGAACTGGATGTTGAACTTGCCATACCGCTCCTGCAGGTTCGACTTCCAGACCAGGGTTCCGTCCAATCCGTAGCAGGCGAGCACTCCATTTCCCATGAAGGTCCAGACATGCTTGCCATCGGTCACGGGAGAGGGCGAAGCGGAATTACCTTCGTCGCCTCGCGCATCCTGATTGCCGCCCGCGACGACCTGCTGCCACTGCAGTTCACCCTTGGTGTTGACCGCGATCAGCAGCAGTTCCCCTGCCTCGTTCACGGAGGTGAGGAAGATGTGATCCTCCCAGATCACGGGCGTCGCACCGGCGGGCCCGGGGAGCGGCAATTTCCAGGCGACGTTCTTCTCGGGGGACCACTCGGATGCGAGCCCCGTTTCCGTGCTTAGGCCGTTCCCTGACGGTCCGCGCCAACTGGGCCAGTTCTCGGCGTGAGTTCGCGCGGCGGCAGAAAAACCAAGCACGCAGGCAAGAACGAAGTGAAGGCAGCGACGCGGTTCGCGAATGACCATGGGGCGGATCCTGCTCGAGGTCACAACGGAGGGACGAAAACGTGGCGCCATTGTGGCCCAAAGACGAGCGCGGATCAAATGGGGCAGGTCTCGTTTTCGCTACTGTTGGCAACGTCGACAGGCGTAGATGGTGCGATTGCCGCAGTCCCAGTGGGAGACGGGACGGTCGCAGGCCGGGCAGGCGGACTTCTTGTAGATCATCAGCCGCTCGCCACGAGTCAATCGTCCGGGCGTCTTGCCGGCGTCGCGGGCGTCGGCGGTGATGATGCGATTGTAACGCACGCCCAACTTCAACCACTCCACCATCAACTCCCAGAGCAAATCGAATTCGCCACGCGTCAGGTCGCGACCGGGACGGTCAGGGTGGATGCGAAGCTGGAACAGAGCCTCCGCGCGGTAGACGTTGCCGATGCCGGCGATCACCGACTGGTCCAGCAGCAGCGAGCCGATCGCTGCGCGACTGCGAAGGATGCGACGCCAGGCAAGGTCGGGTTCGGCGTCGGATCGCAAGGGGTCGGGGCCGAGTCGCGCGAGAAGTCGCTCCAGTGCGTCGGGGGTGAGCAGTTCGCAGCAGTTGGGCCCACGCAGGTCGAATCCGTGCGAGCTGCCCAGGATCCGTAGACGCACCGCTCCAACCGGTTCGGGCAGAGGCAACTTTTGCAATCGGAACTTTCCGTAGAGTCCCAGGTGGATGTGGAGCAAACGGCCACTGGACCAGTGGTAGACCAGATGTTTCCCGTACGCTTCGATCTGCTCCAACTGGTCGCCATTTAGCTTGGCTGCCTCAGCGGCAAAACGGCCTTGTGGCGATGAAACGTCGAGCGACTCATGCAGAAACCGTCGGCGGTGATCCCGCGCGACTCGGTGAATCGTGTGGCCTTCGGGCATCGAACCGTTTCTCGCCAGCCCCTTGCGACTTCAACTGAAGCGAAGGGACTTGGTGGGGATGAGTGGAATGAGGTTCGGAGGGGTAGGACGCCGGGAATCAGACGCATCAGCTTGGAGGGAGCCGTCCCTGCTCGAGGTCGAACCGTAAGGCGGACGGGCAGATAACGGAGAAGCTCCCCCGTGGCCGTCGCCGACAGGTCGCCCTTCGAGGCTGGATCGTCCCAGTCTTGACGCGGCGTCGGGCGAGCCGATGGCTGCGCATTCGATCGCTTTCCGGGGAAACCCTCCTGGCGCCCGCCTCGCTGAATCCTGGTCGCTCGTGGTCGGCGAATCGCAAGTGACACGATGGTGGCAGCTGTCCTTTTGTATTCCGTGGTGATACAAAACACTTTGGCACGTTACTTCATGGCACGATAACTGCGACTCGCTGTTCCCGGGAGCTTGAAACAGCGTCGTGGAACGTTTGGGTGTGCTAATTCGCACAGTATACCGGGAGGATGGGGCCATGTTTTTCGAGCTGCTCGAATTATTCCTCGAAGTTGCTGGACTCTCGTTGCTCCTCGTCATCCCGGTGTGGCTCGGCTTCATCCTGTCGACATGGCGGACCGTGCATCGCATCGAGGAGGCTCAGCAACAATGGTTCAAGCAGTGGGACACCAAGCTTGAGGAGATGGGCGGAGACGCACTGCGGCCGCACGCGGGGACCGCTGCGGCGGCCAAGCCTGTGGCACCGTCCGCGAAGACCTCGTCGCCTCTGGTAACGCCACCCTCTCCGCAAGTCAAAGCGCCCCAGGCGACCGGCGAGGAGCGAGCTGCTCACAGTGCAGCGAATCGCGAGTCGACGGCTCAGCCTGCGGACTCCTCGAAGAAGTCTCCTGATGTTCCTGGATCTCACCGCCTCGCGGAAACGAAGTCGGATGCAAAGGACGATTCCATGGCCCATGCGCCGTCAAGTGAGCCCGATGAACCGCGATCGTCCTCCAAACATGAGTCGGAGTTGAAGCCTCGCTTCACGGAGTCTCCGCGACGAAAGGCGAAAATCACTGCGGCCTCGGAGGTGGGGTTTTGTCCCACGGTTGACGAGGGGCTGAGTTCCGGCGCGGCAGTTGGAGAAGAGCCATCGCCCAGTCGATTGGAGCTGGCGGCGACCCAGACGCTGCAGCGGATCTGGAACTGGATCATCGTGGGCGAGGAGCATGTGCCGACGGGCGTATCGAAGGAGTATGCGTTTGCAAGTCACTGGTTGATGCGCCTCGGTATGATGGCCGTCGTGGCGGGGATCGGATTCTTTCTCAAGTATTCGATTGATCGAGGCTGGCTTGGTCCGGAAACTCGCGTGGCGATGACCATCGTCGCGGGGCTGAGCATGGTGATTGGCGGCGCGAGGCTGCTGGCGGGACGCTACCACTTGATGGGCTTGGGCGTGATTGGCGGCGGGCTCGCGTCACTTTACTTCAGTGCCTATGCGGCCTATCAGTTGTTTCATCTGGTTGCGGCGGGGCCTGCCTTCACGGGCATGGTGCTGGTGACCATGCTGGCGGGGTTCACTGCCGTTCGTTTCAATTCGATCTTGGTGGCTGTGCTCGGTATCCTGGGCGGATACGCGACACCCGTGATGCTGGCGAGCGGCGTGGTGAACATGCCCGCGGAGTTGGGTTATCTGCTGCTGCTGGGGACCGGCGTGCTGGCCATCTGCTACTGGCATGACTGGCCGCTGGTGAACTACCTGAGCTTCGCGGCAACGTACCTGCTGCTGGCGCGCCTGATGCGAGGCTACGATGCGGACATGTTCTGGCAGGTGTTCCCGTTCCTGGTCAGCTACTTCCTGCTCTACTCGACGATGACCTTCCTCTACAAGATGGTGCGTCGGACGCCGTCGAACCTGCTGGACCTGCTGGCGGTCGTGGTGAATGGAGCGGTCTTCGCGAGCTTCGCATTCTCGATGGTCGAGCAGCGGTACGATCTGCGGGCTACTGGGCTGGTCTCGTTGGGTTTGGCCGTGTTCTACACACTGCACGCGCTGGAGTTCGCCCGGCGGCGACTGGTGGATCGCGAACTGCTGGTGTCATTCCTGGGAGCGGCCACGCTGTTCCTGTCGCTGACGATGCCGCTGGTGCTTGATGCGTCCGTGGTGACCGCGAGCTGGGCGGTGCAGGCCGTTGTGCTGCTGGGCATCGGACAGCAGTTGGGTAGCGGCTTTGTCCAGTCGCTCGCGCAGATTCTCTTGAGCGTCGTCCTGTTGCGACTGGTGTTCATCGACCTGACGGCGACGTTCCTCGTCGTGGATGCGAGCGAGGCGGCGATGACGCAGTCGCAGTACCTGCTGGAACTTTTCCGCCGCTTGGTAAGCTTCGGCATCCCCATCGGCTGTTTCGGGGTGGCGTCGCGACTCTTGGGGCCGGACGCGCACCGGCCGTCTCCGGGAAGCGAGCGTGCGGAATGGATGGCTCAGAACGACCTGAAGCCCATGGCGGAGGGTG
>JBIIEC010000064.1:0-18497 GCA_044238045.1 Pirellulaceae bacterium | reverse complement strand
ATACACTTACCTTCTCGTACAACTCCGGAACCAACACAGGCGACTTGACAGTTCCTGTGAGCACTCTCCTGAGCGAAAGCCTTAGCAGCCTTTCTGGGATTCCGGCCACCACCAGCAACATCGGGTTCACCCCTGGGACCACGCTCAGCTTCGGTGGCATCAGTTTCACCGGGGTCACTCCCAGCGCCTTAATCCCCAGTGCTCCTACAACGGGATTGGTGACCTTCACCACCAGCTCGGGGAACTTCTCATTCGACTCATCCGGCGTGTCTACTTGGGCCCCTACGAGTGGTACAATTCCGTTCACCTCAGCGGATACGGGGTGGCAGACATTCGGCCAGCTTACCGGAGCCGGCTATGCTCCCACGCAGGCCATCTTCGCTCTCTTTTTCTACGGCGGTACTTCGAGTTTTGCGACTGGACTCGGTAGCGGGGGCACGGGCCTCGCATGGGTCCTTATCGGAGCGCAGCCCTCGGTTCCTGAACCAGGAGCGTCGGCCGTTTGGAGCCTGTTCGGCGCAGCCGCCATGGCGTTTCGAGTTCGTCGCGGTGCCCGCGACCGGAGTTAATGCGTTCGCGCACCATGCAATCGAGAGCCATTGCTGATTCTGGCTCTCGATACCCGTCTCGCTCGGTAGAGAACCAGCCCAAGTGCAGGTCCGCCTCCTTGGCTGGTGGGGCCCCCTGTCGGACTGACCGGCAGTGTCGTCGCCTCGCGGAACGCGAAGTACCGAGCGTACTTGGCCCTCAGAGCGAACTCGTTGGGGCCACCTCTGGCACGCGGCATCCCCTGGAGCCTCTCGCGGACCTGCTGGCCGCTGGCTCCGCATGTCGAGAGCTCCCATCCGCCTCCCGATCGAGGGCCGCCATGGAAAGGGCCTGGCAGCGGGCCAGAGACGGCGGGAAGAACGGGCCGCAGGCGTCCGCTGCAAATCTTATTACCCCGTGGGGCCGCTAGCCGGGGCCCGTGGGGCCGCTGGCCGGGGATGGAATCGTGAGCCACCCTGCGGGAACCACGCGACCTGAGAGCGGAGGGCACGGGACTCGAACCCGCAACCGGTTGCCCGGCACTTCATTTCCAATGAAGCCGCTAGCCATTCGCCTACCCTCCTCTCACCGCCGTTCCGCGGAGTCATCCTGACAACCGCCGACAGCGTGCGGGACCGGCCAAGCCGGCCCCCAGTGAGGCCATGAATGGTACTTCATGGGGTCGAAATTGCAAAGGCCGCCCTTGGCATCGATGAGGCCGGGGCTTGGCAGCGATCCGCCTGCTGGCCATACCCGCGTCTTGGACGGCCGCGACCTTCGCACGGCCGATGGCCCGACGCGGTGGGTCGCGCAACGAGGCGACTGGTCGAAGTGGACCCGCGTTCGTTACACTGGGGGCCGAAGCCTTGCCTTTGGTTTCCACTACTTCCGCCCCTCGCAGGCCCCGTCGTGCAGTACGAATACATCCGGACCTCCGAGCAACTGCACGAATTCTGCGAGCGGTTGCGGCAGTCTCCCATCATCGCCTGGGACACCGAGTTCGTTTCCGAAGACACCTATCGGCCCGACCTGTGCTTGGTCCAGGTAGCCGCGGGCGAAGCCCTGGGCGTGATCGACCCGCGGGAGGTTCCGGACCTCACGCCGTTTTGGAACCTGCTCTGCGATGGCGACCATCTGTCGCTGGTCCATGCGGGGCGCGAGGAGTTTCGGTTTTGCCTGGCCGCCACCGGGAAGCGTCCCCGCCGCCTGTTCGACACGCAGGTGGCCGCGGGGCTGATCGGCCTGGAGTATCCCTCCTCCTACGCCAAACTCATTTCGCGGATGCTCAACCAGCATCTGGCCAAGGGCGAGACCCGCACCGACTGGCGACACCGGCCCCTCACCGCGCGGCAACTGGAGTATGCCCTGCTCGATGTAACCTACCTGGAACCGCTGTACCAGCGACTCATGCGCAGCCTTGGACGCCTTGAACGGGTCAGCTGGCTGGACCAGGAAATGGAACGCTGGCAGGCCGACATCGAGGATTTCGAAGGCCGGGAGAACTGGCGTCGCGTCTCCGGCACTTCCGGCCTTTCCGACAAGGCCATGGCCATCGTGCGGGAACTGTGGCGCTGGCGCGAGGCTGAAGCGGCGAAGCAAAACCGGCCGCCTCGCCGAGTCCTGCGCGACGACCTGATCGTGGAGTTGGCCAAGCGCGGCAAAGCCGACGAGAAGCAGGTGGCCGCCATTCGAGGCATCGACCGTGTGCTGAGCAAGAAACACTTCCCGACCGTCGCGGAGTGCATTCGCGTGGCCAGTGAACTTCCCCGCGAGGAGTGGCCCCAGCGTCCGGCGAGTCAGCCGGTGACCCACGCCAGCCTCGTCGGCCAGTTCATCTCCACGGCCCTCAGCAGTATCTGCCGTTCCCAGCGGATCGCCCCCGGACTTGCCGGTACCGTGCAGGATGTCCGCGACCTGGTGGAGTTTCGCCTGAAAGGCGAAATGCCGGCGGAGGAAGAGGTGCCCATCCTCGCTCGCGGCTGGCGAGCCGAAGTGGTCGGCCAGACGATCGACCGACTCCTGTCCGGTCATTTGGCCATTCGCATCCAGGACCCTCGAGCGGAAGAACCGCTGGTCCTGGAAGCAATTGAAGGGAGCGCCGGTCCGGCTGCTCCCTTCGATGGCCTCGATCCCTGAACCGCCGATCCCTGCATCAGGCGAGCGATCTTCACCCAGTGATCGCTCGTCTGATCCCGGTATCCCCACCGTTGCCCGCGGTCGGCGTTGGCGTTTCGCGGCAGCGGTTGGCGGCACGATTCCGCATTAGCGGCGAGGCGGGTTATCGGCGTCCCCGGCCGTGCGAGTTTCCTCCGCTTCCATCGAAGCGTCGTCGCCCGTGTAGAACCGAGTCCACTCCTCCACTGCCAGCTTCGTCTGCGGTTCCTTGCTCTCGACCTCGGCGCGGAACACATGGTCCCCCGCTCGTCGAGCTTGAGCCTGGATGCGGACCAGCATCTCCTGGCCAGGTCCCAGTCGCGGAATCGACTGCAGCACGACCTCGCCCTCCGACAAGCTTCCCTTCCAACCTTGCACCGACGTCGGCTCGATCCCCTCCGAGAAGTATCCGTAGATCTGGATATCCTCGGCGGCTTTCGTACCGCGATTCACGATCCGCACTTCGTAGGTCACGTCATCCCCGACGGCCACCGCGCCCTGGGGATCGTTGACCGTCAGCTTCAGGTCGGCCAGCGCCTCCACCTGGGTGCTCACCGAGGCGACGGCGTTCAGGTCGCCTTCGGCAACCGTCTTCACTTCCAAGCGATTGTCGCCCGGCGACACCAGCGTGCACTCCACCTCCAGCACCCGGGAAGCCCCCGGACGCACGTCGCCCAAGGACCACTGCACCTGTCCAGTCTGCGGATTCAGCATGCCGCCGTCACTGCTGGCGACCGTCTGGGCTCCCGCGGGGAGCGTGGCGGCCACGACCACGTTGGAGGCCAGGGCATCGCCCGAGTTGGTGACTCGGATCGCATAGCGAGACCGAGTGCCGGCGAACTTCTTGGGAGCTCCCTCGGCCACGACTTCCAGGGCCGCACGTCGGACCTGCACCTCCTGATCACCCCGGGCCGTGAGCCCCGCGTCCGCCGTGGCTTCCGCTCGAACATGGATCCGGCCGGTCTGCCGAGCCGTCAGTTCCACCTCCACCGTCCGGCTGCTGCCGGCCGACAGGGTTCCCAACTGCCGGACCCCCGCGGTCCGCTCACCTGCAACCAGCGGAAGCAGATTCAGCACCACGTTCTCCGCATCTCCCGTACCGGGATTCGAAATCGTCACCGTGTAGACCTTCGTCTCTCCAAACAGAAGGTCCTGCGGACCCGAGACCGACATCTGCAGCTTGGGCTCCTGCACCTGGATCTGCGTCGTCGTGCTCGCCGGAGCGAAGGTCCAGGTCACGCCCAGGTCCAACGCTCGACTACTCCGCGGAATCAACCCCAGCGTCAGCTTCTCGTCCGCTCGGCCGCTCAAACTTCCCACGGTCCAGGAGAGGACCGAGTGGCCGGAATCGTCGGGTTGCAACCGAGCGTTCCCCAGGGTGGCTTCTTGCTGGGCCACTTCGACCCAGGCGGGAATGTTCATCCGCACCACCACCTCTTTAGCCGATCCCTCGCTGTGGTTCGACAGGTTGATCACATAGGTCGCCACTTTGCCGACCACCATCGTCTTCGGGCCGCGCGTCTTCACGGACAGCACGGGAGCCTCTTCGTTCAGCAGGATCCCATCCTCGGCAGCCGGTCCGGTCGCGTCGGCCTCGTTCACGCCGGCACCAGGGGTGGACGAATCCAACACCGCTTTGATCGGTTCGGCGGTGGTCGTGGCTTCCGGAGATGCAGCGTCCGTGGCGTTGGCCGTGGTAGTCTCCGTCGCGGCCTTGGCTTCCGCCGACTCAAGAATGGCCGACTCGGCAGGGCTGCTTCCCGCAGCGTTCGTTTCGGCCGACGGCGCCACGGCCGGAGTCGGCTGCGGATCCTGCACGGCCGAAGCATCGGCCGCTGCGGGTGCCGTAACGGTTTCCAGATCGGTTCCCACCGACAAGGGCGTCGAGGTCGGTCCCGCCGCCTCGATTGCGTTCGTCTCCGCAGGCGAAGGCTGACCGCCAGCGGCAGTCGCGCCGGAAGCCAACGGCTCGGATGCTTCCTGGTTCGGCACGGTGGCGGGCGTCGGTTCCAGCATGACCGAAGGTCCCGCTCCTGGCACCATCATCGGCGTGGCGGGAGCGGAAATGGCGGCGGGATCCGAACCAGCCGGCTGCGTCGGCAGGCTCAGCGCTGCCGCGGCGGCCGCACCCGTTCCGGCCACAGGAGATGCAAACTCAGGCCGGCTCGCCACATCGACGCGGCGACGGGACGAGTTGCCCAGGGCCGGAGCTCCCGCCGGATTCAATCCGGGCTGTGCCTGGGGAGCCGTCATCGTTGCTCCCTGGGGATTCGGCCCCGGCTGGCGGAGCTGACGTAGGCGACGAGCGGCCCCGGGCATTCCCTGCGGGTCCTGCCGTCGCCCCTCCGCGCCCAAGGTATCGTAGTGAGCGACCGGGCGCACTCCCGAAACGCGGGAACCGGTCAGCGAAGCGGGCGGATTGCCCTGCTGGAACCAGCCAGCCGGCAACACCGCCCGGGGTTGCATCGAAACCCCACCCGGGTATCGAGCGGGGCCTCGCGAAGGAGCTGACTGCCCCGCTTCTTCACCGGCCCAAGCCGCTCCAACCATCACCAAGCCCGCGAGGAGAACACCTCGTATCAGCAGCTTTGTTGACATCGCAATCTTCCCGTCATTTCGAGGATAGAGCCATCGCGAGGGTTGTATCGGTTCGACGGGTTTGGCGGAATAAAGAAACTTTTCCGATTGAACCGGTTTTGAGACCACGAAGCGTTGCCACTGCAAGCAGTGCCATCGAGCCGCGTGTGCGATAAGAGCCGGAGCGACCGGGCGACGCGGAAGGCGACGGGCGGTTGCTCGTCTCGTCCCCCAATCAGTTCGCCCGGTGGCAATCCCCGCGTCCAATCCGCTGGATCACCTCTTTCCCACACGCCTCACTCGCTCTGCCCGTCAGGCAGCATCGGCGCTATAATCGGCCGACCTGGGCGAGCATAATCGTCGAGTAAAGTGTCGTTCTTCACTTGGTACCCCCTAGCGATTCCGAGGCCCCCATGTCGACGCGCCGCGAGAAAATAGAAGCCATGCTCGCCGAGGATCCGCAGGACACCTTCCTGCGTTACAGCCTTGCCATGGAACTCGCCCGCGACAACGAGTCGGAAGAGAGCCTTCGTCGCCTGCGGGAACTGGCCGCCGAAATCCCGCCCTACGTTCCGGCCTTCTTCATGGCCGCCCAGCAACTTGCCGACCTCGAAAGGTTCGAGGAGGCGCGGGGAATGCTGCGGGATGGCATCGAGGCGGCGCGCGCGGTCGGCGATGCGCACGCTGCTGGGGAGATGAGCCAGTTCCTCGCCAGCCTCGGCGTTCGCTAGGACGAGTTGCTGAAGGAAAAGAAGCGGACGGACTTGGCCCGCGAACGCCGCGTTGCTTCCACTGGGCTTCGCTGCCAGCAATGCTTGCGACGTGAACGCAAGGGGAGTTCGCGTGGCCAACGGCGACGAGTGGATTCGGTGGTTTCCAGGGTCAGTGGCCCGGCTTCTTGCAGGCGGCGGCGATGGAGCAGGTGCTGCAACCGCCGCTGCTGCCGCAGCCGCTCGCTTCCTCCGTCCCGCAACCGGGCCCGCAGCCCTGCTGCAAGACGTCCGCAAACCGCTGCAGTTCGGCCTTGGCTTCGTAGGCCTGGGCCAGCTCCGTGGTCAGCGCATCGACCTCCGGTCCCACTTCGCCGAGAAAATAGAAGTAGAGTGCCGTTCCATCGAACAGGTGCTCCACATCCACGAGCATGGCGGGAATCCGCCGCTCTTCAAGCAGTCGTGAACACGCGGAGAACGCCTCGTGCTGGTTGCGTTCCAACCGTGCCAGCAGCAGGTCGTCTTCGGGTGAAACGAGCCGAAGCACGGCTCCATCCAAGTCCGATTCGCGCGGCGTCGGCCGTTGGTCCTGCTCCTTCATACCGAGGGCAGCGTCGGACTTCGCCGATTCGCCGAGGATCGTGCCCACCTCCAAGCCGCGCACGGTGCGGCAGACCACCCGACGGCCGCGCGGGAACGCCTGGCCTGAAGGAGACGTGAAACGCCCCACGCGGCCCAGAAGCCCCACTCGAACCAGATGGTGATTCACGACCACGGCAACCCTCGCCCAAAGAACAACGACCAACCCAGCCAACCCTCGTGGGTCCCACAACTGCCGGGCAGACCGTTGGAAACGAACCAGCATCGACCGGTCCAGCACGCCTGTCCTGGCCCCTCATTCTGGACCATGGCCGGGAGCTTGCCAAGAGTCGCCGCGCGGACGACGCTCGAGCCCGGGGCTGGTGACCGCTTGCCATTCGGGGGCTTCTGCTGGTACCTTCATCCCGACTACGGGCCGTGCCCCCTGCTGTTCTCAGGCCTGAAACTCCCGGCATTCCCAGGAACGTGACTCCCGCCATGATTTCACACGCATCCACCTCTGGCTCCACCTGGCAACAACTGGCCCATCAGGTTCTGGAAGGAACCCCTGTCACGCAGGCCCAGGCGCTGCAGATCCTGCAATCGCCAGACGAGGAACTGCTGGAGGTTGTGGCGGCCGCCTACCGACTGCGACATCGGTATTTCGCCAACTCGGTGCAGCTCTATTTCCTGATGAACGCCAAGAGCGGCCTGTGCCCGGAGGACTGCTCGTACTGCTCGCAGTCCAAGGTCTCCGAGGCCGAGATTCCGCGTTACAACCTGCTGAGCCGGGATAAGCTGCTGGAGGGTGCCCGGATCGCGGCGGAGCGTCAGTCGAAGACGTACTGCATCGTCATTTCCGCGCGCGGCCCGAACGAGCGTGAGATGAACGCCATCACGACGATCGTGCCGGAAATCAAGAAGCAGTTCGATCTCAAGATCTGCGCCTGCCTGGGGCTGCTGACTCCCGAACAGGCCCGGCGCCTCAAGGAGTGTGGTGTCGACCGCGTGAACCACAACCTCAACACCAGCGAAAGCCACTACGAGCAGATCTGCTCGACCCACTCCTTCCAAGACCGCATCGCCACGCTGAACGCTGTGCGGGAGGCGGGCATCGAACTCTGCAGCGGCGGCATTCTCGGCATGGGCGAGCGGAAGGAGGACATCGTCGAGATGGCCTTCGAACTGCGGCGACTCGCCGTGGAGTCGATTCCCCTGAACTTCCTCAATCCAATTGATGGAACTCCGCTGGCGGGCCTCAATCAACTGACGCCTCGCGACTGCGTCCGGGCGCTCGCCATGTTCCGCTTCGTGAACCCCGACAAGGAGCTGCGCATTGCCGGTGGCCGCGAGATGCACCTGGGCAGCCTGCAGTGCCTGGGACTCTACGTCGCGAACTCCCTCTTCGTCGGCGACTACCTCACGACCAAGGGTCAGGCGCCGGAACACGACTACCGCATGATCCAGGAGATGGGATTTGTGGTAACTCGGTCCGAAGAGCCCGCGATGGCGCTGCAGTCCGCCGCCTCCTGAGCCGTCCAGCCCGCCCCGCACCTTCCCGGACGGGGCATTCCTCCTGACCCAAACGGTTCCTCCATGACCCACGGTTGTCACATGTCGGCGGACCGGGTGCTGGTGGACTTCGGAGGTGGAGTTCCCACGCTGGACAGCCTGTCGCTGGACTGTCCTGCCGGAGAGTTCCTGGCCGTGATCGGTCCCAGCGGATGCGGCAAGTCCACGCTGCTGCGTTGCTTCGCGGGACTCCAGGCTGTCCACGGGGGTACGATCCAGCGTGCGACCTCTTCCGGGCGAGCGCCCCGCGTGGCCTTTGTATTCCAGGATCCAACGCTGCTGCCGTGGCGAAACGTCTGGGAGAACATCGGACTGCCCCTGGAACTATCGGGAAGTGGCACTCGCGAGCGTCGCGAGGCCGCCATGGAAGCCCTGCAGCTGATTGGCCTCCCGGCATCCGACGCGTTCAAGTTCCCCGCCATGCTCTCCGGTGGCATGCGGATGCGAGTATCCCTGGCCCGAGCACTGGTGACGCGTCCCGACGTCCTGATGCTCGACGAACCCTTCGCGGCCCTCGATGACATCAGCCGTCAGCAGCTGAACGACGAACTGCTGCGGCTCTGGCAGGAACAGCGATGGACGGCCCTGTTCGTCACCCACAACGTTTCCGAAGCGGTCTACCTGAGCCAGCGCATCCTCGTGATGGCGGCTCGCCCTGGACGCATCGTCTCCGACGTCCGCGTCCAGTCCCCCGAAAGCCGTGATGCCTCCTGGCGCGGTACGGCTTCTTTCGCGAGTCAGGCAGGGGATGTCGCTCAACGCTTGCGTGAGGCCGCCGCATGAGTATTCCGTCGCCTGGTCCGGTCACGCCCTTCGAGGACGATTCGCCGTGGGCGCGTTCCTGGACGGCCCGCCTGCTGCCCCCGCTGGTCGCCGCCGCGTTGTTCCTGGTCGGCTGGTCGTTGCTGGTGAGGAGCCTGCAGGCGGGCAACTACCTCCTTCCCACGCCTTCCGCCGTCGCCAAGGTGCTGTGGCAAGACCGGGGGCAACTGCTGTCGGCCTGCCTGCAGACGGGATCCGCCGCGCTCGCGGGCCTGACGATCAGCGCAGTGCTGGGAACCGCCATCGGCATCCTCTTCGCCCAGTCCAGTGTGCTCCGCTTCGCGCTCTACCCCTACGCCATCTTTCTCCAGACCGTCCCCATCGTCGCCATCGCGCCGCTGCTCGTGATGTGGCTCGGATACGGTCTGCGCGGCGTCATCGCCGTGGCGCTCGTCCTGAGCCTGTTTCCGATCATCGCCAACGTCACCGCCGGCATGACTTCGGTTCCCAAACCCTTGCGGGAACTGTTCGCGCTCTACGGTGCCAATCGCTGGCAGCGGCTCTGGAAACTCCAACTCCCCCATGCCGTGCCGCAACTCATCACCGGCATCAAGACCTCCAGTGGCCTCGCCGTCATCGGCGCCATTGTTGGTGAATTTTTCGTCGGGTATGGTAGCAAGTCCTTCGGGCTGGGTTACCTGATTCGAAGTTCCGCCGAGACCTACAGCACCGACACGCTGTTTGCGGCGGTGGTGCTGTCCACCGGCCTGGGCGTGGCCCTGTTTGCCGCCGTCAGTCTTCTTTCCGACGCCATCCTGCGGCGATGGAGTACCGCATGAGAACCGTTCGCTCGACGTCGCTCACTTGGATCGCCGGTGGCTGGGCCTGCTTGCTCATCGCGGCCCTGCTGGGCTGTGGAACCGGTGAGACTCCGACTGCCACCGGTTCGCCCGGAACGGCGCAGCCATCGGCCGCTTCCCTCCAACTGGCCCTCAACTGGTATCCCGACAACCAGCATGCGGGTTTCTACGCCGCCGACCTCTTCGGCCACTTCGAGCGTGCCGGGCTGCAGGTTGACATCGTGCCCGGCGGCCCCGCCGCTCCCGTCATCCAGAACGTGGCGATGAAACGCACGGCCTTCGGCGTCGCCAACGCCGACCAGGTGCTGCTCGCCCGCGCCCAGAACGCGCCCGTGGTGGCCATCATGGCATCACTGCAGGTCAGCCCGCGCTGCATCATGCTGCACGAAGGCTCCGGCATCCAGACCTGGCAGGACCTCCGGGACGTCACGCTCGCCATGGGCGCCGGACAGCCGTTCACCGTCTACCTGCAGAAACACCTGCCGCTCACCAACGTCCAGATTGTCCCCTACACCGGCAGCATCGCTCCCTTCCTGGCCGACCCGCGGTTCGCGCAACAGGCCTACTCCTTCAGCGAGCCCTACGCCGCGCGGCAAAAGGGCGCGTCGCCTCGCGTCCTGCTCGCTGCCGACCTCGGATACAACACCTATACCAGTGTGCTGATCACGCACGAGGACAACCTCCGCGAAGCTCCGCAGCAGGTGGCCGCCGTCGTGCAGGCCGTCCAGAAGGGATGGCGTGACTACCTGGCCGATCCCCACCGAGTTCACGAACGCATCCGCGGCGTCAACCCCCAGCAGGAGATCGCAGCCCTCGACTTCGGCTTCGAGGCCTTGAAGCCGCTCTGCCTGCCGCCGGACATGCCGCCCAGCCAGCTGGGCATGATGGATCCGGCTCGGTGGAAGAAGCTGAACGACCAGCTGATCGAACTGGGCCTGCTGCCCGCCGGCCACGAGGCCACGGGCGCGTACTCGCTGGAGTTCGCCCGGCCGATACCCGAGAACTCGGGATCCTGAAGCCGCCGGCTCTTTCGTGATTTCCTCCCCACCAACGGCCCCACAACACATGCCTTGATCGGAGTCTCCATGTCCGCTGCCATCCACGCCATGCTGGAAAAACTCGCACTCTACGACACGCCGACGATCTGCAACGTCATTGAACTCTTCGAAGTCCGGCCGCGGAACCGTGGGTTCATGGACCACCGGATCCGCTCCGCCTTCCCCGAATTCGCACCCATGGTGGGATACGCCTGCACCGCCAGCTTCCGCTCCGACGTTCCCCCGCAGGGCGGCAATGTCTACGGAAGCCTGCAGAGTCAGTTGGAGACGTTCGGCCAGTTGCCGGGGCCCGCCGTCGTCGTGTTCCAGGACCTGGATGACCCCGCCGTCGGCGCGACCTTTGGCGAAGTCATGTGCTCGACGTACAAAGCTTTCGGTGCCCGCGGCCTCGTCACCAGCGGAGGAGGCCGCGACCTGGAACAGGTGCGGGCCCTGACGTTCCCCGTCTTCACCGGCTCCACCATCTGCTCGCACGCCGATTGCCACATCCTGCACGTCGGCGTGCCCGTGCGCGTGGGCGGACTGACGGTCACCATGGGGGAACTGCTGCACGGCGATGCCAACGGAGTCACCCAGATTCCGCACGAGATCGCGGCCGAGGTCGCCGATATCTCTAGCGAATTCATCGCTGCCGAATGCATCGTGATGGACTACGTCAAAGGTCCCGGCGAAAAATCGGTCGCCGAGTTCGGTGAACGCATGAAGGCCATGTCCGCCGCCATGCAGCAGCTTCGCCAACGCGTCAGCCGCAAGAAGGCCTAGCACGCGCGCTGGTTTCCTCGCGCCCCGATCCCCTCTCGGAGACTCCATCCATGCTGCCTGGCATCCGACAGTTCGACCTCACCGACCGCGTCGCCATCGTGACCGGCGCCTCCAAGGGCTTGGGCCGTGCCATCGCCGAGGGGCTGGCGTCGGCCGGCGCGCGCGTGGTCGTTACCAGTCGGCATGAAGACGAGGCGCGGGCCACGGCGGACCAGATCAGCGCGGACTACGGGCCCCCCGCCCTCGGGCTGCGAGCCGATGTGGGCCAGGAGCCGGAAGTCCAGCGGATGGTTGAGCGAACGCTGGAGAAGTTCCAGCGGATCGACATCCTGGTGAACAACGCCGGCATCAACATCCGCGGCCCGATCGACGAACTGAGCTTCGACGACTTTCGCAAGGTCCAGAATATCAACGTCGAAGGCGTCTGGCTCTGCGCGCGTGCGGTCGTTCCCTGGATGAAGCAAGCGGGCGGCGGCCGCATCATCAATCTGGCCAGCACCCTGGGTCTCGTGGGCCTGCAGAATCGCACGCCCTACACGGCCAGCAAGGGCGCCGTTGTGCAGATGACCCGCGCGCTTGCCCTGGAACTCGCCCCCCACAACATTCTCTGCAACGCCATCTGCCCCGGTCCCTTTCTCACTCCCATGAACGAACCGATCGCCGAAACGCAGGAAGCCAAGCAGTCGATCGTCGGCGCCGTCGCGCTCGCCCGCTGGGGACGCATGGAGGAGATCCAGGGCGCTGCGATCTTCCTGGCAAGCAACGCCGCCAGCTACATGACCGGCAGCATGCTCGTTGTCGACGGAGGCTGGACGGCCCGCTGAACCCAAAAAGTCGAGAAGCCCGGAAGCGAGTCGCTCGGGAGGTACGTCCGCCTCACTACTCCCAACCCCCGGCCGTATCCGCCTCCATCTCGACGCCGGATGCGTCTTTCCCAACCACAGCTCCCGACCCCAGCCCTTCCCCGTCCTCGGCAAACAGCGACTCCACACCTGCCACCCAAGGATCGCCGACCTTGAGGGTCTCGGACACCCGTTGCTGGAGCGTGCCCCAGGCGACCACTTCCCCTGCGGAATCATCCTCGCGGCCCTCGTCGGACGCATCCTCGTGAACGGCCACCGCCCCGGCCGTCCAGTCGTAGGAAGGCCCTTCCGCTGCACCCATGGCCGCCGGTTGAGCCGCCGCCAGATACGCGCCCGCCTGGAACGCGAGCACCATGTCGCCTGAGTCGAAATCGCCGTCCATGTTCCAGTCGCCAGTCTGCCACACCGAGTTCAAGGACTGGCGATCTTCGTACTGCCCCGGCTGGAACACCTGAATCAGATCGGCCGAGTCGAACACGCGGTCCAGATTGGAGTCGCCGTAGTTCGTTCCCATCTGCTTCCGCACCAGATCGTCCCGGTCGCGATCGTCCAGACGACCGTCGCCGTTGAGATCGTAGCGCGGATCATTCGACGAAGCTCGGTAAGCCCCCGCGAAGAGGTCCAGGTCCTGCGCGTCCAGCGTGCGATCGCCGTTGAAATCTCCGGCGAGCAGGACCTGCGATGCAAACGCGCCAGGCCCCGGCGACGTCGCACGCCAGGAGGACCAGGCGTTCCCCAGCGCCGACGCATCCAGGCGTTGCAAGGACCAGTCCGTACCGCCAGGTCCCGACGGCCACGGCGACCGGTTGTCGTAGATCACCTCGTCCTCGAGGTATCGAGGCAGGATCAACGGGTCGACTACCTCCGACTCCTGTGGTCGCTGCAACTCGACGCGATCTCCCTCATTGGCCAGACGCCCCTGGTACGGGCCGACCATCGGAATGGAGGCGTCGAGCGAGTACTCGACGCGCACCGCCGCCACGCGATTGCGGTTCGCGGCATCCTGGGGATCGAAGGGCACCACCAGCAGGGTCGCGCCGGCGGGAAGTCGAACGTCGGTGCGAAAATCAAAGTCGACACCGCCCCGCAGTCGCCAGCGATTCAGGTTCACTTCCTGGGCCGTCGGATTCGCGATCTCGATATACTCGAGGTCGTCCACCGTGATGGTGGGATCCCACAACAGCGTGTTGGCGCTGGGCGCAGCGGGCTGGTACATCAGTTCGCTGATCACAATCGGCCCCACGCGCGGCGCCCCATTCACTCGCCCCAGCGAAACCTGCTGCAGCGGCGTGAGCCACGGCCCGCCGTCGCGGACGCGGCCGATCGACTCCCCCCTCGGCATCGGGCCGAAGTCCACATCATCGACAAAGAAGGCGACCGATCCATCCTGCCCGGGGATCGTCAACCAGACATCGTCCCCCTGCGTGCCACTCAGCGCGAAATGCGTCGGTGCGGGAAGATCGGGAGTCGGATTGAACTGCGTTTCACTGATCACCAGGTACTGGCCGGGACCGAGCTGGATGCCGCGGGGGATGCGGTACTTCCCCAGATCCTGCGACGAGTCGCTCAGCTGCCAGCCACCCAGGTCGACCACTGCGGTCCCCGCGTTGAAAAGCTCAATCGAATCCACGAGGCCCGATCCCGGATCCGGGTTGCTCAACACCTCGTTGATGAGGATGGCGGGAGCGCGTTCCAGCGCCGCGCCGGGCGTTCCCAGCATCCGCGCGCTGCCCGTCCAGCGCGCGGGGGTGCTCCACTGCGACGGAGGCGTGGCAACATCCAGCAGCTCCAGCGTCGCTCCCACTCCATCGGCGCGCTGCGGCCAGAGCGACGAATCGGCGTAGGCGACGGCGCCGATCTCCGCCTCCAGGGCATCCAGCACGCGCAGCGTCTCCCCGGCATTGTCCAGCCTGCCATCCCCGAAGACTCCCAGCACACGCGGCGCAACGCCATACCGCAATCGGAACGCTTCCAGGTTCGACACCACCACCGCATACTCCCCAGCCGCGAGACTCACGGCGGGAAACGTGAAGTCGACGGCTCCCGAGAGCCGTGTGCCGACCAGATCGGCCGCCGACGCCCCCGGATTGTAGAGCTCCACGAACTCAAAGTCCGACTCCTGCACTGCCGGCATCGCCGCCAGTTCCGCGGCCCTGGGAGTCGCTGGATGGTAGTTGATCTCGGAAACCACCAGGGAGGGAATCGTCGTCAGGAAGATCGCTTCGCTCAGGCCCGACCAGGAGGTCGTGCCGGTCCGCTTCATGCGTGCCAGCAATCGGCTGTTGCGTTCGATGGCAATCGGCGTTGAATACTTCTGCGAGCCTGAAACGGAGCCGCCGACGCGCACGGTCCCGGCCAGTTCCGGCTGCAGCAGGAAGTCGCTGCTGTTCACTGTGCCGTTCAACCCCTGCAGCACCAGGGAGTTCTTCCCGGCGCGCAAGTAGGGCAGGAACTCCGTGAGGTCGATCGTTTCGTAGATCACCGCATCCGCGTCGTTCCGATTGCCGGAGGCCAATGCGTTGTGGGCCAGCGGCGAGATCGGAACGGTCGTCGCGTTGCCAGCGGCGTTGCGGCGTGCTACCTCCACCGGCAACTTCCGATCCGCGGACCAAAGGTAGGCCACGAATCCGTCGTCGTAACGCACGCGCAGCTTCAGCTCCTGCAACGAAGCAAGCGTCTCGGCGGTCACGTCGAAGGGGACGCGCACATAGACCGAGGGCGTCACGCCATCCATCTCGGTGCGCACCTCCGTGCTGATGTAGGGCACATACGTCGGTTCCCGGTCGTAACCGACACCAAGCGAGCCCGTTTTCCAGGTCTCCCCCAAGGTTCCGGGGGTGTAGTCTGGATTGATGAAACAGCGAGTCGCGTCCGCCAGCACATTTCCCGTGCAGGCGGAGATCAACCGCGCGTCGGTGGGCACCAGCGTCTGCGCGGATCCCGTGCCACTGAAGAGAAGCCTCTCGGACGTCGAGCCGCCAACGACTCCCGGGTCACTGCCATCCAGGGAGTAGTAAGCCTCCCAGCCTGCGGGCACGGTGAGCGAAACCCGCGTCCCCGCCGCCACCAAGCCGCTCGTAGGCTGCATCGGCGGCCCCGCCGGCAGCTGCGAGTCGATCCATTCCGCGCGCCGGGTGACGAAGTTCTTGAGCAGGAAGAGGTAGTCCGCGTACTGCTGCGGAGCTCGCGCGCCAGGCAAGGGCGACGGTGGGCAGGATCCCTGCCCGAAGTAGCAGTTCGGCCACTCGTACGCCGCGACGTTCGTCCAGCGGCGGAAGTTGCGGGAGATCGGATTCGACGGCTCACCTGCCGCCGGCCTGTCCAAACGCGGATTGCCATTGGAAAGCTGCTGCACCGCCGCGTCGATGTCCGCCAGCAGCGCCTCGGTGCTCCAGGGCCCCTGCCGCAGTTCGTTCCAGCGATCCACCACGCGCTGACGAAAACGCGGGTCCTCGAACAGCCGACGCCAGTAGGGATAGTCGTCGTCCCCCAACTGGTCACTGTACCATCCCGCAGTGAAGGCGCCGTTCAGATAGTTGCCATTGCCAAGCGACAGGTTGTAGTCCCAGGCCGGCCCCTGCTGGATCTTTCCATTCCGGTCCTTGTGGTAGTACGTGCTCAGGCGGAAGCCGTCGATGTTCTTGGTGAACTCCACCAGCAGCCAGGTCTCGGCCCAGGAATCGACGTCGATGTACTTGGCGTACCCGTTCACGGGGTCCGTGAAGTTGGGCCCATAGAGGGCCGCTTCAAACTGATTGAGGTACGACTGCAGCCACGATCGCTGCGCCGAAGTGATCGTCCGGTCGTCCGGTTCCACCATGCGGACTTCCTGTCCGCGTGAGGTCGAGAACGGCATGTCCCCCGCACCCGGCTTGTCCTTCTTCCAGATGTAGCCCCCGGAAATATCCGGGAACGCATTCATGTCGGGCGTCAGTTCCGCGATATCGACGCGATCGTCGTCCCGCTTGATCTTTTCCAGCAGCACATAGGTTCCGCGGTAGTCGGCCGCGTAGTTCAGGGCGCCTCCATCCTGGTTCAGGAAGAGTTCCACGAGCCGTGCGCGCGGAGCGTACAGCCCGATCTTGTTGCTCCAGAGGAAGGTCAGGTAGTTGTTCAGCTGCGTCTTGTCCGAATAGGGCCCGTTCAGCACCCAGTCCGACTCGGCGGGCAATCCGAAGAACGAAGCCGGTTTGTCCGCCACGGCACCGGCATCCCATGTCCTCGTATCGCTGTTCAGTTCATCCCAGAGTTCCAGCGAGTACTGTTTCTTGGCAAACCCTTCGGAGGTCTGGCCGCGAATACGCATGCCCGCGCGTCCGCCAAAGACGGCTTCGTCCAGTATCGACGCCTTGCCATCCGCGCCCGGATCGATGAACACGGACGACACGGGCACCATCAAGGTGTTCTGCGAATCGACGTTCCGATTGAAGGAGTCAAATACCAGCACGGGAAGGTTCGACGCAAACGCGTTGCCCCGTTCGAAGTTGGTCAGTGAGGAGTCGACCAGCAGAAACGTTTCGCTCTGCGTCGGCCCGGGGCCCCTGCCCGCTTCAAAGGCCCGCGCGCGAATCCTGGTCGAGCTCGAGATGCGCAGCGGACCGGTGTAGAGCAGCGACGTCTCCGAGGGGATGTCGCCATTGGTCGTGTACCGAATCGTCGCCCGCGGGTTGGGCGGAGCCAGGACGAGGTCGAACGGCGTGGAGAACGTTTTCGTGCTTGTCGAGAAAATCACCGAACCGACGGGCGGGGCATCTCCGAGCCCATTGACCTTGCCGGGAGTAGGCCGGCTGAAATACTGGACCCCGCCCTCCGCCCGGCTCACTCCCACCAGTTCCGGACGGAGCAGGAAGTCATCACTAGCCAGCGAAGCGTTCAGTCCCTGCAGCGCCAATACGTTCGTGCCGCTCTTGAGCAGCGATGTGGCCGCGCGGAGGTCGACCGTCTGCGTGGCCGCTCCCGCCTGCTGCCCGCCCGCGGACCACTGGAAGGACAACACGTCGTGTCCATTGAAGGCCTCGGCCGTCGCGGCCGTCCAGCCTGCCCACAACTGGGTGACACCCCCGAAGAGCTGCTGGAAATCCACGGTCGCGGAGAGCGTCGGCGTCGCCGGTTTGTCGGGCAGCGCCGCAAAGAAAACATCCAGCCGTTTCGCGCTCCCCTGGTACTCCAGCCACACATACCGGCGATCCACTCCGGGCCCCGGCTGGTTGGGGAACGCCGGATCGCCGTTGAACCGGTTGACCGCCGTGCGCGCGACGTTGCCCTGGGAACTCGTATCGATGCCGACATGCGTTCCCAGCTTACCGTCTGGATCGAACGAACCCGACGCATAGGTATCCAGCTCGACGGCGACGAACGTCATGCCACCACCGTCCAACCCCAAGGCGCCTCCGCTGCCTCCCAGCCGATTCGCGCCGTTGGACTGCAGCACGAAGGTCATGCCATGTCCGCCGCGTCCATCGACGTCAAGCGGACCGCCGGGCTGGTAGGCGTTGATGGTCATGGACGCGGTGAACGAATAGTCCGCGCTGAAACGCAGCGGCTGGGTCAGCCACGCGGCCCCCGTCTGCAACGCGGCGGGAGGCGTCAGCTGCAACCGCGATCCCTGCCAGTTCGCCGCTCCTACCAGCGTGAAGTCGTCCTGGTGGTCCGGATCGGAAAAATCGGAGTAGACCACGTTACCGCCGGACGCGCCGTTATCACGAGTCGCCACGGAGTTCCATGCCAGCGGATCGGCCGCCTGATAACGACCGATTTCGGTGCCGTTCAGGTAGGCCACGTACCCGTCGTCCGACTGCACTTGGAGCTGCAATTGGTCGAGTCCTGGCACGGGACCCGCGATCGGGAACTCGGTTCGCAGGTATGCCGATGTCGCTCGACCGGCCATCTGGGGAACCAGGCCTCCGGGAGCAACCTGCGCCGTCAAATCTCCATCCACGGCGTTCTGGTCGAAGCCGATGGCCGCGGGCACGCTGGCCCAGTTCGACGCATCGAACCCGACTCCCGTCCATGTCGCCGCAGGTACGTCCTCGGCCGCGTTCGTGGGCAGCAGCAGGCGACTCGCACTCGTCG
>JBIIEC010000233.1:0-9574 GCA_044238045.1 Pirellulaceae bacterium | reverse complement strand
GACTCCACCCAGACCGTTCGTTTTTCGACCTGCTCCCGCCCGTAGGAAACATCCGCGTACTGCACCGGATACGGGTCGTACTGGTCTACGATCGTCGAACCGTCAGGCGACACCAGAGCCAGATACTCGCCGCTCCCACTCAGCCGAAAGTTCGTATGCAGTTCCGCTCCATCGCGATCCTTGCCCGAGGCAAAGACGATCACGGAGCGTCCTCCGGCCAGTTGCACGTCGGGGAATCGCCACTTGTCCAGCTGCCCGCGTTCGTCCGTCAAACGCCAGCCGCCGAGATCCGCCGCGTCGTTGCCGCGGTTGTGCACTTCGATCCAGTCCGAGAAATCTCCATCGGCATCGCGGAGTCCGGTGACGTTCGTCGCGAGGAATTCGGAGATCACCAGGTCGCTGGCAAGAATCCGGCGGCCTTCCAGGGGTTCCATCAGGAGCGACCTCGACGCCGTCCATGCGGAACGCGAGCGTCCTCGCCAACGTCGTTTTGGTGAACCCCGATCCTGCCCAGGCAACCCTTCCGCTCGTCGATGACGATGATCCCGCAGCATGCCTCTTCCTGTTCCCTTCCACACCCGTTCCTGGGCAAATCAAGAAAGCCATTCGCCGTGATCGGCTTCGCGTTTCGAGCGGTCCCCGTATCGGGTGCAGCCCTTCCCTGCCGATCTTAAACGCGCCCCCACGCGACAACAAGCGAATGGCAAGGCCCCTGACGCGGAAAGCCGGAAACGTTGCTGGGGGAAGCCACAACCGTGTCGCCGCTTCGTCGCAATCGCCTTCGCTGCTGTTCACGTTTCAGGACATCAGTCGCGTTGCGCCTGGCGTGCCCGTCCAAGCAGCATGCGAATCGTGGCATCTTCCGGGGACAGCTTGGCTGCCGATGACAGATACTTCTCGGCCTCGGCGTACTGACCTTGCTGAATCAGCCAGTTCCCCAAGGCTCGCAGGCCTTCGAGGAAGTCTGGCTGCACCTCGACTGCGGTGCGCATGGAGCGGATCGCCGCATCTACATCGCCCTTCTTTTCGTGGCAGTAGGCCAGGTTGTGATAGGCCATGGTGAAGTCCGGCTTGATTTCAATGGCCTTCCCATACAGTTCCATCGACTCATCCAGCCGCCCCAGGTATTCCACCGCCACGGCCAGCCGGAAGATCGACTCGACGCTGTTCGGATCCTGCTTCCAGGCCTCCCGCAGCACCTGCTCACCGCGCCGCAGCCGCTCGTCACGATCCGCGTTCGGGGAGTCAGGCGCGCCGGTGCGGATCAGCGCCCGCCCCATCAGGATCTTGGCCCAGATCGAGTCGGGATAGTCGTCCATGGTCTGCTCCAGCAGCGCGATCGACTCGTCATACTTCTTGCGATCGAACAGCGCCAGGGCTTCCGTCATCTGCTGTTTCAAACCCGTACGCCGCTCCGTCACCGATTTGTAAAACGGATCGGGCCAGACGGGATCGGAATTTCGGTCGGCCAGCAGACGCATTTTCTCCGCTTCGTCGACCTGCCCGAGGCGACGATAACACTCCGACAGCATCAACAGCAACGGCTTCATGCGACCACGCAGCTCGGGAACCTGCTCGGAGAATCGTCCCAGTTCCCGCAGCTGCTGCACGCACTCGGACGTCTGGCCGCGGAGGTTGGCGAGGCGGGCCTGGGCGAGTCGCGCGCGAGGGTTGCCACGATCCGTGGCGAGGTATGCGTTGATCTGCGTTTCGGCGGCATCCAGATCGAAGATTTCCAGCAGCAGCTCGGCAAGGGCCAGGCGGGGAGCAGCGGGCTGGTTGCCGCAGATCGCCACGGCTTGTTCGAACAACGGTCGAGTACGTTGCGGATCGGTGAGGCGAAAGGCGCGGCCTCCCAGATAAGGCCAGCGAGCGTCTTTGGGATCCAGGCGAGCCGCAACCGCAAAACAGTCGGCCGCCTCCGGCTTGAATTCGTGCGCGAGCAGGACGCAGCCCAGGTCTCCCCAGGCAGCCGCCGATCGCGGTTCAGCCAGCACACGCTGCCGATCCGCTTCGATGGCAGCCTCCACGGCGAAGTCGCCATTCTCCTGACGAATCAGCGGAGGTTCCGGGAGTTTGTCGGCAGACGTCTGCTGCGCGGTCGACTCGCCCGACTCCGTTTTCGCCGCCGGAGACTCCGCAACCGGCGTTGGCCGGTCGCCGAGCCAGAGTACCAGCCCCGCGACCAAGGCCACCACGGCCGCCGCGGCCAGCGGCAACAGGCTCCGGTTTCGCAATCCGCTGGCGACGTGCGTCGGGAGATCCGTCGAGTCGGCGTTCGGAGTCAGCGGTTCCGTCACGGATCGACGAGAACGACTCTCGGAGTCCCGTTTCATGGCGTCTCCAGCACCTTTCCCGCGCCGCGTTGCAGGTTCCATTGCCGATCAACGGCCCCGCCCGGAAACTCCTCCAACGTCCCATCCGGCCAGCGCACCTGCAGGGCTGTGACCTGCGTCACCTCCCCGAGTCCGAAATGGGCCATCGGATCGTTGCTGCAAAGGTAGCTGTAGCCGGGGTTGACCCACCGCATCCACTGTCTTCCATCGGCCAATACGTAGACCTCCGCGCCGTACGCGTCACGATTCAATTTCGGATCGATCGCCCGCACCAGCAGCCAGTGGCCGCGCGCCTTGGACTGGTTGATCAGCAGCGAGGGCGGACCGGCGATTCGAGTCACCAGGATGTCCACGGCGCCGTCGCGATTCACGTCGGCGGCCGCCATGCCCCGGGAGACGCCCGCGAAACGACACAGCGACGGCGTGGCCTCGGACACGTCCTGGAAACGGCCCTGACCCTGGTTAAGCATGATCTGGTCCCGCTGGGCGTACGGCTTCCAGAAATCCGGCAACCCCGCCTCCAGCTCCGGCATAGGCCCGCTCTCCCGCGTCACGCGTCCGTTCGCGATCAGCATGTCCAGGTCCCCATCGTTCTCGACATCGGCCATCACGGTACCGAACCCCGTGCCCCGCCACTTGGCCGCCGTGATCCCCGACATGGCCGTACGATCCACGAAGATCCCCGCCGGCCCCTGGCTCCACAGCGTATGCGTCTCGTCCGACAGGTGCGTCACAAAGATGTCAAACATGCCATTGGAATCGACGTCGCCGATCGCGACTCCCATGTTCGCCTCGGACTTGCCCATGCTGTTGTAGGCCAGCCCGCGCGATGTGGCCTCTTCCTTGAAGGTGCCGTCCTTCTGGTTCATCCAGAGGTGATTCGGCTTGCCGTCGTTGGCAACGAAGATGTCGGGCCAATGGTCGCCATCGAAGTCCGCGCAGAAAACGCCGAGCCCCGGACCGGGCCGGGACGCCAGTCCGCTCGCGACCGTGACGTCCTTGAATCGCACGGCCCCCGAGTCTTCTCCTTCGCCGCGTCCCTGGTTTTGGTAGACCATCGTCACGCGTCCCGCGAAATGATCGGGACCGCAGAAGTCCTGCCGGCTGCTGCCGTCGGCGCACCAGCGGGAAGGATCGTAGTTGACGTAGTTCACGAGGACCATGTCGAGCCAGCCGTCCCGGTCGTAGTCCGCAAAGCAGGCGGAGGTGCCCCAAAGGCGATTGTCGAGCCCGGCGGCCTCGGTAATATCGCGGAAGCGCGGCGTGTCGTCCTGGGTCTCGTTCAGGAACAGCCGCGAACGACCGTACTCGGTCAGCAGCAGATCCACGCGGCCATCGTTGTTCACGTCGCCGCAAGCCACGCCCATGCCGTAGCCGTCGACATCCAGCCCCGAACCGGCCCCCACGTCTTCGAACTTCCCTTCCACTTGGCAGTAGAGTCGATTCACGGCGCCGGAACCGGGCCCGCCATTGTGAATCAGGTAGAGATCCAGATCACCATCCGCGTCATAGTCGAACAGCGCCGCGCCAGAGCCGACGCTGCGAGGCATGAAGAAGGGCTGCTCGTGCTCCACCACGCGATGGACGAAGTCGATGCCCCAGGCACGCGTTGCGTCCGCGAACAGGTCGTCGGCCAAGTTGCTGCCGTCGTTGCCGCTCGTCGCCACAGGCGCGGGCTTCCCTGCGGAACCGGCCGGTCCGCCCGGTTGCTCGGACCGACTCCCGCAACCCGCCAGGCACAGGCAGCAGGCCACCAGACAAACCGGCGCGGACCGCGACCCTGCCTCGGCGGCCCACCGAATCGCCATATCTACCCCCTGCGAATACACCACGCGACCACTCCTGAGCGACGATGACCCGGCGACGGTGACTCAGCGGACTATCCAACGCTTCCTGGCGCGGGACCTGCGGAGCCTCCCAGCGCTCCATGATAACTCCGCCTCGGGAACTGTCGCGGGCGGCGGTCGCCCACCAACAAAAAAAGGCCGCCCCCGAAGGAGCGGCCTCTTGTTGGTCAACGCAATCTGCCCGCAGGCAGATCGAGTGAGAACTACTTACGGCGACGCAGGCCGAGCAGCGACAGACCACCCAGACCCAGCAGGGCCAGGGAAGCCGGTTCCGGAACCGGGACGGTGTCGACATAGATGTTGTCGATGTCACCGGCGGCGTACGCACCACCCGTACGACCACCCGCGATCACGCGGTAGCCCGGCAGGGCGGCCAGGTTCAGGCCCGGAGCGGCCACGTTGCTCATGACCGGACGAACGATGGTGGCACCCATCACGTCTTCGATGACGTGCATGTCGATCAGCGCGTTGGCGCCGTTCGGCTTCACGTCCACGACCACGCGGTGGAACTTGCCATCGTTCAGGTTCGCGACGCTCTTCACGTCAACAGCCGCCAGCTCGGTGCCCGCCCAGTTCAGGTTGAGCACATCGATGTTCTGGAAGACGTCGACACCGACCGTCAGGGCATTCGCGTACTTCGGACGCTCCCAGTCAGCTCCCGTCGGGTTCTTCCCACCGGTCGCACCATAGGCGGCCGTCGAGAACAGACCCACGCCGATGCCGTCCGCGGCAGAATCGCAGCAGCCACCGGCATCAGCATTCTGCTGGTCGGTCGAGAGACGGAAGTTGAAGGCCATCTTCAGACCGCCCGGAGCCGGGCCAGTCTGTCCGACCGCTTCATCGAAAGCGATCGAATTGTTGTTGCTGCCGTTGAGGTTAGTCAAACGGGCATAGTTTCCGGACGGTCCGCCGTTTTGAATGCTCGGCGGGCTGCCCGAACTGCTCGTGAACGTGTGCGCCGTCGTATTGCCACCATCGAAGTTGGCAATGAACGCCGCCTGCGTCACCGAGCCGGTCAGCGTAGCAGCAGCGATGATCGCCGCAGCAGCCGACTTCCGGGAAACAAGGCTCAGAAGGTGCTTTTGCATCAGTCATTCCCCTTGGTGCAGGCTCGACCCTTCCTTGAGCTCCCGCGCCAATAATCAAAATCAGGACCGTCTCTCCTCAGACAGCCCGCAGCTCAAAAACACGCGATCAATCAGGGACGCTTTGGATCCATCAAGGCCGAATCAAGCCCCGGGAAGCAAGCGGACACCGTGCACATGGCGGTTCGGCGTGGGTGCGAAAACAGTCGATTTTCACCGGTGATTTCCGCAGTCCTACGGAGGTCGTGCCGTACTGCTGCCAACCCACTCGCCCGCTGACCATGAGGCCCGTTCGGCCGCGTGAATACGCGTCGAACAGCACGCTCAAAATCAACCAGTCCGCGCATCAGCCGCAGCTCGCGACCACCACAACAGGCTTCGCTTCTTTCCCAGACTCCCCGATAGTAATGGTGGTAAAATCAGCCGTCAAGCATTTCACGGAAATATTCCTACGATTCCTAGAACCCGTACAGGCCCTACAACCGAGACTCGTCAACCTTCCTTAACCCCTTGGCCTGCTGGAATTTGCGTCAAGGCATCTCCGCTTGCATTTCCCGCCTTGGAGGAGGAACCCCGGAGCGGCGATTGGGCAGACCGGCCGGGGTCGCCCGTCGTGCATCAGGGCCCCTCGGACGGGCCGCTCAGCCCCCGCTGATCGGAGACATCAGGGTCACCACCACCCCTGCGGGAATTCGATCCGTTGCCGCGGGAGTCACGTGCTGGTCGCCAAAGCAGACCATGATCGGCCCCCGCAACTCCCCCTGATCGTCCAAAGCGAACTCCCTGAACTGGGGAGATACACGCCGGGTCAGTTCGGCCAAGAGATCGGCGAACGTGGCCGCTTCGGGAAGGTCGATTCGAATACTCGAAGCCCCCAGCAGGGCCCGAAGCTGGGAGGTGAACACCACTTCGATTTCCATGGAGCGGTTCATCCGGCCTCCTCATCTCCTTCTTCAGCCCGGGAGGGCTTCGACTTACTTGGATCCATCGATGGTCGCTTCAGACGCGACGAGGGCCCGTGGCAGGACCGGGCTGACCGGTTGCGTCGAGGCCGACATCGCGCCCACCTGGATGGCAGCTGATGTGACCATCGCGCAGTTCCAGCAGCAGGTCCGCCAGCGAAGCCGCTTCCGCTCCGTTGTGCGTGACGTGAATGGCAGTCACCCGGGTCTGCTGATGCACCCGATTCAGCACCTCCACCAGATGCTGTCGCGTCGTTTCGTCCAGCGCGCCCAGCGGTTCATCGAGGAGCAGAAATCGAGGAGCGAACGCCAACGCCCGCCCCAGGGCTACCCGCTGGCTCTCCCCGCCACTCAGGCCCGCCGGAAACCGACTCAGCAGCGGACCGATTTCGAGGAGTTCCGCGAGTTCACGCACGCGACGCTGGATCACATCGGAGGCAACCTTGCGGATCCGCAGGGCAAATCCCACCTGATCCTCGACGGTCATGTGCGGGAAGAGCGCCGCGTCCTGGGGCACGTAGCCGATGCCACGGAGTGCCGGGACCGCCTGCGTGACATCGCGCCCGTCCAGTTCGATCCGGCCCGCAGCCACTCGCCGCAGGCCGCAGATCGATTCCAGCAGCGAAGTCTTGCCGCAGCCGGTCTTTCCCATCAGCACGGCATAGCATCCCGTCGGGACCTCGAACGAGACGCCCGCCATGCGGAAATCGCCCTGCTTGATCGCCACATCTGTCAATCGAATCACGCGGATTCCCCCTGGCCTCCCCCGTGGAGCAGCACGGGCCACCCACTCCGGAGTCCGCCAGCGTTTACGAGCATTGGCGGACCTGAGATCTATTGTGCTCTCCCGGGGCGAGCGGAGGCAACGGGATCCTCAAGCCGACTCGCAGGAGAAACGGCCCACACCTCGCTCCCGACGTTCCAAGCCCCTTTACTGGTTCGCCGTCGAAGCCGTTAGGCGCAAGCCAGGCCGGGAAATCCCCCCGCGGGAGAACTCCTTGTCGAACATTGGGCGTGACTCCGCCTGCGGATCGGTGGCAATCCGTGCGCATCCGTTGGCTCGACCTCCACCGTCGATACGCGTGTTCGTGGACAACGCGCCTCAGTCCGACACCTGCCCGACGCCGGGCGTTGCTTGGCCGTCGAACCCCGAGCGCCAGGCAGCCATCCCGCGACCGATCCGCTCATTCAGGTCGGCGATGGAAGGCGGTTCCCCCGATCGGTCGGGCTTCGGAAAGACCGGGCGACGGCTTGCCTCGTACGCCTCGCTCCGCAGGTGGGCGAGCATGTGGTGCCCGCGTCGTCGCTTCCGGGCCTCTCGCAAGGCCTCGATGTCGATGGGCGCCACAACGATTTTGTCGACCGGTCCGGGATCGGCTTGGGCCAGGATGCGGCCATCGAAGTCGACGACCATGCTGCCGCCCGGCCAACTGAACGGCGGATAGTGCGCCAGCGACGCCGCTTGGTTGGCGGCCACCACATAGGCCATGTTCTCCAGCGCCCGCACGCGATTCACGGTGGTCCACCAGTCCATCGGCGAGGCCGTGCCCCAGGGATCCATGTAGGCGGAAACGCGGATCAGCACGTCGGCGCCTTGCAGGGCGAGTTGCCGGATCGCCTCGGGAAAGAGCCAGTCGTAACAGATCGCGGCCCCCAGTCTTCCGAGCGGCGTCTCGACCACGGGAAAGAGAGGCCGATCGTAGCCTTCCAGATCGTGCGGACTGGTGTGCACCTCCCAAGGAATCCACGGATGGACCTTGCGATAGGTGGAGAGAATCCCCTCCGGCCCGATCAGGCAGGTCGTGTTGAACACATGCCCGGGCCACTGCGGGTCACTCTCCAGGAACGTGCCCGTCTGGATGTAGACCCCCAACTCCCGACACTTGCGGTGGTACCGATCGGTGTGCTCGTTGGGGATGGGAACCGCCAACCGCTCGAGCAGTTTCTCGGCCGTCTCGTAGATCGGGGCCGCGTGGGCGAACTCGGGGAAGACCAGCAGTCGCACGTCGAAGAACGGCTCGTGGGCGGCCACGGCGTAGTCCACGAGTTTCAGCAGGTGATCCACCCGACCGGGGATCTCCCCACGGTGGCTCGGATTCGGAAGGTTTACCTGACAAGCCGCCGCATAGTAGCGAGGCACAGGGCCTCCAGCCTCAACCGCGGACTCTGGACTGATCTGGCCGTTGTCCATACCCTGCCCCCCCTCACGCGGTATTGGGATTCCCGAGACGCCCGCCCCGGTATCTGCCGTTCCATGGCACAGGTCTTCATCGACGCGGACAGCGAAAACCGCCCAAATTATGGTGGGTAAATTCTTTCATTTCGTCATTTCCCAGCTACAATCCGAACCGTCTGCATGGCATCTCCGGAACATCTTATCGGGTGCAGCAGGCACCGAAGGCGGTCTCCTTCGCGGCACTCGTCCGTCGACCTTTCTGGTCCCCGGGGCTTCTGGCCCCGGGTTTTCGGACGCGGTTCCGCTCGGCGGTTTCTGTTAGTACCTCAGTCTTTAGATGGAGAGCATCGATGAAGGTTCTTTCGAGGTGGATGCTGGCGGCGTTGTTGACGCTGTCGGGCACCGCATCGCTGCAGGCAGCGAATACGGTGCAGGATTTCCGAGCCATTTTCTCGGAAACGGGCGGCGGCAACGCCCCGCCGTTGCTGTCGTTCGACGGAACGCCGGCTGATGAGTACGCTCCCGAGATCATCACGGGTGTGAATGGTGGTAAGGCCGCCAAACTGACCGACGAGGCGAACGGTCAGAACAACGGTCTCGCCCTGAATCAGTTGCTCAGCGGAGCCTATTCGAAGCTCGAGATCGGCTTCGACCTGAGCATCTCGCCGGGCAACGGTGGTGGAGCGGATGGCGTAGGCTTCGCCTACGCCAACAGCGCCGCCCACGGTGCGACCAACTCCAGCCCCTTCCCGGGATGGGGAACCGCAGAAGAGCCGAACCTGGGTGGTTCGCTGGGCATCGGGTTCGACACGTTCAACAACACCGACCTCGACGATCCGGCCGTTGGCAACACGGGCACCGCAAGTTCGGTGAGCCTGCACTTCGACGGCAACAAGCTCGAATCGATCAACCTGGAGGATCCGTCGTTCCTGGAGACGGGCGACCTGCTGCGTGCCGACATTGTGATCGCTCCCGCCGCAGGCGGATCGAACGTGTCGGTCATGGTGCGCAACACGGTCACCAACGACATCGTCAAGCCTTTTGAGAACTTCCTCGTTCCAGGCCTGACGCCGTACGACGGCCGTGCCATCTTCAAGGCGCGCACCGGTGGCGCGAACTCCGAGCAGACCGTTGACAACCTGAGCCTGAAGCTGACGCCGACGACCGG
>JBIIEC010000286.1:0-8006 GCA_044238045.1 Pirellulaceae bacterium | reverse complement strand
GGCCGATGTCCCCGACGCGATCCGCACCATGACACCCCGCATCGTGCCCCTCTCCATCCCGCTTGCCTTCGGCATCTCCGTGCTGGTCGGCGTCATCTTCGGCCTCTACCCGGCGCGAAGGGCGGCGCGAATGGACCCGATCGAAGCGCTCCGCCACACCTGAAGTCGACCGACGCTCGCAACTCGCTTACGGGTTCACTGCCGACGCTCGCAACTCGCTTACGGGTTGGCCTTCTGGACCTGCGTGTCGGCCGGCTTCGGCAGTTCCGACAGGAGCCGCGTTTCGCGGACGGGCCACCACTGTTCGAGACGCTGTGTCAGGCGGCGCGTGACCTCCGGATGTCGCGGGGCAAGATTGCGTCGTTCGAACGGATCGGCCTGCAGGTCGTACAGCTGCGGGCCCCGTTCCTCGCGAGAATGCTGGTCGGCGTCGCGCACCACGACGCCGTCATACGTCAGCAGCAGCTTCCAGCGGCCTTCAATCACCCAGCGGTACAGCAGCGAGCGTTCCGTCCTGTCCAGGTCGGCCACGTCATGCGCGTAGCCTTCGCCGAAGATCGCCTCGCGTGCCAGCGGCTGGCGGTCCCGCAGGAGCGGCAGCAGGCTCTGACCAGGCAACCCGTCGACTCTTGCCGCCCTAGTCGCCTCGAGCAACGTCGGCAGCAGGTCCAGGGTGCTCACTACGTCCTCCTGCTGTCCGGCCTCGATCACCTTCGGCCAGCGCACCAGCAGAGGTTGACGGACGCCCGTTTCGTAGGGCGACTGCTTGGAGCGCAGTCGGTAACCGCTGCTGCCTGGATCCTGCAACCATCCGTTGTCGCCCGTGTAGACGACGATCGTCGAGTCGGCGACACCTTCCTTGTCGAGAATCCCCAGCAGCTCGCCACAGGTTTCGTCGAACCACTCGCACATGGCATGGTAGCGGGCGACCGGCGTCGGCTGGCCTTCGACCGCATGGCGAGCGAGCAGGCGTTCGGGTGGATCGTGCGGCGAGTGTGGCAGCATCGGCGCGTACCAGACGAAGAACGGCCGTCCATCGGCCACCGACCGATGGATGAAATCCCGCACCGGTTGCAGTCCTTGGCGACCAATCGCCAAACCATCATCTCCGTGCCGTCCCCCAGGCTCCGGGAATCCGCGCGTCATTCCCTCTGTGAAACCGCCCCGGCGCCACGAACCTTCCCACCATTTACCCGCCTGGAAACACGCGTAACCATGCTCCGCCAGCCTCCGCGGCAACGTCGGCAGTCCATCGGTCTTCGCGATCAGCCGCTCGCGAAGCCGCGCGTATGCGGCGTCCGCTTCGGGATCCTTCGCGTCCTTTGCCGCAGGGTCGGGCGGCATCGGATCGTTGCCCACAATCCCGTGCTGGTGCGGGTAGAGCCCCGTCACGATCGTTGCCAGTGAAGGACGGCACAAAGCCGTCGGCACATGGGCCCAGGGAAACACGGCACTCTGCGACGCCAGTCGATCCAGATGCGGCGTCCGGATGCGCGGGTGCCCCATGAAGCCGTAGTCGGTCCACGCCTGGTCATCCGAAAGGATAAGAACGACGTTGGGACGCTCCTGATCCGTCCGCTGTGCCGCGTCCGTAGACCGTGGCGTGGCCGCCCGCAGGGAAGACACCGGGGTCGGGATCAGGGCCAGAGAAACCAGCAACAGCGTGAGTCGAATGCGGGAACCGTGAAGCGACATGGGGAGGATACCGTGCCAAGGGTAGGCGATGGAAACCACCAGGAGACGCAGGATATGCTCAGCGGCCTGTTCTAACCTCTGGCCCTCACCGCGACTACCATCCGGGAAGGACTGTTTGCTCGGCGCGTACCTGCCCCGTAGTCGGCACGCGCCGTGTGCCGAGAGCTCCCCCGTTGACTTCCTACAATCGCGCGACGCAGTGCGCACCACGTTCCTTCGCGAGAAAACGTTCCCGGCCTTCGGCTGCAGGGCCGACAGGTCCGGCTCCCTCACCCGCGTTCGAGCACCATGCCTTCCTTCTGCAGGCGCGTCATCATCGCCTCGAAGGCCGGCGTTCCATCCGGATCCCAGTACTCCGTGCTCAGTGGCGCGGCGTAACTGAACGGGGCCAACTTCCGCCCGTCGGGGCGTACCATGAAGATCGGGGACTTCGGGTCGGCCAGGTTATACATGACGGATCCATTCGCGTAGCGGGTCTTGATGATCCACTGCGGCTGTTCCGGCAGCTTCAGGGCCTTGAGCTTGGCTAGTTTGTCCCGATCCAGCGTGAGGCCCAGCCCCGGTTTCTCGGAAACACGCAGCAGCCCGTTCACCGGCTCCAATCGCTCCTTCACGACATCCTCGCTCCAAGATTCCGTATCGTTGTTGAAATGCAGCGAAGCCGCGCGGAAGGCGGCATGCAGGTGGGCCGTCATGGCGCGAGTGATGTTGCCCCCCGTGTGCTGGATGGAGAAGGGCAACTGCAGCGCATCGTACAGGCCGGCGCGCCAGATGGTCGAGCCGATCGGACCGTTACCAAGGATATAGCCATCCGCGGCGCGGCGCTGCGTTTCGAACGTGCCGCCCAGCGGCGAATGATGGTAGTAGATCGGCACGCGGCACCGTTTCCGCAGTTCCGCGTATCCCTCGATGTCGGCTTCGCCCTTCGGATCCTCGATGCAGCCCACGATCGGATACTTGGTGATGTTCTCCAGCAGCTCGTAGGGATGGTCGTCCGTGCCGCCCATGGTGAGGTCCAGATGCACGCGGAATCCCTTCGGAGCGACTGCCTGCATCGCCTCCAACTGATCCAGCACATTCTCGAAGGGCGACAGGTGGTATTTGAGCCAAGTGTAACCGCGTTTCGAGTACTCGCGCACCGCGTTCGCCATGCGTCGCGGATGGGTCGACACGGTCCAGCAGGCGACCGGAACCCAGGCGCGCTGCCGCGGCCCGATCAGTTTGTAGCAGGGCACGCCCGCCGCCTGGCCCATCAGGTCATACATCGCGGTGCCCAGCGCCAGGCTGGTCTCGTCCGCGACCCAATCGAACGGATTGCTGCCGATGAATCGACTCAGCGACTCCGCCGACTCGGGCCCCTCGCCCTCCCCCAGGCCGATGAAGCCGCGATTGGTGTGCACCACATAAATCGCCCGTCGCGTCGGCCCGTGGAAGTGGCTCATCTCGTAAGCCACTACGTCGTCCCACGGCACCATGATCTCGTGCACCTCGATTTCGGTGACGACCAGCGGCCCGTCCTTTTCGGCCTCCTCGCGCGCCCCCAGGAGCGCGGGTGTGGCCAGTCGCGAGGCGGCCAGCAGCGCTGCCGTACCGGCCAGCAGCTGCCGACGACTCAGGAGGGGCGATGAAGAAGCGGCCGCCGTACCGCGCACTGGAGACGTAGAGAACGACCTGCGGGCGGCCATCGCCTCGCAAGGCAAGGGAGATCTTGGCATCAATCGGTTCCTATCGAAAAGTTGACTCGGTTCCCAAGCGGTATCTGCTTGCACACTCACGACCACCGTCGCACAAGTCGGACGGTCTGCCGCCAGCCTGACGAACTCATCCGCTCCACGACTGCCCGTCCCACTGGACGACTCGCCGCAACAGCGCCGCCACATCCAGGACATAGGTCTGCAGCAACGACTCGCCGATCCTCGCCTGCCCCGCGGCCGGATCGCCCACATGCCCTTCGCGGCTGATATCCTGCGTGACGCTGCTGCGCATCGCCGGCAGGAACGGGTTGCCCGGGTCCACGGGTTCCAGTCCCTCCAGCTTTCCCACCAGCTCCGGCCGCAGCGCCAGCACCATCGACGTCTCCCATTGGCAGGCGTGCTGGATCGAGGGCTGGGTCAGTTCGGGCAGCTGGTCCCGCGGACTGCTTCCCAGCGTCCAGTAGTTGGCGAGCAGCAGCAGCAGATCCGTGCGACTGCGATGCCGCTGCCGCACTTCAAAGAGCGCCTGCTGCCCGGGAACCGTGTTGCCCCCGTGTCCGTTGATCAGCACGATGCGGCGGAATCCGTATCCGAGGAAGTTTTCCACGAGGTCGTTGAGCAGGTCCAGATAGGTCCGGGGCGTGGGACTGATGGTGCCCTGGAAATCGAGGTGATGCGACGAGTTGCCCAGCCAAAGGACCGGGGTCACCAGTACCGAATCGGCCAGCAGCGCCTCCGCCCTCCGCGCGATCTCGCCGACCAGCAGGCTGTCCGTGAACAAGGGCAGATGGCGGCCATGCTGCTCAAACGCTCCAATCGGTATCACCACCGGAACGTCTCGCGACAACGCCTCCACCTGCGGACGATTCATCTCTGCCAACAACATGTCATCCCTCTCTTCCCAAGCGACTTCCCGAGACGCGACCGCAACCGCCCCAGATCTCACACGGGGCGCGGGTAGGCGTACGTTGCCTGCAGCCCCAGCGGGATTCCCAGCGACCAGTAGATCAGCAGCAGGATGCTCCAGGACAGCAAGAACGCGATCGAATACGGCAGCATCAGCGATACCAGTGTGCCGATCCCGGTCGACTTCACATAACGCTGGCAGTAGACGACGATGAGCGGAAAGTAGGGCATCAGCGGCGTGATGATGTTCGTGCTGGAATCGCCAATCCGGTAGCCGGCCTGCGTCAGTTCCGGGGAGATCCCCAGCGACATCAGCATGGGCACCAGGATCGGGCTGAGCAGCGCCCACTTGGCCGAGGCCGAACCGATCAGCAGGTTCACAGTCGCCGTCAGCAGGATGACCGCGACCATCGTCGACTGCTGGGGCAACTGCCAGGAGGCCAGCAGGCTGGCTCCCTTGACCGCCAGCAGCACCCCGACATTCGACTGCGTGAAGGCGGCCGTGAACTGCGAGGCGAAAAACACCATCACGAGGTAGTAGGTAATGGAACCCATGGCCGTGGTCATGCCCTTCACGATGTCGCGATGGGATCGAATGGTTCCCGCCACGTAACCATGGACGACTCCGGGCAGCAGGAACAGCAGGAAGATCAGCGGCACGATCGCCTTCATGAGCGGCGCTTCGCGTCCGAAGAGTTGCCCATCGGGCGTCCGCCAGGGCGAGTTCGCGGGCCAGGCGGAGACGCCCAGCAGCAGCAGCATGGACGCCAGCAGCGTCAAACCGGCCACCATGCCCCGACGCTCGTCCGCCGTCATCTGGTCCATGCCCTTGCCCGACGCGGCGTCGCCGTCCACGGGCATCGCCGCCAGCCGCGGCTCGATGATGCGATCGGTCACATACCAGCCGACGCCCACAATCAGCAGGCAGGCCGTCGTCATGAATCCCCAGTTGCAGAGCGGATTGACTTCAATCGCCGGGTCGATGATCTGCGCGGCCGTCTGCGTGAAGCCCTGCAGCAGCGGATCCAGGCTGGTGGGCACGAAGCTCGCGCTGAACCCGCCCGAGACACCGGCGAACGCCGTCGTGATGCCCAGCAGCGGATGTCGCCCCGCCGCCGCGTACATCACGGCACCCAGGGGAATGATCAGCACATACCCCGAATCGCCCGCCACATGGCTCAGGATGGCCACGAACATCACCATGGGCGTCAGGTACTTGGCGGGAGTCAGTCGCAACAGGGCCTTCAGCGATGCCTGCACGAACCCGGTGTGCTCCGCGACGCCAACGCCCAGCAGAGCCACCAGCACAAGCCCCAGGGGAGGAAAGTCGACGAACGTCTTCGTCATCGACGACAGGAACCCCACCAGCGCCGGTGCCGTCACCTGGTTCACCACCTGCACCGGCTGCTTCGTACGCGGATCGATCTCCGTAAACTCGATCGAGGACAGCCACGCCGATGCGGCCCAGGTCGCGAAGAGTGCGATCAGGAAGAGAAACGCTGGATCCGGCAGTCGGTTCCCCAGCCACTCCACTCCGTCCAGAAAACGCTGAGTCCATCCCCGTGGCCTGGCCGCGGGAGGCGATTCGACTTGAGCCATCGTCGGTCCTGTTCGTAGACAGCCCGCCGCGCGATACGATTCTCGTCCGTGCGGTCGGGAGCGTGGGTGGGATCTCAGGCAGGAAATCAGGCAGGTTTTTCGGGCAGGCATCCGCTCCGTGAGCACGCGTTGCGCGCCCCGGCGGAGGGCTCCGAGGCAAGCGGGTCTCATTGCCCCTTGCCGCACGCATGCCTTCGCGTGCGAGAACATTTGCTCACCACCCAAGCATTGGACCGGGTTCCTGTTGGACCGGATTGCTGGACGATTGGCGTTCCCGCCCGGACCATCAACTTATCGCTACCGCGCCACGATGCAATCGGTCTCACGTCAAAAGCGCGTCCACAACGGCCTCTGGCTTCCGGTGACTCAGGGCCTCGCGGACTTTCCCGGGGCGCCTAAACTTCGAAGTCCCGTCGATGCGAAACAGCAGCCTTCGTCTCTAACCCGGCCCCGTTGCACCCTTCGATGGATTCAGGCCCGGGCAGGCGTGCTTCCTCCCAATCCGCAAAAAGCAGGTCGTGTGCCGCGGCTTCGGAGTTCATTTGCGTCGCGAGCATCTTGCTGGCGGCTGCGATGGCACCATCTCCCGCGCCCAAGGCCGTGCCGCTCCGCTCCCAATCGGCCACCGCACGACGGCCCTCGGTTCCCCATGCGTCGTCCGACACCAGGGCCGCCGCGATCTGGGAGAGCGAATCGTCGGCGGAAACCGCGGCCACGGGCCGGGCAGCCGACGGATCGTCCTCATACCCGCCCTCCTGCCAGGCCACGAGCAGGTCCGAGGTCGTGAAATCGCCATCCAGGTTCCAGTCGCCATCGGTGTACGTCGAGTTGCCGGGAATCGCGTCCTCGTACTCGTTGGTCTGGAACAGCAGGACGAGGTCGTTGGAGTCGAACCGTTTGTCGACATTCACGTCGCCAATGGCGGAGCCGAGCACATCCACCACCAGGAACCGCAGATCGACCGTATCGACGCGACCATCGCCGGTCAGGTCGTACTCGGTCTCGTTTCGCAGGGCGGCCAGCTGCAATCGGTTGATGTCCGCTCCATCGACAATCCCGTCCTGGTTCAGGTCGCCTACCAAGGCAGGCTGGTAGCTTCCGGGCGTGGGTGTCGACGCGGTCCACCCCGAGGCCAGCAAGCCGGACGCGGCGGGCGTGACACGCGACAGCGAACGGCCTCCGTCGGCGGGCATCGTCGGCCAGGAACCGGCCGTTTCGTAGACCACCTGATCCAGCACGAACTCCGGCACCACCAAAGGCTCGAGCGGAACTGTCGTCCCCTGGTTCAGCAGGCGTACGCCGTCGCCCGCACGGGCCAGCATCCCCTGGAAGCCACCCGCGACCCGCAGCCCGCCGCCCTGCGCTGCCTCGCTCAAGCCGTAGTGTTTCAGGAACGCCGGATACCGCTGGGGACGAGCGGGATTCAGCGGATCGAACGACAGGACCAGCAGCGACTGGCCAGGCGGCAACGCCTCATCCGAGGGAAAGCCCATGTCGACACCTCCCGCCAGCATCGCTTTGCCAAGCGGCACGGGGCTGGCGGAGCGATTATAGACTTCCAAGTACTTCAGATCGTCGCGGGTCAGCAACGGATCCAGCCCCAGCGCGGCCGCGCTGGGCGACGCGGGCGCGAACATCACTTCCGTGACCACCAGCGGCCCCGTGCGTGGCCCGGCGTTGGACGCGCCAGGCGTGCTCCGCACCTGGGGCTCCATCCAGGGCCGATCGACGCGTGCGCGTCCGAACGACTCGTCGACGACGGAGCCGTTGAATTCCACGCCATCCACCAGCAGCCACCGTCCCTGCTCGTCCTGCCGCGACAGGTACAACTGATCGCCCAGCAGGGCGTTCAGTCCGACCCCGGCGTTCCCCGCGTTGAATTGCGTTTCGGGGACCGTCCAATAGCCGCCCGCCGGGATGACAACACTCGGGAACGCATAGGTCCGCAATGCGTCCAGGTTTCGGCTGGAGTCGCTCAGGTAGAACCGGGCCAGGGAGATCGGCGAGCTGGTCGGATTGTGGACTTCGATCCAATCCCCATTCGCGATCGAACTGCGGGACAACAGTTCCTGGATCACGATACCCGGGGGCTGCAGCAGGCCTGCGTCGCCT
>JBIIEC010000285.1:0-8020 GCA_044238045.1 Pirellulaceae bacterium | reverse complement strand
ATCGCAAGGTGATTCGACTGCCGCGGCTACCCGCGAACCTCGACGGGCTGACCATCGCCCATCTGTCCGACCTCCATTTCACCGGACGCGTGACTCGGCCCTACTACGACCTGGTCGTCGACCAGGCCAACCAGCTGGATGCCGACCTGATGGTGATCAGCGGCGACATCATCGACAAGCGGAAGTGCTTTGGCTGGCTGTCGGAGGTGCTGGGCCGACTGCGGGCGCGGGAGGGCGTCTTCTTCGTGCTGGGAAACCACGACCTGCGGATCCACGACGAAGTGGGGCTGCGGAATGAGCTGGTGAAGAGCGGTCTGGTGGACTTGGGTGGTCGGTTTGAGATGCGCGAGATCCGGGGCTACCCGGTGGCCATCGCGGGCAACGAGCTGCCGTGGTTCCAGCCGGCGGCGAACATGCGGCAGATCCCGACCGAGCATCCGGCCGGCCGGCCGTTTCGCATCGCCGTTTCCCACAGCCCGGACCAGATCGAATGGGCCCGCCGCAACGACGTCGATCTCATGCTGGCCGGCCACACGCACGGCGGACAGATCCGCCTGCCTGTCATCGGGCCGATCTTCTCGCCCAGCGCCTACGGCGTGCGGTACGCCTCGGGCACGTTCTTCGAGGATCCGACGCTGCTGCACGTGAGCCGCGGTCTCTCTGGCACCCGGCCCCTGCGGCTCAACTGCCCGCCCGAACTGGCCCTGCTGACACTCCGCGGCGATCGGTAACGCGGCGAGTTGGCGCGATCGGCGGCCCAGCGTGGTCCTGCGATTCCTGGCCCTCGCCGCTCAAGGGACCAGCAGCGGCTTCACGACCCATTGCGTGAGCAGGGTGATCAGCACGATGCCGACCAGGTTCAGCCACCAGCCCGCGCGGATCATCTGGCCGATCCGCACATAGCCGCCCGAGAAGACCAGCGCGTTGGGTGGCGTGGCCACGGGCAGCATGAACGCGCAACTGGCTGCCAGCGTGGCCGGGTACGCCAGCAGGTACGGGTGAACTTCGAGACTCGGCGCGAGCACGACCAGCAGGGGGACGAGTGTCGCGACGGTCGCCGCGTTAGACGTCATTTCGGTGAAGAAGATCACGAAGGTCGTGACGATCAGGACCAGCGCGAGATCCGGAAGTCCCGCGAGGTGCGAGGCGTGGCTGCCAAGGTATTCGGCCACTTGGTTCGTCGAAACGGCGTCGGCGAGGCTGAGGCCGCCGCCGAACAGCAGCAGCAGGCCCAGCGGCAGCTTCTCCGCCGTCCCCCAATCGAGGACGAATTCGCGTCGCCCGACATCGACGGGAATCAGGAACAGGGCGATCGCCGAGCACATGACGATGCTGGTGTCGCTGAGTCCGGCGAACGGCCGCAGCGTTCCGCTCGCCGTGCTCCACTCCAGCCCCTGCAGCCAGGGACGCACGACCCACAGCACGGCGGTGGCCAGGAAGGCCAGCAGCGTGATCCACTCGCCGCGCCGCACTGGCCCCAGCTTCTGCAGCTCGTCGTCCAGCAGCTCCCGGCCCCCCGCGATCGGCTCCCCCGGCAGTCGGAACAGAACCTTGGCCAGCAGCCACCAGGTGATGGGCAGGTAGATGATCGTCAGGGGCAGGCCCACGCACAGCCAGCGGGCGAAGCCGACGTCGGACCGAAACGCCTCGGGCGCGGAATCGCGCAGGTAGCTGACCAGGAACAGGTTGGTGGGCGTGCCCACGATCGTGGCCATGCCGCCGATGGACGCCGAGTAGGCGATGGCCAGCATGAGGCAGGGACCAAGGCCATTGGCATCGGGGGTGCCGGCACGGGGATCGCGGGACTCCTCCTTGCCGCCGCCGCGCGCCTCCGTGAGGCGCAGGACGCTGAGGGCGATGGGCAGCATCATGGCCGTGGTCGCGGTGTTCGACACGAAGGCGCTGATCAGGCCGGTAATCGCCATGAAACCGGCGACGATCTGGGGCGGTCGCGTGCCGACCTGGCGCAGCGCGCTGATGGCAATGCGCCGGTCGAGCTGCCAACGCTGCATCGAGAGCGCGAGCAGGAAGCCGCCCATGAAGAGGAAGACGAGCGGATTGGCGTAGGGCGATGCCGCCTTCTCGATCGTGGCGATGCCCAGCAGCGGAAAGAGAGCGAGCGGCAGGAGGGCCGTGACGGCCATGTCGACCGTCTCCGTCAACCACCAGACCCCCATCCAGACCATCATCGCTAACGTCCAGCGGCCGCCGCCAGAGAACTGCACCAGCTGCTGGTGCGCATCGCGATACTCCAGCGGCAGCATCTGGTAACAGGCCAGCGCCAGCAGAGGCCCCAGCAGCAGGCCGCACCACTGTATCGTGTTTCGCACGCGGATTCTCCCCGGAGGATTGCTGGGCCCGTTGATCGCGGGGCCGGATCGCGCGCTCCTGGCGTTCGGGCGAATGCTTCGCATGGCAAAGCCTGCGGTACGCTTGAAGCGCACGCGCCTGCTAAGCGGCTGGAAACACGAGCGGCTCGGGCGCGTATCGTTGCAGCAGCCAGAGCCACAGCGCCGCTTGCGCGAGGCTCAGCAGCGTCACCGGAATGCCTACGCGTGCGTGTTCGGCCCAGCCGATGCGGACGCCCTGCCGCTCCGCCTGGTCGACCACGATGATGTTCGCGATGCTGCCGACAATCAAGAGGTTCCCGGCGAAGGTGCTGGAGAGGGCCAGCACCGGTCCCGCCAGCGGATGCTCGGCGAGCGGCAGGAGCAGCATGGTGGCGGGCACGTTCGAGACCAGGTTCGACAGCAGAACGCTCAAACAGAACAGCGTCGCCGGCTGCGACGGCTCCAGCCCCGTCGCCCGCAACGACTCCATCATCGCCGCCAGGATGCCCGAACGCACGGTCGCTTCGTTCACGATGAACAGCCCGGCGAACAGCAGCAGCACGGGCCAGTCGAGCAGCGCGAGCAGGTCGCGCGAATGGAAGCGGCGATTCATCAACAGGAAGCCTCCCCCCGCCAGCGCGAGCACTTCGCGGGGCACTTGCGTCGTCAGCATGCCAAGCACCACCAGCGCGAGAACGGCGAGGCCCTTCCAGGTCTGGCCGCGCAGGTAGTCCGTGGATGGCCAGGCCACGGCGTGTCCCGCCGCTTGCTCCCAACGTCCGCGATACCGCCAGGCCAGGAAGGCCCAGACCGTCACCAGTCCCGTCAGCGTTGGCGGCAGCGCTTGCAGCAGGAAGCGGCCGAAGTCGAGATGCAGTCGCTGGCCGATGAGCATGTTCTGGGGATTGCCGATGAGCGTGGTGGCCGAACCGATGTTCGCGGCGCAGGCCAACGCCAGCAAGAAAGGCACCGGGTTCAGGCGGCGGTTCACGCAGCCCTGCGCGAGCATCGGCGCCATCGCCAGGCAGATGATGTCGTTGCAGAGCAGCGCGGAAAGCACCCCGGCACTCAGCACGACCAGCGCCAGCAAACGGTTGGGCGTCACCGGACACTCGGCCAGCCAACGCGTGAATCGGTCGTAGAAACCGGCCAGCCGCAGTTGGGCCGAAATCAGCATCAGCCCCAGCAGCAGGCCGATGGTTGGCGTGTCGATGGCCTGCCACGCTGCGGGCGGTGTGAGGCGTCCGGCAACGACCACCGCGATCGCGCCGAGAATGGCCGCGCCGGTCCGGTCGATCGCCAGTCCCGGCAGGCTGCCCATCAGCATGGCCAGGTAGACGACGGTAAAGAGGAGTAGTTGGGTGAAGTCGATTGACGAGTTTAGTAGGTCGTTCAAGGCGTGGTATTCCGAACGCGGAGAAGGTGCGGCCTGCGAGAGTCGGGCTGCATGAGGGCGGATGGTACGAGCGACCGGGCGGCTGTGGCAAGCGGAACCGAGGCGGACCGGGTGGGCGTATTCGAAGGACAACGATCCGGATGCGGGCGGCCCGTCCGATGGGAGTGTTCACGATCGACAGCGTTTTGCTAGCGAATTGTGACGCGAACCTGTCCAGCGAGCTTGCTGCGGGTGGGCAAGTTCTTGTGATGGGCTGGAACGGGCGTAGAATGGCTGTCAGCCGGCGATCTCCGCCGGGCGTCCCCGGGCTACGGAGGCCTCAGCTGATGTTCCGCATCACCATGGGAAGAAGCGGCGGCCGTTATTGCGACGGCCTGTCGCGGCGCAGTTTCCTGCAGCTCGGCGTGGCCGGCATGGCCTCGGTGGGACTGCCCGAGGTGCTTCGTGCGACCACCGTTCCCCGCGGTGAGGGCGGAGCGTCCCGGGATACGCGCGTCATCCTGATCTGGATGGATGGCGGACCCGGGCACATGGACATGTACGACCTTAAGCCCGAGGCGCCGGCCGAGTATCGCGGCATCTGGTCGCCGATCAAGACGAACGTGCCGGGCATCGAGGTGACGGAGCTGTTCCCGCTGCAGGCGCGGATCGCCGACAAGTTCTCCATCGTCCGCTCGCTGCACCACAACAATGGCGACCACTTCACCGGCGCGCACTGGATGCTCACGGGACGCGACGCCGGCGTGAACGGCGCGGCGACGGCGGGCAAGTTTCCCTTCTTCGGTTCGATCGCCACCAAGGTGCTCGGCCCGCGCCAGCCCGGGATGCCCGCGAATGTGTCGGTACCGTACTCGATGAGTGTGGGCCAGCGCCCCGGCTACTTTGGCGGCAACTACCTGGGCAACGACGCCAACCCGTTCGAGACGGAGGCCGATGCCAACTCCGAACCGTTCAAGGTGCCGAACATCAATCTGCTCGACGCGCTGTCCGTCCAGCGGCTCGAAGACCGTCGTCGACTGCTTAATCAGTTCGACCGCATGCGGCGGAATGTCGACCGCAGCGGCTTGATTCGCTCGATGGACCGTTTCGACATGGAGGCTTACGACCTGGTGGCGAACGGCCGGGCGCGCGAAGCGTTTGACATCGGCCGCGAGGACGCGGCGCTCCGCGAACGGTACGGCCGCAACTCGTGGGGCCAGAGCGCTCTGCTGGCGCGACGGCTGGTGGAGGCGGGCGTGACGTTTGTCACCTGCCACCTCGGCGGCTGGGACCACCACTGGGACCTCAAGAAGGGCATGGAAGACTACCTGCCGCGCGTCGATCGCCTGATGTACGGTCTGCTGACCGACTTGGAAGAGCGTGGATTGACGGAGCAGGTGCTGGTGGTGGTGTGCGGCGAATTCAGTCGCACGCCGCGCATGAACGACGGTGGCAACGGGGGTGCGCCCGGCAGCATGGGCACGCCCGGACGCGACCATTGGGGCAATTCGATGTTCTGCATCCTGGCCGGCGGCGGCCTCCGCAACGGCCAAGTGGTCGGCTCGACCGATCGCCTCGGGGAGACCCCCAAGGATCGCCCGTTGCGACCTGGCGACATCCATCAGACGATCTATCGCGTCCTGGGCGTCGACCCGCATACGCATTTTCTCGACCGAGCCGGTCGACCTTCACCGGCCATTGATCACGGATCGCCGATTGAGGAACTACTCTAGGACATGCGTTCGGACGTCCTTTCCGGTTCCCCTTGGTAGAAATGAGACCTCACGCCATGCCCTTGGTCCGAACGATCGCGACCGCCAGCCTGCTGGTGCTGGGCTGGTTCGGGTTTCTGGACATGGCCGCGACGCAGACAGTGCCCGCGCAGACAGCAGGCACACAGATAACGGGCCCGCAGCCAGCTTCTGCGGTCGACTTCGCGGAGACGATCGGCCCGCTGCTTCGTCATCGGTGCGTCAAATGCCACGGGCCCGTCGACGCGAAGGGTGCGCTGGACCTGAGTACAGCGGCCGGAGTGCTGCGGGGCGGTGAGTCGGGGGCGGCGGTGAGTCCGCATGATGGGGAGCAGAGTCCGCTGTGGACGCGGGTGCGCGACGAGGAAATGCCGCCGGAGGACCCGCTGTCGGGCGAGGAGCGGGAACAGCTGCGGGCTTGGATCGACGCGGGCGCGCCGGGCCTTGGCGAAGCGTCGCAGGTCGCCGGCGCATCTGGCAACGCATCCGCCAGCGTCGCCACGCATTGGGCCTTCCGACCGCTGGCTTCCGTCGTGCCGCCTGCGATCCGCGACGCATCGCGCGTGCGAACGCCTGTCGATGCGTTTGTGCAGCAACGACTGGAAGAGGTCGGGCTGGGGCTGGCCGAGGAGGCCGATCGTGCGACGCTGGTGCGCCGTGTGTGCCTGGTGCTGACCGGACTCCCGCCCTCCCCGGAACTGGTGCGGCAGTTCCAGGAGGATTCGAGCGGCGATGCCTACGCGCGCCTGGTCGACCGCCTGCTGGCCAGCCCGCAGTATGGTGAACGCTGGGCGCAACCCTGGCTCGATGCCGTGGGCTACGCCGACTCCAACGGCTACTTCAACGCCGACACCGATCGGCCCTTCGCCTATCGCTATCGGGATTGGGTGATTCGAGCCCTGAACCAGGATCGGCCCTTCGATCGTTTCCTCCGCGAACAGCTGGCGGGCGATGCGCTCAGTGGCTGGGAACCGGGAGAGGTGGCGACGCCGGAGCAGATCGAGCTGTTGGAGGCCACGCACTTCCTGCGCAATGGACAGGATGGCACCAGCGAAAGTGATGGCAACCCCGATGAGCTGCGGGTTGATCGTTACACGGCGCTGGAGTCTTGCCAGCAGAATGCCGTCAGTGCGCTGCTCGGCCTGACCTCGCAGTGCGCCAAGTGCCACGACCACAAGTTCGAGCCGATCACGCAGGCGGACTACTATCGCGTGCAGGCGATCTTCTATCCGGTGTTCCCGGCGGCGCATGAGGAGTTGTGGCAGAAGCCGCGGCAACGCGTCGTGCATGCGTATACGCGCGAGCAGAAGGCCCAGTGGGAAGCGGACGTCGCGGCGGCGGAGGGTGAAGCGGCGCGACGGCGGCAGGCCTACGTCGATTGGGCGCGAACGGGCCGGCCCGCGGGCGAACTGCTGTTCGCGGACGAGTTCGCGGGTGAATCGCTGAAGCATCAATGGTCGGCCACCGTGCCCGGCGATGATGGCCCTGCGGGCCTTGTGCCCGTGCGGCTGGACGATCCGATAACGCGACCTGCGGCGCGGATTCGCGAAGGCCGCTTGGAAATCGCCGAGGGGGGAACGCAAGGCAGCAGCTGGCTTGTTACCGCCAGGACGTTCGCCTGGACTCCTCCGCGCGTCGGCGATGCGCTGGAAGTCACCTTCGACCTGGTGCACGATCGCCTGCCCGAATCGGCTTCGCCCACCCCCGGCTTGCCAGCCGACGATTCGGGCGCCAGCGACTCGGGCGCAGCGCGCATCGGCTACCTGATCGCACTTCGCGATTTCGACGACAGCTCCGCGGAATCCACCGGCAACCTGCTGGTCGATGGCAATCCCCAAGGCAGCTCGACGGTCTATTTTGACCATCCCGGCGCGGATGCGTCGCGGACCGCGAAGCTGGGGGACACAGGATTCACGCCCGGGCATCGCTACGGCTTGCGACTGACGCGCGTCGCGGAGGCGGAAGTGCTGGTCGAACAGCTGGTGGATGGACTGCCCGATCGGACCACGCTGAAGCTGACGCCCGACGACCTGCCGGAGGGCGCTTTTGGATTTGAGTTCTGTTGTGGTCGCAGTTTCGTGGTGGACCAGCTGCGCGTCGAACGCTTTTCGAACGCGGGTGGTCCGGCGGGGGAAGGCTACGCGGCGTGGAGTGAGGAACTGGAGAAACGACGCCAAGCGGCGGAGGAAGCGAACGAGCGGGTGCGGCAGTTGACGCAGGAGCCGCCGGGCGCGATCGCCTGGGCCGCGGATACGGTCGGCGAGGGCCAGGCCGGTGCGGCGGAGGTCGTGCCGGCCGTGCATCGGCTGGTGCGCGGCAACTATGCCGAGCCAGCCGAGGTCGTCGAGCCGTCGCTGTTCGCGTTCCTGCTGGATGGCGAGGTTGTGGCTAAGGAGCCGTCGGGGAGTGACATTGCTGCGGCGAGCGATCTCCAGCGATCGGGCGCTGCGCGGCGCGTGTGGCTGGCGAACCAGTTGACGGCCGCCGATAGCCGCGCCGCCGCGCTGATGGCCCGCGTGCAGATGAACCGACTCTGGCAGTCGGTGTTCGGCGCCGGGATTGTC
>JBIIEC010000284.1:0-8022 GCA_044238045.1 Pirellulaceae bacterium | reverse complement strand
GAATCAGATCGGCGATGCCGGCCAGACCCGAGCCCAGCACGAGGCCAACGCGTGGCTTGGTCGACCAGACCGCGCGAATCGCCGCCGCCGACTCGCCGACCCGGGACTCGTCAACACAGGCCTCGTCGACACAGGCCTCGTCAACACAGGCCTCGTCAACAGGAGCCTCACGCGCAGGCCAGTCGCCACCAGGCAAATCGCCTGCTCCTGCCCCCCGCGGTCCTGCCCGATCATCCATGCCTGCCAACGCGTGCTCCTTCCCGCCCGCGCGCCTCCGCCCCTGCGGAGCCTGCGTGAGCTGCTGAGAAGCGTCCCATGGTAGCCGAGGCAGGCCGTCTTTCCAACTCGCGCGAAGCCACCCGCCCGATTCAGACGACCGGGACTCCCAAGAACGGGAATGGTCGGATCGCGGCGTTGCGTCGCCGGGCCCGAGGATCAGTAGACGCCGGAGGCACCGGATCCCGAGGCATCGCCAGCAGAATCTCCCGCGGCGACCCGACGTTCGCCCTCCGCGATGGCCTGCGAAGAACTGGTGCCCAGCCGCGTCGCGCCGCATTCCACCATGCGCAGCGCGTCGGCATAGGAACGGATGCCGCCCGAGGCCTTCACCTGAACCTGGCTGCCGACATGGGATCGCATCAATCGCACATCGTGCTCCGTCGCGCCGCGACTGGCCAGCCGACCGTCCGCCTGCGGCACGTACCCGAACCCTGTCGACGTCTTGACGAACTCCGCCCCCGCCCGCTCGCTGATCTCGCAGAGCCGTATCTTCAGCTCATCCGACGGCAGGTAGTCCGTCTCGAAAATCACCTTCGTGATCGCGCCCATCGCATGCGCCATGTCGACCACCGAACGAATGTCATACTCCACATACTTCCAGTCGCCATCCAGCACCCGGCCGATCGGCACCACCATGTCCACTTCATGGGCCCCCAGCTCGCAGACAAACCGCACTTCCATCACCTTCGACTGCGTCAGGTTCGCGCCGTGCGGGAAGCCAATCACCGTGCCCAAGCCCACGCCCGAACCATCCAGCGCTTCCGCCGCCAGCCGCACCGCCAGCGGTTGCACGCAGACACTCGCCACCCGCAGTTGACGAGCCAACTGGCATCCGGCACGGATCTGCTCCTCGGTCGACGTGGGGTGCAGGATCGCATGGTCGATCATCGAGACAACGGACCGAGATGAGTCACTCATCGAAGCTGCTCCAGGTGCAGTGTGCCTTGTCGAACGAAACAGGGCCACGTCGTAGCCCGCACACGCCGTATGCCCGGGAGTGATCGCGGAAGTCCGCGGTCGCGGGACCGCATCGCGTAAGACGACGATCGACCCTGCGCCGAAGGCCGGGAACGTTTCCTTGCGGATCCACGTCGTGCGACGGATGCATCGCGCGATCGGGGGCAGGCGATGGTACAAAAGCCCTCGGCACACGGGCTGTGCCGACTTCAGGATCATACGGCGTATGGCGACTACGACCAAGCCGAAGGCCTCGAGCGTTCATCTGCCTCGATCAGGGCGTTGACGGCACGCGTTGCAGAATCGACCGCGGACCTTCCCCGGGAGTCGTCACGGCGGTGGCGCCGGCCGAGGTGAAGTCGATCCGCTGCGCGACCTTGCCCGACTCATGCCACCAGATCCAGCGGCCTGACGGGGAGTTTTCCGCATACTCTCCCTGGATTGCCTTCTGACCGTTCGCGTGCCACCAGGTCCACGGACCGGACTTCTTGCCCGCCGTGTAGGCCCCTTCCAGCGACCTCTGGCTGTTCTCATGCCACCAAGCGAACTTGCCGCTCGGCTTATCATACTGGTAGTTGCCAGTGAACTTCATCTGCTTGTTGGGATACCAGGCCGTCCATTCGCCGTGCTTCTGGTCCTTGCCCTGGCGTGTGTAGGTAGCCAGCTTCGCATCCCACCAGTGGTCCGGATCCTTCATGACCAACCGGGCATGCAGCACCATGCCTTCCACTTTTTTCTGGCCGTCTGGATAGGTCTCCGTCATGGTGTCGAGGCGACGGCCATCCTGGTATTCAACGCGCGTGGCCGGCTTGCCCTCCAGGTCCCATTCCAGTAACTCACCATGGATCTGCCCCTGCCGGTAGTGGATCACGCGCATCGGACGGCCCGTGTGGTAGTACCACGTCGATTCGCCATCGCGACGGCCATCCACGAACGTCCAATCGCAGACTTTCTGGTTCGAGGCGTCCCGGATGATCCAATGGCCATGCAGCTTGCCATCGCGGAAGGTCGCTTCGGAGACGAACGGCCCGTGGAAAAGATTGAACGGAGCGACCGCGAACATGTCGGCTTCGTTCGGACGATAGGTCCGCATCCAAGCGCCTTTGCGGAGCCCAAACTCATACGATCCCTCGGCGATCACCGCTCCCTCCGGATCGTACATCTTCCAGGGACCATGATTGACGTAGTTCTCGCGATCGTCCTGCGCCACGCCCCGCTCGATCCGGATGCGTCCGCTTTCGTAACGCTCCTGGACCACCTCCTGCGGAATGATCTCGGCGTCTTCCCCGCCGCCTTCTTCCGCGCCCTCCTCCGCCGAACTTCCCGCCGCGTCCTCCGTTGCTTCCTCGCGAGTGCCCTCCGGCGACACTTCGGCGTATGGATTCACGGGTTCCGTGGCCGATCCAGAGCGGCGCGGCCCGGCCGTCTTGGCCGGCGGTTGGGCGGGGCCCGTGTTGGGAACGGGACCGAGCGCTGGAAAGTCATCCGGGCCCATGTCGATCTGCGGCGCCGTCCCACTACCTTCCACCGGCGAACTGTTGCCGGGTGGCAACTCTTCCTCGCCAGGCGCGGCATCGCCGGAACTCTCACCGGACTCCGGCGCGGGACCTTCGGCCGGCGTAGGCTCGCCCTCCGATACGGACGGCAGAGCGGGCGCCTCTGGAAAAGCGGCCGACCCCTCTTCCTCGTTCAACAGCTTCGGCAGTTCGCCGTCGCCACCGCTCGCTTCGGCTCCGGGTGCCTGCGCCAGCAACGCAGTCGAAACCGAACCCAGGCTCAGCGCGGTCCACGCGATGGCCACGGCCATCCATCGAGCGCACATCGAGTTGCCTCCGCAACGATCCCTGATGTCCAAGTCCGCTCGGCCGGCCCCAGGCAGGCCGACGGTTCGGGAGCGCACGAGGCTGCCTCGGCGCATCCGCTTCTTGTATCGAGTTCCGGTCGCGTCGACTTGAACAGTTCCAGAGCCTGCGCAGAATCTGTCGCCGCGAGGGAGAAGTTCGCGAAACGGGGAGTTCTGGAGAGAGCGTTCCAGGGGCGCACCGCACCGAGCCTGCGATCCCCGACCCACACTGAATGCTTGCTAGCGCAGCGTCCCGCAAGAGGCCGCTCGGCATTCCATGTCAGCCCCAAGCGTCGTGTGGCCCTGGGACCTGTGGAAGAACGCCTTCGTCGCGTTCTTCCACCGAACGTCGGTCCCGGCACGCGGTCGGGTGGATTGCATCAGGCGATTGGAATCGTCGGAGGAAAGGTGGTGCCGCGGCGGCCTAGGACTTGCGGAACCGGAAGATGCGTCCGAACGAATCCGAGAAGTAGACTTCGCCCGCTTCGTCTTCACCGAAGGTGATCACCGGGACGTTTTCGCCCGCGATCGGACGATTCGACACCACGGCCTGCTTGCCGGAATCATACTTCAACGCCCAAAACTTCCCGCTGACGTAGTCGCCATACAGGTAGCATCCCGCCAGTTCCGGCAAGGCCGAGCCGCGATAGACGTTGCCGCCCGTGATCGACTTGCCCACTTCATGGTCGTACTCCCACACCGGATCGACCATCAGCGGATTCGCGTCGACGCCCACCGGCCCGAACTTGTGCATGCCCTCGCGGAGGTTCCAGCCGTAGTTGCCGCCCTTGCGGACGATATTGATCTCCTCGTAGAGATCCTGTCCTACGTCAGCAGCCCACAGCGTGCCCTCCTGGCGGTCGAAGGAGAACCGCCAGATGTTGCGGAAACCGTAAGCGTAGATCTCTTCGCGCGCCAACGGAGCCTTGCCGCGGAACGGGTTGTCGGCGGGGATCGCGTACTTCCGTTTGTCGTCCCGGTGATCGACGTCGATGCGCAGGACCTTGCCCAGCAGCGACTGGACGTTTTGGCCGTTCATGTGTGGGTCGTTGAACTTGCCGCCATCGCCGAGGCCGATGTACAGGTAGCCGTCGGGGCCGAAGGCGATCGTGCCGCCGTTGTGGTTCCAGTACGGCTGGTCGATCCGCATCAGTTCCTCTTCGCTCGCCGGATCCGCTTCGTTCGGGTTATCCTTCGAGACGCGGAACGAGGAGATCACCGACACGTGCGGATCCTCGTTCGCCGTATAGTAGACGTAAAACAGTCCGTTCTCGCGATACTTCGGATGGAACGCCAGCCCCAGCATGCCTTCTTCGTTTTGGCTATCCGAGTAGGCGACTTTCGATTCAATGTTGAGGAACGTTTTGATCTCCTCTTCCTTCACATCCGAGCGATTCGGGATGGCATGGATGATGCCTTGCTGGGTGACGAGGAAGAGTCGATTGGAACCATCGCCGGCGTGGGCGATCACGACCGGACGCGTTGGGCGGATGTTGGGGAATGCCACTTCATAGGTCACCGGCAGCGGCGACTCGTCGACCTCCGCGGCCAACGCCACCTCCGCTCCTCCCAGGCCGGCCATCGCCAACAGGGCCGCCACGGCCCAGGCGCGACCACCACCGAGCCCGCCCTGGACCATCTCCCGAACACGTCGCCAATTCGCGGATAACTGCAGTCGCATCGATCGCTCCCGTTGGAAGAAGGAATATCAAAGGTTTCACATCCAGGGCCCGCCCGGAGCAGGCCGCCGGCTTCAGTCGGTGCTCAGGGACGCTTCGCTCCGCAGCCAGTCCGGCTCTCAACGGTCGTCGTTCGCCGGACTGTCCCAGCGTTCACCCGCGGCCAGGACCGTGTGTCCCACGCCGCGTCGACGACACTCGTCCACGAACTCGTCCGGCGATGCCGTATTGAAGGCAAACATATCGTAGTGGCAAGGGATCACTTGGCGAATCCCGGCGTCGCTCGCCAGTTCCGCCGCTTCGCGTCCCCACAGGTTGCCGCTGACACGGCGTTCTGGAGCCCGCCCATTGATGGGCAGCAGGGCGAGGTCGATGGACCATGCCCGCAGACGCTCGGCCATACCCTCGTACCGAACCGTGTCGCCGCTATGGTACACGGTCCAGGGTCCGAAACCAACGACAAGCCCCAGGTAGGGATACTGGCCCCGCTCATTGCGGTCGAACTGCTCGTGCGCGGCGGGCACCGCGTGCAGCGTGAATCCGGCCACCTCCAGGCGTTCGTCCACGTCGATCGCCTTCAGCCGCTCGACGGCTACTCCCAGTCGCTCGGCCGCGAACGACCGGTTCGCCGCGGGCACCACGACCTCGATGCCGGGGTTGGCACGCAGGAGCGGCCGCAGCGTCTCGGAGTCCAGGTGGTCGGTATGGTTGTGGCTGGAAGTCACCGCCTCCACGAACGCCAACCGGCCGGGATCGACCACGCGTCCGGTCATCCGCACATGCGGCTTGTCCGTCGCGGCATACTTGGCGGTGAGGGAGTCCGAGAGATACGGATCGAGCAGCAGGAAGCGTCCCTGCCAATGGAGCAGGAAGCCGCTCTGTCCGAGCCACCAGACGGAGAAGCGATCGCGACGGCCTCGGACGCGGTCCACATCGGCCAGCCAGGCGTCATCGGCAAGAGCAGGCGGCTTCACAGCTTCAGCTCCCGGCGCACCGCATGCACTCCCGCCACCAGGTTCACCAGCTTCTGCCTTGCTGCCCACCGCGCCGTCTGGCTCAATCCACAGTCGGGGCTGAACGACAGCCTCTCGGCCGGCGCGTGCCGCAGACAACGTCGCACGCGATCGGCCACGTCATCCACCGTTTCGACATAATAGCTCTTCACGTCGATGATCCCGATCGACACATCCCGACGCTCGGCGATCGTCGCGATCAGTTCCAGTTCGGCGAATTCGCGACTGGCCATCTCGACATGGATCTCATCGACGGCAAAATCCAGAAAGTCGGGAAACATGCAGGCGTACTGCCGCGGCCCCACGGCGCGGCCTTTGAAGTTTCCGAAGCAGAGGTGCGTCGACAGGCGGCATCGGCCCACCACGGGTTCGACCGTACGATTGAAGATATTGACCAGCCGACGACGATCCTCACGGTGCGCGTAGCAGCTCATCGACGGTTCGTCCACCGTGATCTCGCGGCAGCCGGCTTCGACCAGCATTTCCAATTCGCGCCGGACCAGCGGCAGCAGGGCTTCGGTGACCGCGTGACGATCGGGATACTGCGAGTTCGGCTGCAGCCGGCCACTCATCGTGAACGGCCCAGGCACACTGGCTTTGAGCGTGACGCCCTCGGGCGCCAGCCGCTGCAGTCGCCGGAACTCCTCGACCGCGCCGAAACCCGCGGGAGCGTCCAGGTTGCCCACGATGGCATGGCGTCCGCGCTGGTCGTGCGCCGGGGGACCGAAACGACGCGGACTGTCGCCCTCCAGTTCAATCCCGCGCAGGTAGCCGTAGAACGACAAGTTGAAATCCAGCCGCGTCTGTTCGCCGTCGGTGATCACATCCAGCCCCGCGGCCCGCTGGTCGCGAATCGCGCAGGCCACCGCGTCGTCCTGCAGCTCCGCTAGGTCGGCCGCGCCGAACTGGTCGAGGTGCTGGCAAGCGAACTCCAGCCACGCCGGGAACGGGTAGCTGCCAATGACCGTCGTACGCAGGGGAATCGGTTGCATGGCACGTTTCCATCAGGGGTCGGGAAAAACCAGGGAAGCTTTCGGCGGCACCCGCCACCGATACCGGTTCGCACCGCCGGTGAACTCAGTCGATGAACTCAGCCGGCGGAAGTTTCGCCTTCCGTCTTGGGAAGCCCCACTTCGAGGAACAGCCGCGCCATGCGCCGCGCGTGCTCGTCGTATGCCGCTTCGAATAGTTCCGTCGCTCGGGTACTGCCCACGACACAACCGGCGGTGAGGACGCGTGGAGGCGATCCGGCGGCGGTCAACCGCGCGGCGGTCTCGGCCTTCAAGCAGTTCACCAGCAAGCAACCACCCACCGTCGATCCCGGCGCCACCGGCGTCTCCAACCCTTTCACCCAGACCATCGCATCGCCCGCCGGCGCTCCAGTGTCGAGCACTAGGTCGGCGAAGTCGGTCAGTTTGTGACCGTCCGGGTGCTGGCTGGTACTGGCGTCCAAGTGCTGCTGGCTGACAATCGCCGCGACCTTGATGCCCCGCTCGCGAAAGATCTGGGCCATCTCGATCGGCACCACGTTGCAACCGCTGGAAGACACGACCAGGGCCACGTCGCGGGACGACAGATCGAAGTTACGGAGGATCCGCGCGGCAAGGCCCGGACGGTTCTCGAGGAACATCGCCTGCCGCTGGCCGTTCGCGCCCGTGACCAGATTATGGAACGTCAGCGAAAGCTCCACGATCGGATTGAACCCCGGGAACGAACCGTACCGCGGCCACATCTCCTCCACCAGCATCCGGCTGTGTCCCGCGCCGAAGAGGTGCACCTGCCGCCCCGCCAGAATCGCCTCCGCGAACCAGCCCGCCGCGCATTCGATGCGATCGCGCTGTGCTTCCACGCGCTCAAGCAGTCGTCGCGAAGCTTCCAGATACTGCAGAACGGGCGATTCCATAGTCGGATCCAAGGTCAGAAAATACAACGAGGGAGGAGCCTGGGGAACGCACGGCCGACTGCCCGGCCCAGACAAGACAGCCCGGTCAAGACCGTGACCAGATCTTGGACAGAACCTGTCCGACCATGCCCGGCAAACGCTTCTCGAAAGCCGTCCTCCGCGACGGCCCGATGCTTCGTTCAGGAACGACGCGTGATTCGGGACGCTGGGCTTGCGGGAGTGCGACCTGCACGCCAGGGATTCTAATGGTTTCCTTGCTGGTCGCGAAGTCGACTGGGGGGCCGTCAGGCAACTCGAATTCCCCGCGAGGGCCAGATCCGATTCGCACGCCTGCTCCAAGCCACCGCA
>JBIIEC010000283.1:0-8027 GCA_044238045.1 Pirellulaceae bacterium | reverse complement strand
CTGCGTCCTCCAGTTGGTTTGCCTGCTGCTGCAAGTTGCCCAGGTGGAGCTGCAGCAGCGAAGGGTTGCCCTTCATCGCGACCAGTTGTCGCAGCGTTTGGATCGCCTGCGGCAGGTCGCCTCGCCGTTCATGAAGGGTTGCCTCCTGCCGCAACCGCAGCTCCACGGATTCGGACCCGGATGAAGCTCCCGTCACGGTGGGGGACACAGGTGTGTCACTGGACGGGGATCGCTCCGCCGCCGCATGCCAGGGAAGTGCAGGAGTTGGCAGAGGAGCCGCCGCGGTGGGGCCTGGCACCACCCAGACTTCGCGTTCTTGGCCGTCCATCGCGGAACCGGCGAGCAACGTGTTGGACGCGCCTGGAAGCGTCTCGACGCCAAAGATCTCCTCGACCCCGGCATGGAACTGGAAGACGGCCACCGTGCGGCCGGCGACGAGGTCGACCACCGCAATGCCGCAGTGCAGCGGACCACCGTCACGCTCGATCGGCAAACCACCCAAGACGGCCGACTCGCGAATCCGCGAGAGGCCCACGAACGCGAAGGAGCCCGCGAACGCGAGGCCCCGAGTATAACCGGGCATGCGTTCCACTACCTCCAGCCGACCCGTCTGGCGATCGACCAACGCCAATGCGCCGCGGCCGGAATCCAACACCCAGAAACGGCCGCCCCACAGACGGGGCGAATGCGGCATGGATAGCTGGCGAGCAACCACCTCGCCGCTGGCCACGTCCACGATGCAGCCACCCGTTGCCTTGCCCGGCCGCCAGCCCTCCCGGGTGTTCGTCTCTCCCAAGGCCGTGACGTAGCGAGGCACGCCGTCCTCCATCGCCAACCCGTTCAAGTGGCAGCGGTCCTCATCCGCCAAATCCGTGACGAACGAGGGATGCCAGCGCGGCACGAAACTGTAGTCCTCGTGGAGCGTACACAGGCAGGAAAACAGCGTGTTGACGACCCAGAGTCCCTCACGGCCCCAGCCAAGGTCGTGACCGCGAATCGCGCCGGTGCAGAAACTGCCGCGAGGCACATAGCAGGCGCGGTAGCTGCCACGCGGCGCGATGTTCATCGCCATCTCATGGGCAGCGCGGAAGTAGTGCACGTCGCGCCGCGAGCCGACGGCCAAGCCCTGCGTCGCAGCCGCCACGCCCATCGGCTGGTCGAAGTCGCTGAAAGAAACCTGCAACTGCCCATCGTGCGCACCCAAGACCAGCAACTTGCCGGCCTGGTAGGTACTCACCAGCAGCGACACCTGCAACCGCTCGAGAATCGAAGGAAGCTGGGGCGAGTGCTCGTAACGCACCTCCCGCAGACGATTCGTCCCCGAACGCTCGCCGATCCTGTCCCCCATGACGCGACCTTGGAATCACCGCAACTCCGACACCCGCGTGGAACCCCGCGTTCCCTGCCCAGGGTGGCGACGCTCGCGGGGCCTGCGCGCGAGCGGTGCGGCTCAGTCTATCCGGCTGCCGGTACGATGCAAACCGGAGCGGTTGGCGGGATCAGGAGCCAAACTCTTCCTCGACCAGTTCCTCCAAGGCTTTGCCGCCCGGACAGTCGAGTCCACGAAGCAGGAACAACACCGCCTCGGCCGATGAAAAATGCTCCGTCCACAAAGCATAGACGCTGCGAATCAGCGTACGGTTGATCCCATACGCCGACTCGATCACGAATGGCCAGTCGGGATCCTCCTGGCTCATCAACTCCACCAACTGCCTGCGATGCGGCGAGAGATGCCCGATGGCGTCGAAGACGTAGGCACTCAGAATCGCGCCCACCATCTTTTCGTACACGGCCACCGAGTGGCTCCCCGACTTCTTTTTGCCCCGTCGGCCCCCTGCCCGCTGAGCAGGCTTGGAGGAGGACGCGTCGGCTTCCGGCATCGGCTGGCCATCCGCCTCCGGCTGCTGGCCATGTTCCCTGTCGCTCGCAGGCCCTTCGGAGGGGCTGGAGCAGGGATCGGACGGGGGTGGACCAGCGGCGGACTTCTTCTTACGAGGTGCCATGAAAGCCTCCGAGCGGTTCGAGCACATTAAGCGGGACAGGAAGGGCGAATGAAAGAAAGAAAAGAAGAGCGGCGGCGAGGTGAAGGGCCAAATCGAGGAAAGAAAAAGCCCAGGGGGGCCCTTCGATCCACCGCCGCCGCCCTCGCCCGGCATTCTAGAGCCGGTCCATTCCCGGGCTTGAAAAAACGCGTCTCGATGCGGGAAACGCCGATCGAGGCCGCACGCGCACCGCTAGACACTTCCTCGCGGGTTCCTCCCCACGTCGCCTTCGCGGGAGGTCCCCTGCGCGGTCCCGCTCCCGCCGCTGGTCGTGTCTCCCAAGGTTGCCCTGCTCTCGCCCTCGATCATCGTTTCTGTCGTTTACCTGACCCGCAATCTGCCACGGGCCACCCCCGCGCTGAATGAACGGTTTTGGTTCGAACTCTTCATGACATGTTGTGGTCATGGATACACTTGGTCATCCAGGCCGCACCCGTGGTTGACACACTCGATGATGCCCTCGGCCGTATCGCAGACTAAGGCCACTCCGCCGCCAAGATTGCTGGTGTTGGCTGCGCAAACGCATGGATCCATCGTTTCGCCAACTTCCGCAGAGACGCGACGCCTGCGTTCGGCGACTACGACTACGAAAACGACTATCGACGCTCCAATCCGGCCAGCGCCGCTTGTACCTGCCGCATCTGCTCGCGGAGGCCCGGATCGTTGCCGACGGCCTCATCCGAGAAATGGCCAGGCAGCAGCATCTCCTCCAGGAATTCCAGCAGTGGTCGAGCGACGGGGCGCAGGCCATCGACGTCGGCCTCAATGCGGAACTCCAGGGTGCTGGTCAGGTGGGCTAGAAACGCCGCGGGCTTGGTCCGCTCGCGACGCACATAGTTCATCGCGGCCTGCACATAGAAGCAGAACGCCTTCGCTCCCATCCACATCAGGTCTTCCTGGTAGTAGATCTCGTTCTCGCGGAACAGGGCTTCGGCTTCCGCCAGCGACTTTCCCAGGAAATGCCGGCAGGCAACGCGACCATCGAGGTCGTCGAAAGGATTCAACTCTTCGGCGGTGGGAAGCGTCACCATCGCAAGCTCGGCTGAGTTTCTTGATCAGGCCAGCAGGCCCGCCATGGCCTGCTGGGATCCAAGAGGGCCTCGGTAACGGGGCCGGGTTAATCGGCCCCGTCACCGGAGTGCCATGGGGCGGGACCGCTTGCGAGCGGTCCGGCTGAGTCCCCTGCGATGACAACTAGCTGAGCTGAAGGTTCACAAGGTAGTCGATCGTCATCGTCTCGAAATTCGACTCGACCTCGAAAGTGTACGTCTGGCCCGCCACCACGGCGAACGAACCCGACTTCTTTCCTCCTCGAGAGTACGGCTCCAGCTCGAGAACCTCTTGGTCGGCCGCTCGGTTCTTCACCTTGACCTTCGCGTAGCGACCGTTCACCGGCATGATGGTCGTGGTCAGCGTGCCACTGGACGCGGCGGTGAAGGAGTAGACCTGCTTGGCCTCACCGGTCAACGAACCAGTCAGGGCGGCGAAGCCCAACGTATCGAAACTAATCTCGTTGCCGACAATCGGCGAAACGGTGGAGTTGTCGAGTTTCAGGTCGACCGTGAAGCCAACGGCGGCATGGTCGAAGGGCGATCGGACACGGAGGATATACAGCGTACCCGGCACGATCGCGGCTTGGCCGGAGGTGATGCCGTTGTCCATCGGCTCCACATCGAGCAGGTGCACATTCGTCGCTGCGGCCTTGAGTTCCACTTCGGCGTAGTTGCCGTTGCCGTCGGGAAGCACGGTGATGGTCAGGGCCGACTTGCCCGCAGGTGCGACGAACTTGAAGTACTTGCGATCTCGCTCGTTGAGCGAATCGCCCGTAAGTTGAGCCGTCTGGTCGGTCTCCGCTGCCGCATCAGCAGGCAGGAAGTTGACGGTCTCCGCTACGCTTGCATCCACCGGGCCCTTGTGGTCGTCGTCGTAACCATCGCCGTCGTCGTCACCGTCCTCAAAGCTGTCCGTGCTGTCGTCTTCGCGATCGAGGCCACGGCCACCGCGGATGCGGTCCTTGCCGGTGCCGCCGTTCAGCAGATCGTCGTCATCCTCGCCGTCGAGGTCGTCGTTCTGGTCTTCGCCATACAGGTCGTCGTTGCCACTACCGCCGCGCAGTACGTCCTTGCCGCGACCGCCGTAGATGTCGTCATCGCCTCCGTCGCCGACGACGCGGTCGTTTCCGTCATCGCCGTGGACGGTGTCGTCCCCGCCACCACCTGAAACCGAGTCGTTGCCAGCGTTGCCGAAAATGCGGTCGTTGTCGTCGCCACCCTGCAGGTCGTCGGCACCTCGTCCGCCCCGCAAGGTATCCTCGCCCGCTCCGCCTTCCGCCTTCGACTTAACGGCCGTATTGTTGATGAACGTGTCATCTCCACCCAGGCCATTGAAGACGATCGACTTGACGTCCGACGCCTTGTACGACTTGCTGGCAACACCCGTCAGCGAAACCGTGACGGTCTTCTTGCTTGGTTGGTTCACCTCGGCGATGTCGTCCGCCTCCGATCCGGTGATCGTCAGCACGCCCTTGACCAGGGTAATGCCCGGCGTGACCGCGAGAGGCAGGCGGATTTCCAGAGATTCCATCTGCAATTTTGGTGTCGTGCGGCTACGGCGAGTGGACGGCTTCTTCTTTCTCATGGATGTGTCCTCTTCGATATGACATCTGGTCGCGAGACGCACTTTCGAATGTCGGCGCCGTACACGAGTATCTCTACCTACTATAGTTCCTTCACCGCGTTAAAACAGGGGTTGCGATCCTAATTCAAAGGTGGCCCCGACCAGGTTGCTTCCGCGACCGCAGTGATGTGAAATGTCACACCGGTTTCGAGGCCGGTTGATCCGTGCCATCGACTCGCATTTGCTGCGGAAATCCACACGAATCGGCGACGCGAGGCCTCATGACAGGCGCGTGGATGTACAGATTCGTGATCAATCATGGACGCAAAGGCTTCGTTAACCGGTCGTTGCTGAATCGAAACAGTGAGTCGGGCATCGGGCAGGAATAGAGTTAGTCAGAGGCATTCGTGCTCGGTATCGAGGTGACCTGATGTTCGAATCTGATCCGCAGATCGCACCGAAGCGAGCGGCGGCGGAACCTGCGGCCAATTCTGCCGTGGGGGCAAGTGCAGCCCCAGGTCGATCGTTGCTCTGCTTACGCCACGATTGAGTCGTTCGATGAGCCGATGCAATGAGTCGCCATGTGGAACTTGGGGGGACGGTGATGAAACACGTAGCGTGGATCCGATGGACTCTGATGGCTGGCCTTCTTGTTGTTTTGCCGCTGTATCATTTGGTGAACACCGGCTGCGGAGAGACGTTTTCGCTGGCAGATGATTTCTCCGAGACAGAGAACGGGACGAAGGGACCGTGGTCGTATCGGATGGAGGTTCGAGCCGATGGCAGGCTGGAATTCCCGCAACTGCCTTGCTGCACGCGCGACGCCAATGCCGTCTGGGGCTCGAACTTCGCGGAGCCCCCGCGGATGTGGAGCGATCCGTCTGGGTACTGGGGAATCGGACGGAACGCAAGCGGCCGGGAACTGTTTTCCAGCCGCAACGATACGCGGTGGGCTCCCGGGGACGTGCTGCTGCATCCAAAGGCGGGGGAATCGCCGGCGGGCCTGGCGGTTGCCTGGACCGCACCGCGCGACACGATCGTGGACATGCGTTACGAGTTCGAGCTGGCTTCCCCGCAGGGCGGCGGGGTGGGCTACCGTATTCTGAAACGTCATGATGACGACCTCGAGGAGTTGGTCGTGCTGCCCAACATCGGAGCCGGTGTCGCTAACGAACTGCACCACGTGTTCGTGACGCGCGGCGATGTGTTGTACTTCTGCGCCGACACAGCAGGAGACCCTGTGGGTGACATCGTCCGGGTGGCCATCACGATCGGGGACGCGGAAGTGGAAGCGTCTCCGGAGCCGCTGGTGACCGGCGGCGTGCTTACGGCCGGCAGCGACTTTCAACTCGCCTTGAACCATCCACACGCGGGTATGGCGCAGTGGTGCAAGGATGGCCAACCGATCGCGGGCGCTACCGGAGAAACCTTCTGGATGCGCAGGGCGAATCCAGCGGACAGCGGACGCTATACCGTACGCATGGGCGCGCAGGTTAGCCAGGAAGCGAAGGTACAGGTCGTGCCGGCCAAGCCGCGTCCTGATCCGAACGCGTCGCGCACTCCCAGGCAGGTCTTTGCGGAGACGTTGCCCGAGCAGGAACGCGAGTTGGAGACGAACGAGCTGATGCGGCGATTCGCTTTGTCGCGACGCAAGCTGGCCGCGCTGCCTCATCGGCCCGCGTATCATTTCGTCAGTCCCGAAAACATGCTGAACGACCCCAATGGACTCTGTTTCTGGAAGGGTCGCTGGCATCTGTTCTACCAAGCCTATCCGCCGGACGAGTTTCCGGATTCGCAAGATATCAAGAAACGCCGCCAGCACTGGGGGCATGCCGTCAGTGAAGACCTGGTGCATTGGCGGGACCTGCCGTACGCGATCTATCCGGGGCCGGAGCGAATGTGCTTTTCTGGCAGTACGCTGGTCGAGGATGAGCGCGTGATCGCCTTCTATCCAGGCATCGGCGCCGGTCAGATGGTGGCCGTCTCCGACGATCCCCTGCTGCTGAACTGGGAGAAGATCGGCCCGGTCAACAGCGGGCATGGCGACTCGGACCTGTGGAAGGAAGGTGACACCTACTTCGGCTTGGTCGGCAGGTCGCTGTGGACCTCCAAGGATCTCAAGAGTTGGGAGTCACGAGGAGAGTTTCTGACCGCCCTGCCCTTCCTGCGTCCCGATGACGACGGCGCGTGTCCGAACTTCGAACGCCTCGGCGACAAGCACCTGCTGGCTTTCTTCAGTCACAGCAATGGCGGACAGTATTACCTGGGCGACTATCGGGACAATCGGTTCACGCCGTACGCGCATGGTCGCTTCAATCACGGTCGCGTCGCGCCGGGCGGTGTACACGCTCCGTCAACCGCGATGGACGGGGACGGTGGCGTGGTGAACATCTTGAACATCAACGATGGGCGGTACAGTGAGCATTGGGACCAGATCATGTCGGTCCCGCAACGGCTGACGCTGGGCGACGACAAGTTGCTGCGAGTGCGGCCGATCGAGAGCCTGGCGACGTTGCGGCGCGAGCATCGGCAGGTCGCGAAGACGGTGCTGCCAGCCAACAAGGAAGTGGTGCTGGAGTCGATTCACGGCAACACGATGGAGTTGGAGCTGGAGATCGATCCCCAGGAGTCGCGGTGGGTACAGTTGAACGTGTTGCGATCGCCGGGGCAGGAGGAGCAAACGTCGATTGCTTTCTACAATTTCGAGCGTGAGTTGACGTACTGGTACCAGACGCCTGGCGAAGTGGTGCTGGACGGGACTCGATCGAGCGAGCTGCCGGATGTGTGGATCCGACCTCCGGAGCGGGTCACGGTGCGGCGCGACGGCGAACCGCTGCGTCTTCGCGTGTTGCTCGACCGCAGCGTGGTGGAGGTGTTCGTCAACGATCGGCAATATTTGGCGATGCGTGTCTACCCGGGACGCGACGATAGCCTTGGAGTGTCGCTGCGGGCCCAAGGCCAGCCCGCAGTCCTTCAGCATCTGAACGCCTGGCATTTGCAGCCAATCTGGCCCTAACCGGAGCGCGGCCGTCCCGGCCGCACTAACCCCTGCGCCGACCCAACCGCACTGACCACCGCGCCGTCCCAACCACTGTGACCCCTGCGCCGTGCTGGCCGCTGTGACCCCTGCGCCGTCCCAACCGCACTGCCCACTGCGCAGCCCCACCCGCCCGACCCGTCCGAATCACGAGTCCTGTGTGCCGGGACCGCGTGAGTGCCTTTCGTGGGCTGCTGCGTGGTAACGCCGAGTTCACTCGGCCATGATTTCGGGTGGCCCGACACCGATGTCCGACAGGTTGTCCAGCTTTCCGCCGTCATCACGGAGGTTCTTGCCCACGGAATAGACGAGCCTGCCTGTGTCGGTGTGGC
>JBIIEC010000282.1:0-8076 GCA_044238045.1 Pirellulaceae bacterium | reverse complement strand
CGGCACAGAACCGCAACGATCAGTTCGCCCGCTTCCAGATGGATGCGCCCAGCTGTGACTACTGCGGTTCCATTACCGTTCGTAACGGCAACTGCTACCTGTGCCACACCTGTGGCAACAGCATGGGCTGCAGCTGATCCGTGCCGATAACGCCTGGCTCGCCACGCTGCGAGCCAGGCCATGATCCAGGCCGCGGCCTGCTTCGAAGCACCGTACCGCTGCGGGATACGGTGCTTCTTTCTTGCGCCACTTGCTCTTGGCCCCCCGCGCCTTCATCTCGACTCGCGCGGCCCTCTTCCGGCGAACCGCTCCCGTGGATCGCGCGTCATCAAATGGGCGTCAGGAGATACTGCGCGCCATCAAGCTGATGCCAGACGATGGGCGACAGGAAAGCAGAAACACCGACTCCACCGCCCAAAACGAACTGGCACTCGCTTTGCGATTGATAGCAGGCATCTGCACTTCCCTTCGCCTCCTGTTCAGGAGCTGTCCGCCATGTACCTTCAGATCAGCCTGCTCGTCTTCGGTGCCGCCGTCTCGCTCTTCGCCGTCCTGGGCGCGATGCGGCCCATTCGCCAGACGAGCTGCTTCTAACCATGCACGCGGACTCCGTGGCGGGAGTACGCGGTGATCGGGGTGTTGACGGGGCAGACGGGAACGCCGACCGCGTCTTGGACGTTTAACCGAGCAGCCCCGGGATCGGATCGCCGTAGTAGACCGGGATCGGCCGGTCCAGCAGGTCATGCCAGGCGGCCTGCTTCGGCAGGCCCAGGGCGCGATAGATGGTGGCGGCGAACGACTCGGGCGTCTGCGGATTGTCGCGCGGCTCGCCGCCCAGTTTGTCGGTCGAACCCACCACCACGCCGCCGCGGACGCCGCCGCCCGCCAGCAGCACGGTCTGGACGCGTCCCCAGTGATCGCGGCCCGGTAGAGCATAGTGCTGGGGAAGGTGCGAGATCTTCGGCGTGCGGCCAAACTCGCCCGCCATCACCACCAGCGTCGAATCCAGCAGGCCACGCTCCTGCAGATCCTCCAGCAGCGTGGACACGGCCTGGTCCATCGGCGGCAGCAGATGGTTCTTCAAGCTCGGGAATGCATTGCCGTGCGTGTCCCACGTCTCGTTGTTCCCGAGGTTCACCTGCACGAGGTTGACCCCGGCCTCGACCAGCCGTCGCGCCAACAGCAACGACCAGCCGAACGAGTGGCGTCCGTAGCGATCCAGCGTCCGGTCATCGGCCGTCGTGATATCAAACACCTGCTGCATGTTGCCCTGGGCCAGCATCGACAACGCTCGCTCCTGGAATCGGTCGAACGAACCGACTTCGGCCAGCTCCGCAAGCTCTCGACGCTGCCGCTCGATCTGGGCCAGCAGTCCCACGCGATCCTGCCAATGCTCCCGCGACAGTCCCTCCGGCAACGCCAGGCTCGGCGCGAGGAACGCCATCGTGTCCGGATTGAGCGGACCTTTCTGGTGATCGAAGCCGTAAAGCGGCCACGCACCATACGATTCGGGATTGAAACGGCAGCACTCCAGGAAGAACGGATCACGCGGCGATCCCATCGAACCGCCGAACTGGCCAGGCAGCAGTCGCCCGCTCCGGTGGATCAGCTTCTCGGGCAACACAATCGCAGGCGGCAGGTTATTGCGGGCTTGCGTGACGGCGGCGGCGACCGATGCGATCGAGGGATGGTCCGTCGGCAGCGGGCGGCTGGGGTTGAACCCGAGCGGCAGTTCCGACCGGCCACTCAGCATCACCATGTGCCCCTGCGAATGCTCGTTGTACGGATGCGAGAGGCTGCGGACCAGCGACCAGAGGTGGCTGCACTGGGCGAGCCGCGGCAGATGCTCACAGATCTGCACTCCCGGCGTCCGCGTGGCGATCGGCCGGAATTCGCCGCGGATCTCCTCCGACGCCTGCGGCTTCATGTCGAAGCTGTCGTGCTGTCCCAGGCCGCCGGAGAGAAAAATGAAGATCACGCTGCGTGCGCGGGGAGCCGAGTCGCCTGCCGTACTCTCGCCGGCTGCTTCGGCGCGCAACGCTTCGAGGTGGTTCGTGCCAAGACCGAGCAGCCCGATGGCGCCGGCCTGCAGCAGGTGGCGACGGGGGAACTGAGGATGTTCAGGAGCAGCGGGCGGGCGAGGCATCGGCGGCTCTCCAGCAGGCGGGATCGCCCGGGCGATCCCACCCCGGCGACCCTTCCGTTATGACATGGCCCTGCCCCGATTGCAACGCGGAAGTGGGCACAACGGTTCAGTTCAGCGGCTGGCTCAGCCGCAAAAACGCGAACAGATCCCGCAGCTGCTGTTCAGAGAGCCGTTCCGTGAGCCCGGCCGGCATGAGGGAACGCGGGTCGCGCCGCAGCTGCTCCACCGCATCCCGCGGCACCCGCACGTTCGCTCCGTCCACCGTTCGTAACACCAGTGCATGTGGATCCTGGTCGGCCAGGAACCCGCTGACCACGCGACCGTCGTCCAGTTCGGCGACCCAGGTCTCGAATCCCTCGCGAATCTCCAGGCTCGGGTTCACGACCTGCAACAACAGGTTGGCCACCTGATGGCGTGCGTAGGAGGTGAGGTTCGGACCGATCTGCCCGCCTTCACGATAGAGCGTATGGCACTTCGCGCAGTGGGCGCGATACAGTTCACGTCCGGTGTAAGGATCGCTGCCGCCGGCCTCCAGCGCGCGTCGCACACGGTTCGTTTCGGCCTGCGCGCGCCCGGTGTCCTGGTCGAGGTCGGGCCACAGCCGCCGCACCTCGTCGGCAATCGACGGATTGTCCAGCAAGGACAGCTGCTGAACCACGTCGCGTGGCACGGCCTCGCGCGGCAGGCTGCCTTGTTCGATCGCGAACAACACAGAACGCGCCCAGTTGACGCGGGTGGCAAGCAAGCGGAGCGCCTGGCCATGCTGCTCGTGCGTCCAGCTTGGCCAGCGTCGGAGCGCCTCGGTCGCCACGCGGTCGCGTGTGTCACTGCGGAGGACTTGCAGCGCTTCAAACGCAACTTCCGCATGAGGCGAGGATGCCAGGGCTTCCCGCAGCGGACGACGGCCCCGTTCATCGGCCAGTTCACCCAGCAGGCGAACGGCCGCCACGCGCTGTTCGATGCGCACGCCCTCGCGCCACACACTGGCCACGGCCTCCTCCAGCGTCGGGCGATCTCCCTGGCGAATCCGCAGCGCCTGGGAACCGCCGCCCGCCTGCTGGATCGCGCGCACCACCGACTCGGGAACTTCCGCCAGCGAACGTCCGGCGAAGGCCTCTTCGAAGGCGGCCACCATCGCCTCGCGGGCCGTTGCGTCGACGGCGAGCGTAAGCAGTTGGCGATACGCCTCCAAGTCCTCATGCGGTCCGGATGCGTATCGCCGCGCCAGTCGCGGCATCAGCGTCTCACGCACCAGCGGCTGCTGCCGGACCGCGGGCTGCGACAACCACCGCAGCACCTCCTCGCGATGGCCCGCCTTCGACTCCAGCGCCCACCACGCCAGCAGCGGCAGGCATGGGTCCGCGGGTACGTCCGCTTGCGTGTCCGCGGCACTCACCCACGCCTCCAGCAGTCGCAGCGCAAACGAAGCCTCCCAGCGCTGCGCGGAGCAGGCCAATTGCGCTCGCACTGTCGGATCCTTCTCCTGCCTGGCCATTTCGAGCAAAAGCGCGCGGAGGTCGTCGGACGGAGTCTGCCGCGAGTCGCCCAGCAGGCGCACCGCCCACCGCCGCACCCCGGGGCGCGCGTGGGTCAAGCCGCGGCGCATCAGGTCTTCGCGAGGGCCACCCCAGGCGTGCAGTACCCAGAGTGCTTCCAGCGCCGCGGGATGGTCCATCGCCTCAAGCATCGCCTCCAGCGCCGGCCGCGCATCGAGGTCCGGTCGCTCGATCAGCAGCCGCGTGGCCGTGCGTCGCATCCAGCGATCGGGATCTTCCAGCAGCTCCAGCCAGGCCTGGCTGCCCCGCGACCGCAGATCGGGCTCCCGGCGCGGGGACAACCGAGGCTTCGTCGCGGCATCGAGCGTGCCACCGGAGGCTGCATCCTCGACCGGCTCCCGGCGCGCCCGCAGTCGCCAGACGCGACCGGTCTCGGGAGCCACCTGCCCTTGGAAGTGCTGCCCGTGAGCGATGAACTCCTCGCAGAAATCGGCGATGTAAAGCGCGCCATCCGGCCCCGTGGTGATGTCAATCGGCCGAAAAGCCAGGTCACTCGTCTCCAGCGGAAACGATCGATCGGTCGTGCGAAAGGTCGACCCGTCGGGTTCGATGTCGGCAAGCACCACACGCTGCTGCAGGGGATCGATGGAAAACAGCTTGCCGCGATACGCTTCGGGAAGCCCTGTGCCTTCGTAGATCACCAGGTCATGGCTGAAACGCGGCGACTCGGCGTGCCCCATCGCCAGGAGGAAACCGAAGGCGAACGGATTCGAGAGAGGACCATACTTGTCGTCGGTTCCCTTCTGGTAGAACGCGCCCTGGTGATAATGGAAACCGCGCGTGTTGCCGCCGTTGTGCCCGGAGAACAGATGGCCGGCCGAGTTGATTTCGATACCGAACGAATTGCCGCCGCCTTCCGCGAACACTTCGTAACGGCGCTGGCCGGGATGGTAACGCCAGATCATGGCACCGTCGCGGTAGACGGCCGGTGCATCGCGTCCCCGCACGAGGATGCGCGACGACGTGGTGCTGCCCTGGGCTCCATACAACCAGCCATCCGCACTCCACGTCAGGCTATTGGCGATCGAGTGCGTGTCCTCGAGGCCGAAGCCTTCCAGATGCACCTCCGGGTCGCCATCCGGAACGTCATCGTGATTCCTGTCCGGGTAGAACAGCAGGTAGGGCGGGTTCAGCACCCAGACGCCCTCGTCCATCACTTCGACCGACGAAACGATGTTCAACCCGTCGACAAACGTCTTGTGGTTCTCCAGCACGCCATCTCCGTCCGCGTCTTCATGGATGGAGACGCGATCGAGGCCGCGTTCGCCGCGTGGCGGAGGCTCGGGCATCCGGTCGTAGGCCGCGCGGTAGTACTTGTCGCGACTGACCATCGTGAGCCCCTGCGGATACGGATACTGCCGATACTCCACCACCCACAGGCGTCCACGCGAATCAAAGTCCAGCGCCAGCGGCTGCCCGATCTGCGGTTCGGACAGCACGAGATCCACGGCCAGGTCGTCGGCCGTCTTCATGGCGGCCAGCGAAGCCTCCGGTTCCAAGTGACGTCCAGGTGTCAGCCGTTCGGGACGACGGAGGGCCGAAGTGGCCGGCCCGAACCGCTCGAACACGGCGGACCGCGGCCGATCCGCGCGCGGCAGGCGTTCGGCCTCCGCGAGGTCCTTCCCCGGATGCCGCTCCCATGGTCCGGCCAGCACGGCCTCTTCGAGATAGCCTGACAGCACCGGCGCCCGCCCTACGAAACCGATCCTCCGATCTGGCGAAAACATCTGGATCGTGATGGCGTTGTAGTGCGCAGATCGCAGCGTTCCTGGCGGCACCTTGAAGCGATGGACTTCGTCGCGTGCAGAGACGAGTGCGGGAGAGGCGCTGCCGCAGTGGCCGACGAGGACGCCGTTCACATGGACGGCCGCCACATCCGAGACGCCTTCGAGGGTCAGCACCACGGAATCGGCGAGCAAGCCTTCCCGACTCGCCCAAGCATCGGGGACACGAACCCACGCGCGGTACCAGACCGTCGGGTCAGCCGTCTCCGCAACCCCTGGAACGGCCACGGTCTCCCAGGCGTTCCTGTCGTCACCGGAGGACTCCGCGGACGGCTCCGCCGCTCGCACGCAGTCGCGTCCAACGTGAAGAGGGGCCAGCGGAGCCTCGAGAGCGTGCCAGGCAAGGACGATCGCCAGCGCCCAGGCATGGCCGCGCGACGCACACTTCCGCGCGGAGACAACGACTGGCGAAAACTGCGCGCGAAAGGATCCCACAGTCGTTCGTCTCCGCATGTGGTCCGGCGTCAACGAATGGTATACCACGCCATGCCGCCCGCCGGCACCTCGACGGGAACGCGCACCCGGTAGTCGCGTCCCAGCCGCAGTTTCACGGGAGTCGCATCGCTGGCCGCGACCGTGGCCTCGTCGGTGATGCCCGTGTAGTACAGGTTCACATCGAGGGTTTTGCGGACCGTTTCCGGGCCAGGATTGAACACCACCAGCATGCCCTTTTCCGCCAGCCGCGGATTGACATGCAGCGTCCAGTCCAGGTCCCGCCCATCGGCGCGTCGACCATGGACCACGTCGGACTCGAGGATGTCGCGATACTTCTTGAACCAAGCCACGTTCTCCGCCACCATCTGCTTGGTCGCTTCGGTGTCGAACAGTCGCGGTCCCCGGTAGCAGGCCTGCACGCCCATCGCGAGGTTGGCCTGCAGCATCCGTCGATAGTGGTCGCGGTGCTGGTCGAGTGGTTCGATGGTGGCGGCCGCGCCGCCGCCGTGGTATTCGGAGAGCGGCACGAACATCCAGCCCATGGACGGCGTCTTGGCCCAGGTGCCGTCGAAGATATTCTGCCGCGTGTGGATCAACTGCTGCGCGCGAGGCAGCGACCAGTTGACTTCGCGATAACCCATGCCGCACTTGTTCGTACCCGCGAGATAGTAGTAGTCGGGCGCGTTCAGGTAGACGCCCCGTTCGCGGCACCAGACGTAGAAGTCGCGCGTGACGCGCCACTGCGCCCAACGGGAATCGAGGGCTCCCTTCTGCAACGGCGGACGAGGCGTGATGTCGACGTCGCCGGGATACGGCCCATCGTGCTCCAGGACATCGAAGCCAGTCTGCTCGAAGAACTGATGGAGCTGTTTGAAGTAGGCTTGGCCCCATTCACTGGTCAGCGCCGGGCAGTTGCCATGCGTCGGCTGCTGGCCGGGCGGCGAAACGATATCCTGTCCGTTGCCGATGCGTCGCGACGAGAGCAGCGAATAGCCGCCCAGTTCGATTCCTTTTTCGTGTGCGTAGTCGGCGATTTCGCGCCACTGCCGCGCGTACTGCGGATCGCGGTTCTCAACGTCAAAACCGCTGCCGAACGACAGGATGATCATTTCGAAGCCAACGGCCGCCGCGTCGTCGATCGCGCGACGCACTTCGGCGGGATCGGCCGTCCGCATGTGGTGCATGAGCGGATTCTCGGTGACCCAGGGCGCGATCGTGCGATACATGTGACGCAGGGCCAACGCCTGCCGTTCGCGATCGGTCCCGTCGTGCAGGAGTTCAAACGAGCGGAATCCCTCGAAACGCCCGCCCGCCGCCACCTCCTGGGCCGGTCCCTCGGACGGCTCGCACACCAGCAGGCACGGCGTCTGCTTCAGGTAGTTGACCTGGGTCTCATAGAGCGGATCGACGTCCCAACGCACCGCGTGGCGATTCGCCTGCTCGTGGTTGAATCCGCCGAACGCGAAGTCCGTCTCGACGTGCAGGTAGTCGGGCCGGGGAATCGGCACGCCCGCGGGCGCTTCCACGAAATTCGAATGCTCCACGACCGCCAGTTCCTCGCTGCGGAAACGATCAACGGTTATCGTCCGGTCGGAGCGATTGTGGACGGTGATCCATTTCGACATCAGCGGAATGCCATCGTACAGTTCGTAGGCCACTTCGACTTCGAAGGGCGCGACCATTTCGCGCGAGGGTTCCGCGGATGCGGGCAGTTCAAAGAACAGTCGCACGCGCACTCCGCGCGGCGGCCATTGCGCGTCCGGCGCGTGGCGACGCACCTGCTTCCAGGCGAACCGCGGCTGCGGAGTGTCGATCTTCAATCGCGTGAATCGCAGGGCCTTCGCATCGGCCGTCAGGGAAGATAGCCAATCCGGCGTCAGGTAGGCATGGTTCGGCTGGCCCACGAGGCCGCCGACATCGTAGGCCTGGCCATCGACCGTGACGCGGGCTTCGGGACGCACCGACCGCAGCAGCGACTGGTCGGTCATCTGGTTGTCCAGCGCCACGCAGGCCGCGTTGGGCTGCAGGCGCCAGACGCGACGCAGGAGGCCGTTTTCCAGGACCAGTTCGTCGCCCGCTGCGTTCCGCTCCGCTCGCGCCCGATAGGGACTGCCATCGAGGAGCCAGTCGGCGCGTGGCGAATCGGCAAGTGACT
>JBIIEC010000281.1:0-8080 GCA_044238045.1 Pirellulaceae bacterium | reverse complement strand
TTTTGCAACCCCGAACCAGAGCCCCACGGAAAACGACACTGCCCGCCAGTGGCGGGCAGTACAAGTGCTTGACTGGAGCAAGCTTAGAAAGAGTGGGCGCAAGAAGAGTCGAACTTCTGACCTCGTCGTTATCAGCGACGCGCTCTAACCAACTGAGCTATGCGCCCGAGAGCGACCCATTCTACGGCGAAACCGCCGCCTGTCAAAGGGTCCTCCCGTGTCCGGACCGCACCGCAGTCGACCTGCCTTGGCCTCCGGACCTCCTCCGCCATCGACCCGCTGCGCATCGGGACTTGAACGGGCCGGCCCAGGGTGGGCATCTAGCCGTCAATCCGGTTCTGACGATTGGCTGATGGCGGTCCGCTTCCGCGTCCGAACAATATCCGAGAGCCGTCAAGGAAGACCTCGGCAGCGCCGTCGCCGTTCGCTGGCTTCGCCAAGCCCCGCGACCCGCGCAAGCCGTCATCGCCAGAATCCTTGGAGAGGATTTCGTCCATGATTCGTCGCAGCAAACTGGTTCGTTGGGGATGGACGCTTTCACTGCTCAGCTTTCAGAGCCTGGTGGCTGCCGAGCCAACGGCCAAGCAGGCACTGAGCCTCACGCCGATGCAGCAGGACGTCGAATACGATACGCCGCCCGAAGCGCAGATCGAACAGTGCCAGATCCGCCCCGAAAAAGACGGCGAACGCCGGGCCTGGGTCGTCTCCAGCCCCGATGGCTCGCTCCTCCGCCGCTTCGCTGACACCAACGGCGACAACAAGATCGACCAGTGGTGCTACTACCGCGGTGGCGTGGAAGTCTATCGCGACATCGACGCCAACTTCAACGAGAAGGCCGATCAGTACCGCTGGTTCAACACCGGCGGCATGCGCTGGGGTCTCGATAAGAACGAAGATGGCCGCATCGACGACTGGAAGTGGATCTCGCCCGAAGAGACCACGGCCGAACTGGTACGCGCTGTTCGCGACCAGGACGCCCCGCGGTTTACCGCGCTGCTAGTCTCCGCCGAGGAGCTGCAGGGTCTGGGCCTCCCCGAAAATACCACAGAGCAGATCCGCCAGCAGGTGCAAGCAGCTTCCGAAAGCTTCGCCGCCTATGCCAAGGAACAGACCAGTGTCCGCTCCGGCACCCGCTGGGTCGACTTCAGCGCGCCCACGCCCGGCGTCGTAGCCTCGGCCAACGCCGCTAGCGAAGGCATCGTCGTCTACGAAAACGTCATCGCCATGACCGAGACCGACGGCAAGCACGATGAGCTGCAGGCCGGCACGCTGGTTTCCATCGGCCAGCGTTGGCGTCTGATCGGCCTGCCCTCCGCCACCAGCTCGGGCTTTTTCTTCCGCGTCGCCGATCCTCGACCCACCGCGGTCGCCGAAGGGGACGGCGAAGGCGTCGACCCGAAGGTCCAGGAGCTGGTCCAGCAACTGGAGACGCTCGACCAGCAGCTGGCCAAGGACCCCAATCCGGCTGGCAACGCTGGCATCTACCAGAAACGCGTGGACATCCTGCGGCAGATGATCGCTCTATCCAAGGAGCAGGACCGCGACATGTGGGTCACCCAGCTGGTCGATGCCGTCATCGCATCGGCCCAGACACCAGAAGGCACCACCGATGTGGGAGCCCTTGAAAAGCTGGTGCAGGAGTTGGAAGCGGATAAGGTGGGCAAGGAAGCGGCTGGCCAGGCCAAGTTCGCGTACCTGACCGCCGCCTACTCCGACAGCCTCCAGAAGCCGAACGCCAACCTGGCCAAGATCCAAGACAAGTGGATCGAGGACCTGAAGACGTTCGTGGCCGCTTATCCGGGCACCCGGCCCGCTTCGGAGGCCATGCTGCAGCTGGCCATCTCGGAGGAGTTCGCCGGCGGTGAGGACGAGGCCATTCGCTGGTACACCGAAATCGTGCGCGACTTCCCGGGCACGGACATGGCCGAGAAGGGCGCCGGCGCCATCCGTCGCCTCAAGAGCGTCGGGCAGCCCCTGGAACTCCGCGGCAAAAACCTGGCCGGCAAAGCGTTCGACGTGTCCGAACTCCGCGGCAACGTGGTGCTCGTGCACTACTGGGCGACCTGGTGCGAACCGTGCAAGCAAGACATGCTGCAGCTGAAGAAGCTGCTGGCGCAGTACGGTCGCAGCCGCTTCGCTGTCGTCGGCGTCAACCTCGATGACCAGCCCCGCGCCGCCCTGGAAGTGCTCCAGAAAGAGAAGATGGGCTGGGCCCAGCTTCACGAGGCAGGCGGCCTGGAAAGCGGGCTCGCCAAGCAGATGGGCGTCTTCACCCTGCCCGTCATGCTGCTGGTCGACGAGAAAGGCAACGTCGTCAACCGAGCCGTCACGGTCGCCGAGCTGGAGACGGAACTCCAGAAGCGGCTGAAAACGTCGCGCAAGTAAGGCGACGGACGGCGAATCCCCCGCTCGGGCCTCTAGACGGCCCAGCGGGTACCGGACGCGATCTGAGACCGTGCAGGGCACCCCCTCTTCGCGGAACCTGCCGGCCCGCCCGGGAGATGACCTCGGACGATCGCCTTCTCGGAACTACCAGTTCCAGTGCTTGTTGCGTCGCTGACGAATCCCACCGCAGTTCGCGGTGGCGGTCGATTTCTTGCGGCTACGGCGACGCGGATCGGCATCTCGACGACCTCGACTGGCATCGCGGCGAACGTTGGCGTCTTCGGCTCCCTCAACGAGGAGCTCTTCGTGGCTGCTGAAATCGATCCGGGACATTGGCAACACCTGGCGGCTCGTAACGAGCGTTGAACGGTTCTAAAGACGGGACAGGCACAGCCGCCCATCCAACGCATTCCACCTAAGCAACCAGCGCGCCGCGCCAAAAAATTTCTCCGGGTCGCCGCAGTGGCCGTTCAACTCCCGAAACACCAGCGGGCCATTCCCGCGTAAAAGCACACACAACCACATACACCCCAGACCACCTAGCTACACAAACAAGGAGAGCAACTGAGCCGTGGTGCGGGCGTTTTCCCTGTTTTGGTGAGAAGCTGCGGTCGCTTGCCGTAACTCATGGCTGATGCATGAGTTAAAGACCACCACTCGGGCAGCTTCCATGCCGATCCCCGCCGCCAACCGGCGGGTACGATCGACGATCTTGTTGACCTGCAAGCACTTAGGTTGGCTGTCATCAAAACAGGGAGCCTTTCACCAAAAATGTGAAATGGCGTCCGGCGGGGACGCTCGGTATGATCCCCCGCCCGCTCCGCGACCGGCCGTTCCGAGCGGCACTGCCCCAGTCGCTCAGATCCCCAGTCTTTTCTCCCTGGCTGCCTTCAGCCAGGCCTCGGCCGGGATGCGTAACGAGCAGGTTGGCTGGACCTGCAATCCCAGCGATTCGCCCCAGGAGATGGAACTCATGCCCCCGGCAAACGATCTGACCATGGTCTGGCTGACGGTGCTGCTCTTCGTCCTGGGCATGGGCGGCTTGGTGGCCTGCCGCGTGGGTGAGCGGAGCCTGCGGCCTTGGTTGCAGCGGTGCTCCCGCTGGCTCTTCTTCATCTCGCTGCTTGCCGTCGCGTCCGTGACCGTCGTGCTGATCGCAGCCCAGCATGGCCACTGGGCCCTGGCGGGCACCACCATGATGGCCATGATCGTAGGCGGCACACTCGACTGCGGAGCTTGGCAGGAGCGTCGGTCAATCTAGCTGCCATCGCTGCTGGCAATCGCGAAAGCCGTCCACGCGGGCAGAGTGGCCACAAAGACGGCCCAGCCCAGTTCGCTGCAACTCAGTTCCTGCCTGCGTCCCGGCATTCTCCGCGGCCGGAAGCCAGTCTTCGAGGGGATTCCACGTTGCAGGTGGGAATTCCGGCAAACCCCTCCGAACCGGAAAAAAACGCTTTTTTCCGACGACCCAGATAACCGAAGACTTAGGCTAGTCAAAAATCTCGGACTCTACGAAGCCGCGTGGCAGCGGTTGGTGCTTGATTTCGAGCCTACCAGCCATCTGCCACGAACGGCTTCCGTCCAAAACGCCATCCGCGATCCGAGAGCGTGGCGAATTCAAAGGGGGGTGCAGAAATGAAGTGCATGGTACGAGCCTGGCTCGCCGTCACGCTCGCCGTGGTCTTCTCGACCACGGTCAGCGCCAACGACGAGACCATTGGCAAGCAGATCGTGGAACGACTGCAGCAGCAGCGCCAGACGGCGAAGCTGGATGGTTTCAATGTGGGAGTGAAGGTCGACGGGGGCACCGTGACCATGTCGGGGAACGTGACTCAGCCAGAGCACGCGGCCTCCGCCTTGGACATCGCTCGTCGCGTGCCTGGAGTGAAGCTGGTGGTCAATGACCTCCGCGTCCAGCAGGCTGCGGCCACGCCCGCTCCGGTTCCGGCTCCCGCGTCTCCGCTGGCCGCCCAGCCCCAAGGCCCGACGGCCGAGCAGCTGGCCGCTTACCAGCAGCAGCTGATGGCCGCCCAAACGGCCCAGGCCTCGCAGGTCGCTCCTAGCGCCTTCCAGGCAACGGTGGGCGGCAACGCCCAGCCGCCGATGCCCGCCGCTGCTCCGGCCGCCATGAACGCTCCGCGTCCTGGCCAGGGCCGTCAACCGGTCGCCTTCGCCCGCTCCCAGATCGGGCAGGCTCAACGAGCCTCCTACGACACGGCCCCCGAATACGGAGTGGTCGGTGAGTCGGGGGGCGTCGTCACCTACGGTGGCGGCTCCGGCGAACCGGTCCCCATGGCCACCAGCGCGATGGGTGCCGGCGGAGCGCAGAGCTACGACAATCCCCAAATGCCGGGCTACGCGTGGCCAAGCTACGCGGCTTACCCGAACTACGCCGCCGTGTCCTACCCGCACCAGTACTCGCCCACCGCGTGGCCGTACATCGGTCCGTTCTACCCCTATCCGCAGGTCCCGCTGGGATGGCGGAAGGTCACCCTGGAATGGGATGACGGCTGGTGGTTCTTGGACTTCAAGTGCAAGTAGTCCCACACACGGAGGAGGAAAACAAGCGGGGCGAGCGTACTATCCAACGCCGCTCCGCGAGTCGACTCAATCTACGAAAAACGGTCCCGCTCTGACCACCGCGCCGATGGAGGGCCGGGGCAGGACTGACAAGGCCTTCCCGCGATTGCCGTTAATCGCAGGAAGGCCTTTTTCGTTGCGCTCCGCCTGGCAGAAACCTCCCCGCAGTCCGTGCTGAATGGCAGCACCACGGCCGTTTTGAATGCCGGGGGGGATTGAACCACGAAGGACGCGAAGGAGCCACGAAGGGCCGGGGAGCTGCTCGGCGAAACTCGGTGCCCTGGCCGCCGACTGGACATCCGCCCCAACCCACTTCCGGAAACCTCCGATGTCTCCGCGGTGAAAAGCTCCTCCCCCCGTCACGGCCAGATTTTTCGTCAGGACGCAAAAAACCCGCAAGTCTCATCCAGATTAACGCGATAACTACTTCTGCAAACTGGTGCGTACGCACTCGACAAGGCCCATCGCAGTACGCGAAACGATTCAAGGCCGTGAAAGTTCGAACCTGGGGTTAGATCCATGACCATCAAGTCACTGAAAACGCTGGCGACCGGCATGCTTCTGGCGAGCTCGTTGATTGGCGGCGGATGCACTCACTACGGACCAACGTTCGGCGTGCTGGGCGTGCCCATCCCCGTCACTCCGTACCTCCAGGACGAGCAGGAGGACGAGTTCTGGGAGCACGAGCGGTACGACCGCGTGCCGATCCTCGGCCCCATTACGGCCGGCGGTCCCGTGCAGGCCCTGGACCCGCCGAGCGACGATGAAATCATGCGGACGCTGGAACGCAGCCATCCGGTCGAAGGCGGCTTCCCGTTCCTGCACGAAGTCCAGATCAACAACGTGCGGATCCGCAAGGAACTGATCGCCGACTATGTCGATCCGCCGCGTTTCTACCCGATGGTTGGCCCGGCTCAACTGCACCATGCCCACTACAAGTGCACGGTGTACTTCACCGAGGTGAAGCGGGTCGGCTGGCCCGTGCCGCACACCCTGACGGACGAAGATTCGCAGGAAGTGATCTACATCGACCATAACCACCTGCACATGGTGGGCAACGTCGACACCGGCGTCGGCTCGAACTACTAAGTCGAGGCGACGCGAAGGCGAGCCAACGGCAGCGGCAGCGACGCCGCCCGTTCAGCACGCCAGCAGAATAGCGTCCTCGGACGCAAACCAGGGGGGAACGACCCGCCGGACCACACGCCGGCGGGTCTTCTTTTTTTTCAACGGCCCCCGGGCCAGCAGGCCCGCCACGCTGCGGACTGCGATTGACAACCCCAGCGCGAAGCGTACATTTAACGATCTTGATTCGGGGACGTAGCTCAATTGGGAGAGCACCGGCTTTGCAAGCCGGGGGTTAGGGGTTCGATCCCCCTCGTCTCCACTTCGATCGGGTCTCTAAGCACCCGATCCGCCCCAACCTGATTCTTCCTGGGTGTTTCCCAGCCGCCGCTCTGGCAAGCCGCCCGTCCCGGTGACTTCCCGGCGACCAGTTCGCGGGGACCTTTCCGCGACAACAACTCGGCGGCGACCGTTCAGCGGCGGCGGCGGAACCATCCCATCAGCCACAGCAGCGGCAGCGCCGCGCTGGTCGACGGTTCCGGCACCGACAGCTGCGGCCACTCACCGCCGTTGTACCCCGCTTCGATCGGCAGATAGAGCTGCATCGTGGGTGCTGCATCGGTCGTGTAGCCATAGAGGTTGGTCATCTGACCTGGCTGCAGCGTGCTCAGCCAGCCGAAGTCCGATTCCGGCGTCGACGCCTCCAGGTACATCTCCAGGGTAACCAGCTGCGCCGCACTTGGATCGGTCGTCACCCGCGGCTCCTGCACTCCCAGATGGGCCGGCCCCTCGGGCAAGAACGGATCGTCGCTGGGCGGACCGAAATCGTTCGAGGCCGAGACCACGCCCTCGCGGTCCGCCAACAGCAGGTTCCACTGACCGTAGGATGTCACTTGCGAGAAACGCGCATCCCCCAGGCCCCAGGTGTACTGCGAGACCGGCTCCGACGAGGGCTGGAAGCGATCCTGGTAGAGAAACAGGTAGCGTGCCGTCGTATCCAGAGTCGGCGATCCGGGACCGGCAATCACCGCGGAGTCGAACCCGGCGTAGCCCGTGCCGAACACATCGCCCGCAGACGACGCGCCAGTCAACCGATCGAACACGGCGTAGTTGCCCGTGGCCTCCACCGTGTGCTCGGTGTCCGACGAACGCGTGAACCCCGCGAACGACGACAGCAGCCCCGCCTGGGCAACTCCCGCGCAGCACAACCACGGAGCCATCACCAGGCAACCGATACGCGCCAGCTCTCGACACCAACTCATCCCAGCACCTCCTCGGATTCGCACACTCGATGAACGTGGCCGTCTCGCCTTGCCGAAAAAGCCGCGGCCGACACGGGCTCTCGGTTCCGCGATGGACCCGAATCGCCTGACGCGCATCATAGTCATCCGCGGCGTCCGTCGGTAAGGAGGCGGAACGATTTGCCGAAGCACGCACGACACCTGTCGTCCGTTTCCGCCTCGATACCCGCTCACGTGCAAGAGATGTTTCGGGCGGTGAACACAGGACAACCGACGACCGCATCATCGCCAAGGTCGTTGGTGGACGGGTAACGGCCGGCAGCAGCGCCGGAAAACGGCACAGGCGTGAACGGCCGCAGCGCCCCGTCCCCGGAAGTGGACAGAGGAACCGTGCGAGGAGCTCACGCGAGCGGATGGCACGCGTGGGTTTTGCGCAGCATGTGTCGACCGTTTCGGCGTTCTTTCTCGGAACGGCGAGTCGCCTTACGATCGCCCGGGCGGAGCCGCATCTTCCGGATCTTTCAGTGCGGCGGATGGAACGCACCGCCGACCGGCGATTCAGGGCAGCAGCACCTCGAACAGCGGCTTCAGCCGCGCCGCGCCCGCCGAGGTCAGATGGTGCTGGTCGCGATAGAGCGACTGTCCGTCGTGTTCGACGCGCCACAGACCGTCCGGCGTCACGAAGGCACTCGCCGGGTCCACCACGACCACGCGTGGATCGGAGGCCAGGTCGTCGAGGATCCGGTCGACCGGCTGGTTCGCTTCGCGGTGTTTGTCCAGCGACACGCCGACAGTCGCCGTGTCCCGGC
>JBIIEC010000280.1:0-8140 GCA_044238045.1 Pirellulaceae bacterium | reverse complement strand
GGGCCGCAAGGATGCGGCGGGTGCGCCGCAGCCGTTTCGCGTCATCCGCGCGCAGGCCGTGGCCCTGCCGCCCGGCATGGCCACTCCCCAACGTCCGCCCAACAACAAACTGGCGCTCCACGATGCGATGCGGGCCGCGTTGGCCGCGAAACCCTGGGTGCATCGCGGCAGCGAACTCACCGGGTCGCTGCTGCTGTCCCTGTTCGTCTGCGCGGTGCTCTCCCTCGCTGGACCGCTCCTGCTGCCCGTCGGACGTCCGCCCGGATCCGACCTGGGCGAGGGAACCGCCGAACTGATCCACACGCTGCCCGTCTACGCCTGGACCGTGCTGGCCAGTTCCCTGAGCGCCTGGGCCGTGCTCGTGACCGCCAAGTTCTGGGAGGCCTCGGCCGGCGACCAAGCCCTGCGCCGCTTCCTTCTCCTCGTCGTCGGGCTCGTCGTCGGCGCTGCCGCCGCGCTCCTCGCGCAGTCCCTGGAACTCACGCCTCGCTATCTGTCCTCGGTGTTGAACATGGACGACCTGCCGGGGCACGGAGCCCTCGGGAAACGGTCGCTCTACTCCGTGACTGGCGAGCCGAGCCTGCTGGCGTATGCCGGCTACTTTGCCGTGCTCTTCGCCAGCCTTCGCTGGTGGAAGCTCGCCGATCCGCTGCGGGCCTCACGCCTGAGTCTCTGGCGCATCGCCGCCACCGCGTTGGTTGCGCTGGGTATCTACCACCTGCTGCCGATTCCTGGTGGCGTGTTGGTGCCGTGCATTGCCGCCACGGCCGTGTCCCTGTCGGCCAGTTGGATTCCCGACGAGCACCGGCGCTGGTTTGGGGACCCGCAGCGATTGGCCTGACGATGATCGCCGCGAACGCGGCTTCCCCGTCCAGGGTGCGTTTCGACGAATACGGAGAGCTTCGGATGTCCATGATTGCACGATCGACGGGATGCCCGGAGAGAACGCACGCCGGACGCTCGCACATCAGGCGACTCCGCGCGCTGCCGTCTCTGCTGCTGTCCCTCGTGTTCCTCGCTCCGCCGCTTTCACTGGTTCGAGCGCAGGCACCGGCCGACGGTGTATCGGCCGACAGTGTGGCGGCCGACCGTGTGTCCACGGACGCGCCGGGCTGGGTCCGCGAGCGGCCGGAACGCGTGGATGGTGAACCGGCACGGGTGGTGGTTTCCGATCCGCTGGAAACGCGGGCGGAGTGCGATGAGAATCTTCGTGGCAAGGTGGAACGCGTGCTGCAGGCGTATGCGGTGGAGCACCTGCAGCGTGGGCAGCTTGCCGACCTGAGTCCGATGGAGATACCGGCCCAATTGGTGCGCACGTGTGTGCGGGAGTCGTACGCCTCGACGCGCGCCACCAGCCTCGGTACGATGCAAGAGGTGTACCAGCTGGTGGTGCTGGACGCGAACGTCCGCGCTCAACTGCAGGACCGGATTCGGGGGCAGCAGGTCCATCGCCGATTGACAACCGTCGGCTGGGCCAGCGTGGCAATCGCGGCCGCGGTCGCCCTGCTGCACGGCCAGCTCCGCTACCGGGCTCGCCGAGTCTCCAACCCCGCGGCACCGCATCGACCTTCTTGACAGGTGTTGTTGGCTCGATGACCGGCGCCGGCGACCGACCTCCAACGTTCGTCGATGCGCGACAGGATCCCATGCCCATGGCCGACGAACTGCCAGCCGACGCGGAACTCGTCCGCCGCATCCGCGCCGGTGATGCGGATGCCTGGAGTGAACTGATCGAGCGATTTGAGGGGCGGCTGCTGGCGTTTGTCGAGAGCCGGTTGCGGCGGCGTGACGCCAGCGAGGATGTGGTGCAGGAGACGCTGCTCGGGTTCCTCCACAGCCTGCCGAATTACGATGGCCGTCGGCCGCTGGAGACCTACCTGTTCAGCATCGCCGCCCATAAGCTGACCGATCATCTGCGGCGCGAAGGTCGCCGCCCGGCCGTGCGCTTGGAGTATTCCGATTCCGACGGGGCGTCGCAGCCTGCCTTGGTGGATCCAGCGAGGCCCGCCAGCAGCCTGGTTCGCAGCGAAGAACGGCACGCCCTGGAGGAGCAGGCGCTCGTCCGGCTGCTTCGCCAGCAGATCGACGCCTGGAGGAGCCAGGGCGATTGGCACAAACTACGCTGCGCCGAACTGCTGTTCCTCCGCGGCAGCCCGAACAAGCAGGTCGCCCGCGAGTTGGACTGGACCGAACAGCAGGTGGCGAACTTCAAGTTCGAATTCCTCCAGCGGCTGCGCGAGCAGTTGCGGCGCGGACGCCTGAACGCCGATGTCTTTCCCGAACTGTACTCGCCGTAACCTGCTGCCGGCCACAAAGCGGGCGGCGTCAGCTGCAATGAACGATCGACCACACGGGCCCCGACGCGATCGCGAGCGAACGTGATCGCCGAGGAGGAGTGAGACTCCCCGATGAACGAGATTTTTTCCGATGCCGACCTGGAGGCGTACCTCGACGAAGACCTGTCGGTGGAGGCGATGGCGGCGATCGAGGCGAGTTTGCGGAGGGATCCCGCCCTCCATCGTCGACTTGCCGGCATCCTGCAACGGCGCGAGACGGGCATTCATTCGCTGGCGGAAGTCTGGCGCCGCCACCGACTCAGCTGTCCGGACCGCGAGACGCTGGGCAGCTTTCTGCTGGGCGTCCTGGATGCTGCGCAGCAGCTTCATGTGCAGCACCATGTGCGGACGCTCGAGTGTCGCGCTTGCCAGGCCAATTTGACCGACCTGCAGTCGCAGGGCGGCGATGCGCAGGCATCCGCGGCACGCCAGCGGCGCTACTTCCAATCGACGGCCGGTCGTCTGCGTTAATCCAGCCGCCTTCGCGTTGCCCGACATCGCCATCCTGTATCGCCATCCTGTATCGCCATGCGGATTTCAGGCGACAGCGGCAGCCGCCTCGCTCAGCTGGCTTGCTCATGGCTCCACGACTCTTGGGGAATGGTTCAAGCGATTGGCGCGGTTATCCGATCCCTAAAGAGGGACAGTCGATCACATCCGTCCACGGGCCACTCACGGCCCTCACGTCTTCCGCCTCCTGCCTTGCTTCCCTCCGCACGTCGCATCCCTAGCCCTCGATGCTCCTCGCATCTCGTTGGCCCGATGCTCCTCCGTTCGGAAAGAAACATCATGTCGGACTCTGTGCGTCAATCGCTCAAGTGGTTACTTCCGCTGCTGCTGCTGCTGCTAGCTGCGTGTCGAACGCCACGCAAGCAGGACGCGCTCGCTCCGCGGCCGGTCACCTGGGTCGATGCGGGCAGCGTCGATCGCGGCACCGATCGAGTTGCCGATCGCTCGGCGGCCACGGAGGCGACGGAAGCGACGACGAAGGCTGGGGAAAAGCGGCTTTCGGAGCAGGAGACCGATGCGTCGACGCGGACGGTGAGTTTCGAGTCGACCGAAACCGAGGTGAACGCGCCCGCTTTCGCCGCGTCGCCGGAGAGTCTGCCGGACGCGACGACGGCGTTGCCGGTGACGGTGCCGACGGCCCCGATTCAACTGGCAGACGTGCTGCAGTCGGTGGCCCAGCACTATCCGCTACTGGAGTCGGTGATGGCGGAACGGCAGATCGCGCGCGGCAAGGAAGTGAGCGCGTGGGGCGAGTTCGACCTGGGAATGAAGGCCTACAGCGTCGCCGCTCCGCTGGGCTACTACGAGACGTACCGCTCCGCGATCACGTTTGACCAGCCGATCTTCGACGGCGGCTATGTCTACAGCGGATACAAAATGGGGCGTGGCAACTTCGAGCCGTGGTACAAGGAGCGCGAGACGAACGAAGGCGGCGAATTCGCGGCCGGGCTGGGAGTGCCGCTGTGGCAGAATCGGACGATCGACAAGCGACGATCGGCGGTCTGGCAGGCGAGCCTGGCGCGGCAGGCGGTGGAGCCGGCCGTCCAGGCGCAGTGGCTGGACTTTTCACGCGGAGCCGCGCAAGCTTACTGGAGTTGGGTCGCCGCGGGCCGTGCGCTCGCCGCGCAGGAATTCCTTCTGTCGCTTGCTCGTGAGCGGGCTGCCCAGGTGGAAGCCCGCGTGCAGAGCGGCGACCTGGAACCGATCGCCCGCATCGACAATCAGCGGCTGATCGCGGGACGCGAGACGAAGCGCGTGGAGAGCCAGCGGAAGTTCCAGGAGGCCTCGATCAAGCTGTCGCTCTTCTATCGCGACGCGGCGGGACGTCCGGTACGCCCTGGTACGGAGCGACTGCCGGCCGAATTCCCGGCGCTGCCGGTGCCCGATCCGGATCAACTGCTGGCGGACCAGAACGCAGCCCTGGCGGCGCGTCCGGAACTCCGCGAACTCGACCTCGTGATGCGCCAGGTTCGCGTGGAACTGGAACAGGCCAGAAACCAGCTGCAGCCGAAACTCGACGCCACCCTGGGTGCCGCGCAGGATGTGGGCGGCAAGGCCAACTACTACGGCGACAAGTCGCCCTTCCAGCTGGAAGCCGGGCTGGTGGGTGAAGTGCCGTTGCAACGCCGCGAGGCACGCGGCAAGATCCAGGCCGCCACCGGCAAACTCGCGCAGCTGCAAGCGAAACGCGAGTTCGTCGTCGACAAGACGACGGCCGCCGTGCAGGATGCCTACTCCGCGCTGCTCGCGTCCGCCGAACGCAGCCAACTGGCGCGGCGGAACGTGGAGCTGGCCCGGCAGTCGCTGGAACTCGGCCGCATGTCCTTCGCGGCGGGCGACGTCGACCTGATCGTCCTGAACATTTACGAACAGGCGGTGACGGATGCCGAGCTGATCGAGATCGCCGCGCGGGCCGACTTCTTCGGCGCGATGGCGGACTACGACGCCATCCTGGCCCGCGATCCGGTCCGCGAGTGGACCGGAGCGCGGGACGTGCTCTCGCAAGCCGTGGAGATGGAGGCTTTACCCATGGCTCCGCCGGAAGGTCCCATGGCTACGCCGGAGGGGGCAATCGCTCCGCCGGAAGTGCCGGTGGCACCGCCAGAAGTTGAATAGACCGGGCCAGGTCTCGCATTCGCGGGGAGACCTGACCTGCTGGCGAGCTCGGACTACTTCGCGTCGGCCGTGATGCCGGGCCAGTCATCGGTACGGAACGGCGTCACCGGCAGGCCTTCGGCGTTGAATAGATTGCAAACGGGGTTATCGGCCCAGGCGTAACGGACGGCGACCGGCTTCGCCACCTCGTCGCTCCAGACCTCGACCTTTTGCCCGTCCACGACCTTGGCCTGCGCCACCTTCCATTGGCGATCCTCGCCGGCGATCCAGAATCCGACGACATCGTGCTTGTCGACCGTACGGATGCCGCCGCCGCGATCTTCGAACGAGACCACGATCTTGTTGCCCTGGGTTTCCATCGAAGCATAACGCGGGCTGCGATGCACGATGGACACTCCATAGTCCTGCGCGAGTGCGAGCCGCGCCAACCGCTTGGCGACCTCCGCCTTGTTGCGAGGATGGATGTCGGCCGCTTCGCCAAGGTCGATGATCACGGCCTGACCGGAGTGCGGCAGGGCCTGCACGGCCATCGTCTGGGCTTCGCGCAGTTCCGCCCAGGTGCTTTCGCTGGGGCCCGCCGGTTCGGCTTGGAAGTCGGCCAGCTGGACCCAGTAGAACGGAAAGTCGCCCTGGCCCCACGCTTCACGCCAGTTTTGCACCATGAGCGGGAACATGTGGCGATACTGGTAGGCGCGGCCCGCATTCGATTCACCCTGGTACCAGATCGCTCCGCGAATCGCGAACGGCATGATCGGGTGCACGCGGCCGTTGAGCAGGTTGCCGGGTCGGTGCTGCGTGACCATGGGGTTGTTCGGCGGAGCTGGCTGGCGCGGCACTTCCTGGCCGGCCTTCTTCGCGGCAATCGCCTCCTTCTGCCAGACCAGCAACGCCTGCTCGTAGGCCTCGTACGACGACTTCATCTCCGGCTGCGCCTCGGTGTCCGCCCACTTCTGCATGAGCGGTCCGTAGTGTTCGGCATCTCCGCCCATTCGATCGCGTTCGATCCACGCTTCGCAGGACGAACCGCCCCAGGCGTTGTCGATCAGTCCCACGGGCACGCCGAGGACCTGCTGCAGGTGGAGGCCGAAGTTGTAGCCGACGGCCGAGAAGCCGCCGACCGTCTCGGGGGAGCAGACCTGCCAGCCGCCTTGGAAGTCTTGGAGCGGAACCTGCACGCCCATGTTTTCGATCGTCACCAGGCGGATCTGCGGATTCTTGGCCGACAGCACGGTCAGGTCGGCGTTCCACGAATCGTTGACGGCCCATTGCATGTTCGACTGGCCCGAGCAGACCCAGACTTCACCGACCAGCACGTCCTCCAACACCACCTGGTTCGCGCCCTGGATGGTCATCGAACGGGATTCGGCCGAGGCCGCCATGGGCTTTAGCTTCACCATCCAGTTGCCCTCCGCATCGGCCTGCGTCGAGACGCTCTGGCCGGCGAACGATACGGTGACCCTCTCCGACGGTTCGGCCCAGCCCCAGATCGGCACCTCGCGATCCCGCTGCAGGACCATGTGGCTGGTGAGCATCGACGGAAGGGCGACATTCGCGCGAACGGCAGGCGCGGCGAACGACAGCGAAACCAGGGACACCAGCAGCGCAAGAAGGCGCCGCGGAACGCCGGGACGGATCATGCCAACAGTCCTCTAATCGTGGATGGCGAGGCGGGAAAGAGAAGCGGAGAGAGGCTAGAGTATAGCGAAACGAAGGGCCATGCAAACAGTTGGACGAAGGAGGTCCGGCAGGGGCTTTTGAATACCGGCGGAGGGCCGCACAATCCGGCGGTGCGCTCCGCCGACAATGCGGCAATCTCCAAAACGCCTCCGGGCAAATCTCCGTGCACTCCGTCGTAAGGAACGGCCCCTGCCTCCAGACCCCAGGCCCGTCCCGAAGCCCGGGGTACTTCACCACGGAGGTCGCGGAGGTTCTTCGGAGGGGCCTGCATCAAGGCGACCCCACCGCGTCAGTCCTCCTGGTCGTTCCAGCGTTCATCGTCGCTGGCGAGGGCAGCGGCGACGGCGGCCCAGTCGAGGCCGTCCGCGGGCACGCTTGCCGGCGCCGCCGCCGCGGAATAGCCGCCGCCTTGGAAGGCGACGACGAGGTCGGCCGTCGTGAAGCGACCATCGCAGTTCCAGTCCCCCTCCGACCACGTCGCCTGCGCGGCTCCGATCGCCTCGTACTTGCCGGTCACGAAGACCTGCACGAGGTCGCTCGAGTTGAAGATGCCGTCGAGGTTGGCGTCGCCGAAGTTGGTGAGCAGGATATCCTGCACGAGGTAGGTGACATCCGAGAAGTCGATGGTACTATCGCCGGTGAGGTTGAGGTCGGGACGCACGGATCCCTGGGCGGCGCAGAGGATCTGGATGTCGGCTTCGTTGACGAGGTTGTCGCCATTGAAGTCCCCTGGCAGTTTCGCGCCGACGCGACCGGGAGTTGGATCGGCGGCAAGCCAACTGGCCGGCAGCACTCCCCAGGCGGCGGGCAGGTTCCGCGTCAGCGACGCTCCCGTTCCATCGGCGGCCGTGGGCCAGGGGGCGACGTCGTCGTAACGGATCTCGTCTTCCAGCAGCCCGGGGTAGAAGTTCGGTTCGCCCGTCGGCGGTTCGTCGGCGCGCAGCAGACGCACGGTATCGCCGCTGTTGTTCAGCGTGCCGCCGTAGCCTCCCAGCAGCGGCACGGTCGGCGCGAGTCCGTAGTGCGTGCGGAAGGCCGCGGTGCGCGTGGCGTTGGCGGGGTTGAACGAGACCACCAGCAACGCCTGCCGGCTGTTGATGCGTTGACCCAAGGGGAACTCGAAGTCGACGCCGCCCGCGATGCGCCAGTGGCTGAGGTCCACGGAGCCCGCGGTCGGGTTATAGATCTCCACGTATTCCAGGTCTTCGTCGCGCAGCGTGGGATCGACCTGCAGGGCAGCGGCCGACGGATTGGTCGGATGGTACTGCACTTCGCTGAGCACCAGCGGTCCGACGCGGACGCCCGAGTTGGCGGCGCCCAGGGTGCGGGAGAGTTGGGGAGCGACGATGCCCGTGCCGTTGGGAACGCGGCCCCACGATTCACCGTTGGCCTGCGCGCCGATTCCCACCTGGTCGACGATGCCTTGCGGATTACCCTGGGCGTCGGTGCGCCAGATCCAGAGATCGTCGCCGTGGGCGCCGTCGAGGCCGAATCCCGCCTCG
>JBIIEC010000279.1:0-8166 GCA_044238045.1 Pirellulaceae bacterium | reverse complement strand
CGCGCTGCCTCCAATTCCACCGTGCGTTGCCGCACTTCGTCCTCGAGTCGCGCCGAGTAGTTGGAGAGATGGTCGCGGAGTGCTTTCGCGGCCAGCGTGTTGCGGAGACGCAGGACCAGTTCGCTGGGATCCACCGGTTTGCCGAGGAATTCGTTCACGCCCATTTCCAGGACGCGGTTGCGTGCTTCGGCGCTGGTGGAAGCCGTGAGGATGATGACCGGCGTCCGTCGCAGGTCGGGATCTTTGCGGATCTCGGCCAGGATGTCGAAGCCGCTGATGCCGGGCATCAGCAGATCGAGCAGGATGACGTCCGGCTTGTGCTGCCGCGCCATCGCCACCGCTTCACGCGAGTCACTCGTGGAAACGACGCGAGGATTGCCCAGGTCCTGCAAGTAGATACGAACCAGGTCGATGTTCAGCGGCTCGTCATCCACCATCAGGATCGTCGTGGATTCCGCCGAGAACGACTCCGGGTCGTCATCGCCCCGGTCCATCTCCGGTTGCGGCTGGGGCAGCCCGGCGAACGAACGCGGCGCGCGGGACCTGGGTTCGCTGGAATTCGTGTTCCGGGGAATGGGCCAGGTGAAGGTGGCTGCGACGGGAGCGGGCTCAAGCGAGGGGCTGCCGGTCATCGGGCGATCGTCCAGGAAAAGTCTTGGGGGGGCAGATCGCCGTGGGGCCGCGCGTACTTCCGGCGCAAGCGTCTGCGTACGCCGGAAGGATAGTACAGAGTAGAGAGCGGAGAGGGGCGAGGAGAAAGCGAAAGCAGCGGTCAGCTTTCGGCGGGGATGGGATTCTCGTGGAGCCGGGAGAAGGCCAGGGGGTTGACCGACTGGGGATCTTTTCCCGTCAGATGCCGCAGGATGCGGACCACGTGCGCGTGGCAGTTCTCGATGAACAGTCGGAAATGCAGTTGCGTGCCGGCGGCGGCGGTGCCGGCCACATAGAGTCCACGGACGTTGGTCTGCTGGGTGGAGGGGTCGGTGACGGGAGTTCTTCCGGGCCCACGCAACTCTACGCCGGCATTCGCGAGCAGTTCCGGGTCCATCTGGTAGCCGATCAGCAGCAGCACCGAGTCGAACGGCAGGCGTTCGTGGCAGGAACGGTCGTGAAGCGGGCTGCCCTGCGCGTCGACCGGGGCCAGGACCACCTCCGTCGGCGTGATCTCCACAGGCACTCGCCCCGGGAATCCTCGGATGGCCCCCGACTGCATCAGCCATTCCACCTCGGGCTTCAACCAGTACTTGATCGAATCGGCGAGCTGCGGCTGGCGAAAGCAGAGGCTCACCTCCGCGCCCACGCGATGGCATCGCAAAGCTGCCTCAACGGCCGAATTCTTGCCGCCGACGACCAGCACGCGTCGAAACGCATACGGGTGCGGTTCCTCGAAGTAGTGCGACACGTGCGGCAGATCGGCTCCGGGAACGAGGCCTGCCCCGGCATGCGCGAGCGGCCGGGGCTCGTGCATGTCGCCAATCGCCAGGATGACCCGCCGCGCGCGGTAACGACGCACTTCTCCCGCAGCCGTCCGCGATTCCACTTCAAACGCGTCCTCACCGGTCTGCTGCGGAGAACGGACGCGGGTCACGCGCTCGTACGTCTGGATGGGCAGTTGGAACTGCTGGGTGACCGCGAGCAGATAGGTCAGGTACTCCTCGCGCGTCGCTTTCGATTGGTCGACCGTCAGCAACGGCACGCCGCCGACGGCGATGCGTTCCGGGGAACTGAAGAAGCGGGCCTGGCGTGGATACCAGGAGACGGTGTGGCCGATCTGCTGGGCTTCGAGGTGCAGGTAGTCGACGCCTGCCTGCCGGAGGCCGATCGCCAGTTCTAGGCCGATGGGACCCGCTCCCACCAGCAACACGTCCACCGATCTATTGATCGTCGTCTCGCTCATGACGCCAGTTTAAGTCGTCGGCACGCCGGTTGCCTAGCGGACTCCTGAGACGCCCGTGTCTTGATTTCTGGACGCGGCGTTCCGAGGAGCCTGTGGGCTGCGTCCCGTCCACGGGCTGCGCTCCCTCGACGATGCGCAGGTCAGCTGACCGGCAGTTCAAATCCCTGGCGGCGCGGCCGCGTCACCATCGCATTCGCCTGCTCGTCTCCCTCGAACTGCTCCATCTGCGGATTCCACTTCAGCGGCCGGCCCAAGGCCCTGGCGATGTTCGCGAGGTGGCAGATGGAGACGGACCGATGACCAATCTCCACATCGGCCACCGGAGTTTCGCGGGAGCGGATGCAGTCGAGCCAGTTTTGCAGGTGCCCGCGAGCCTGCCACAGGGCCGTGTCATCGCTCCACTTGCGTTCCTCCTCGGCCACATCAAGCGACTTCGCGAGTTCCTGGGCGATCTCGGGCGGATTGGACGAGAACTTGTTGCGATTGATTTCGAGCTTGCCGTTCTCGCAGAGGAACACGGCGCCACCCATGGGGCCGTGGTTGCGTTCCAGCACGAAGTGGACTTCCACGCCGCTGGCATAACGCATCATGACCGAGCCGTTCAAGCCGGGCGTCAGCGGTTCGATGTGGACCGGGCCGGTCTCATCGGTGCCGAGAGCCCACTGGATCTGGTCCACGCCGTGCGCGCCCCAGTTGGTCATCTCGCCTCCGCCAAACTCCTGCCAGTGGCCCCAGCCCATCCAGTCGTCGTGGTATTCGCGCCAAGCGGCTTGGTTGAGCCACAGATTCCAATCGAGGCCAGCGGGTACGGGCATGCCTGTCGGGAAGGTGGCGGGGGAGGGGTGGGAGTTGGTGTAGTTCATCGCGCGGACCTGCTTGACCTTGCCCAGGCCGCCGCTGCGGATCAGTTCGCAGGCCACGCGGTTCATGGCCATCGACCGCTGCTGGGTGCCGACCTGCAGGACGCGCTGGTGCTTGCGGACCGCCTCGACCAGTGCCCGGCCCTCCTGGATATAGAGCGTCAGGGGCTTCTCGGCGTAGACATCCTTGCCGGCCTGGCAGGCGTCAATGCAGGGCAGCACGCGCTGGAAGTCGGCGGTACCGACGATCACGGCGTCGATGTCCTGCCGTTCCAGCAGCCGGCGGTAGTCCTGCTCGATCGGCCAATCGCCCTGGGCCTTGGCCTTGAACTCTTCCGCTCGAGGAACGTTGCAATCGCAGAGAGCCACGATCTGGGCCGACTCGGGCAGCTGTTCCAGCAGGAGCCTGGCGCGGCCCCCAACGCCGATCGCGCCGACCGTGATGCGGTCGTTGGCTCCCGGTCGCCCTGGAGCCGCGAGGACATGGCGGGGAATGATGGTGGGGACACTGAACAGCGAAGAGGCCGCGGCGGCGGCCGTCCACTTCAGCAGGCTGCGCCGGCCAACGCGGAGAGAGGCACCAGGGGAAACCGAAGTGGCCGCGGCAGGCGCGGCGCTACGAATCAAACGACGAGCCATGGGATGACTCCTGAACCAGCAAAGGATCGGGCGGAGGTCGAGGACCGGAAGAATGGGAACGGACCGGGAGTATACCAGATCCGGCTCAATGCTCCCCCGCGGCGAACGCCATTTGTCCCTGGCCCGATGCTCAAGCGGTTCGGCTCAGCGGTCGTCGTTGGCCCGCCAGGCATCCCAGTAACTGCGGCAGCGGTCCACGAATCGGGACGGCGACTCCGCCAGCAGGTTCGCTCCCAACGACCGCATCTGGCCACGCAGGCGCGCCTGCTCCTCGCTAATCGCTGACACCACCGTGTCACAGGCACCCGCCGTCGAATCGCCGTCCTCGGCGCGGGTCGCGGCTGCCGAACGAGTGCCGGAGATCTTCTCCTGCAGGAAATCGCGGAGCACGGCGTAGTCGTGGTCCTGCCCCAGGTATTCGGCCAGTTCGTCGGCCAGGCGAGCGTGGGCGCGGAGCAGCAGGGGCTGGCAGCCCGATAGCATCAGCGAGTGGTGCCAATGGTATTTGACCTGCTTCCGCCAGTCGTGGAAACCGTGGTCGCCGCCGTCGGCATACGCGCGGTCCATGGCCCTCCGCGCATCGCGATAAGTCGTTTCCAAGCCAACACGCAGCGAGTTGAATCCGCGGTCGGGGATCTCCCAGTCGCGCGCCTCGCGGGCCACACGCCGCAGGGTGCGCACGATGGGCTGGATCCGCTTGGACGTCAACGGCTCGTCGGCCACCGAAGCCGCCTGGTGGGCAACGAGGTACTCGCGGATCCGGAGAAAGTCCTGGGCGTTGGCCTCCGTGGCAGCTCGATCGCGCAGTCGGTCCAGAGCCTCGATCTTGGCCTGGCTGTCTCGCAGTTGGGAAAGCGTCCGGGCCAAGTCGCGGAACTGGCCGTTGTAGGCGGCGAAGCGATTCCCCAGATGAGGCCGGACCAGCCGCAACAGGCCCCTCAGCCGTTTGCACCGCTTGCGGAACTCGTGGACCGCGTCATGCGGGTTCGGCTGCTGCTCGACAAGCTCCGCAATGCCGCCGCGCAGTTCCTGCCGCGCCATGCGTCGCACGGCCACGTCGACCGCTTCCTGCCTGCGAAATCGAAAAGCCATCTCCGTTGCCTTCCCCGAACCTGGCATGTTGGCCGGAGCCATCTGGCCGTTGTCGTCCACTCCAGCCGCCGGGGCAGGAGTCCGCGCCACCACCGCTGGCGGCTACTCACCGGCCCCTATTCTAGTTGCCCGTCCTGCCCAATGCGAACTTTCTGAAGCAGAAGCGGGAGGTCGGTCAGACCGGCGAGTGTCACGGGTGCCTATCGCCAAGGCCCTCGGGTCCGCCTAGAGTATGGACTACCGCTTGGCGGCCCGGGCAGGGGAACCCAGGATTTCTCGCCCGCCGTCGCCTCTTCCTCGGCCAGCGAGAATCAACCATGGACCTTGCCAGCGATGTGCCCGCCCTGCGGTGCCAGTTTTTGAACAGCCAGCCTGTCGAACCAAGGGGCGACTATGTTCTCTACTGGATGACCGCCTTTCGCCGTCCCGACTACAACTTCGCGCTCCAGCGAGCCGTCGAATGGGCTCGGCAGTTGAAGCGGCCGTTGGTGGTCCTGGAGGCTTTGCGGAGTGACTATCGGTGGGCGAGCGATCGCCTGCACGCGTTTGTACTGCGAGGCATGATCGATAACGCGCGGTATTTCGAGGAACGCGACGTCGCCTACTATCCGTACGTCGAGCCCGCAGCGGGGGCGGGGCGTGGGCTGCTGGCGCGGTTGGCCGAACGGGCGTGCGTCGTCGTGGGCGATGACTTCCCCTGCTTCTTCCTGCCCCGCATGCTCCAAGCGGCCGCGCGATCCATGCCGGTGCGGATGGAATCCATCGACGGAAATGGCCTGCTGCCCATGCGCGCCGCGCCGAAGGTCTACACGCGGGCCTTCTCGTTCCGGAGCTTCCTGCAGAAGAACCTGGCCGGCCACCTGCTGGACGCCCCGCTCCAGGATCCCACGGAAGCACGCCTGCCCACCCTGGACCGGTGGCCCGCCGGACTGGAGAAGCAGTGGCCGCGTTTTGATACGACGGTTCGCGACATCACGGCCGATGAACTCCGCTCCCTGCCCATCGACCACGGTGTGCCCATCTCGCCGATCGTCGGCGGCCGCGCGGCCGCCCAGCAGCGGATCGACGAGTTCTTCCGCAGACGGCTCGACGACTACTCGGAAGGCAGAAACCACCCCGACCAAGACGCCTCCAGCGGTTTCTCGCCCTATCTGCACTTCGGCCACATGTCCGTGCACCAGGTCTTCGAGCGACTGACGGAACGCGAGAAGTGGACGCCTGGCAAGCTGGCCGAAAAGTCGCGTGGGTCGCGCGAAGGATGGTGGGGCATGAGTCCCACCGCCGAATCGTTCCTCGATGAACTCGTCACCTGGCGCGAAATTGGATTCAACATGTGCTGGCAGGACGAGAACTACGACCAGTATGCGTCCCTGCCCGACTGGGCCCAGGCCACGCTGCGGAAGCACGAGAAGGACCCGCGCGACCACATCTACTCGCTGGAGCAGTTTGAACAGGCCGAGACGCATGACGTGATCTGGAACGCCGCCCAGAGGCAGCTTCGTCGCGAAGGCCGCATGCACAACTACCTCCGCATGCTCTGGGGCAAGAAGATTCTGGAGTGGACGGCCTGCCCGCGCGACGCGTTGGAGATCCTGATCGAACTGAACAACAAATGGGCCCTCGATGGCAGGAATCCGAACTCCTACAGCGGCATCTTCTGGACGCTGGGCCGCTACGATCGAGCCTGGGGCCCCGAACGGCCCGTATTCGGCACCATCCGCTTCATGAGTTCCGACAACACGGCGCGCAAGGTGCGGTTGAAGGAGTACCTTAAACGCTTCGGTCCCGCGCCGCCGCAGAAAAAGCTGGCCGGATTCTAGGCAGCTCCAGCCGCTACCCGACGCTCGGCGATCGCCGGGAGATTTGCCGCGATCAAGTGTCCAGCCCGCGCGAGCCAAACCGGGCTGTTGGCCGGGGTGAAGTCTCCGCCGGACCGCTCCGTGGCCTGGCCTGCGACGTGGCCCTGCGCTGGGGCCCTGCGCTGGGGCAAAGACTCTCCCCGCCAGCCGTTCGCGAGCGATACTGCACCGTCACCACAAGCCGTCAGCATGCGCCTCGCCGCGAGTATCCCTGCGTCAACCAACGGGTCGCAGGCGAACTTGTTTTTCCCGTTGCGGTCTCTAGGATTATCCACAAGCCATTGGAACGGGAGTGAAAACAGGGAGGTGTGTATGCTGGTGCTCAGCCGCAAAGTGGGTGAACGGATTCAGATCGGGGATGGCATCGAAGTGACGATCGTGGCGATCGCGGGCAACCGGATCCAGCTGGGTATCGTCGCGCCCCAGGACATGCGGGTGCTCCGCAGTGAACTGCTGGCTGCGTCGCCGGGTAGGGCGCTGCCGGGTACCCGGTCACCGGTCAGTGTGCCATCGGGTAACGGGCCCCCTGCCGGCGTCGGCCAAGATCCCGACGTCGCCCGAGGCTTGGTTCCCACGAACTGAGGGGACGGCTGGCCTGGTGGCTGGCCATCGCAACGGAATCTTGCAGACCGGGAACAGAATCCGGCAAACAGGACTGCCTGCCGTTCGTAGAATGGGGGTCCTGCTTCATGGACTGGATTACGCCTGGAAGGAAATCATGAACCAACACGTATCCGCTCATCCGTCAGACCAGACGGGGAGTGGAAGTGCCGACGCCGAACCGTTCGGGTCGGCGCCTGACAACGACGAACCGCCGCAACCGCCTCGCGAACTTCCCTCGGATCGACTTCTTCGGCAGCTCCGCGACTTCGACCGGACGGTCCTTGTCGCCCACGACAATCCCGACCCGGATGCGATTGCATCGGGCTGGGCTCTCTGGCTGCTGATCCGGAACCGCCTCGGCCAGCCGGTGCAGCTTGTCGCCGGCGGCCAGGTGCTGCGGGCCGAAAACCGACAGGTCGTGCAGCTCCTGCAGCCCCCGCTGGAACTGATGGAGCGACTGCCGGCTCCAACGCGAACGGCCTATGTGCTGGTGGACTGCGGACCGGACGCGACCCACCACCTGCTGTCCGGCACCACGGAGCGAACGACGGCGGTGGTTGACCATCACGTGCAGTCGATGGCTCCCGGCGTTCCTTGCGTCGACATTCGGCCGGAGGCAGCGGCATCCTCCAGCATTGCGGCGAGTTACCTGCAGGAGCAGGGCGTGACGCCGCCCGCGGAACTCGCGACGGCCTTGGTGTACGCGATGCGGACGGAGACGCGCGGCGTCGAGACGGCGTACTCCGAGCTCGATCGACGGATGCTCTGCTGGCTCACCGAATTCGCCAATCCGGAAACGCTTGCCCAGATCGAAAACGCCCCGTTGCCGCGACGTTACTACAGCGACCTGGTGCTCGCGCTGCAAAACACGCGGCTTCAGGACGACACCGCGTTCTGCCTGCTGCCCCAGGCGGCCGCTCCGGAAATCGTGGCGGAGGTGGCGGACCTGCTGGTCCGGGGAGATTCGGTTCGCAAGGTCTTCTGCGCGGCCGTCTTCCAGGGGGATCTGCTGGTTTCAGTGCGCACATCGCGGGATGGAGGCGACGCGACGCAGTTGCTCCTGGCGACCCTGGATGGATTGGGGAAGGGAGGAGGCCATGGGCACCGGGCCGGCGGCAAGGTCGCTGGGCTCTGCCACGGCACCCAGCTGCCCCGGGAGATGGTCAAGGAACTGAAGGCCCGCTGGCTGCTGGCCTGTGGAATCGACGACAGCCGG
>JBIIEC010000278.1:0-8169 GCA_044238045.1 Pirellulaceae bacterium | reverse complement strand
GGGGCGAACAGGGCGCGGACAAGAACCGGACCAGAGACACTGGGCGGGATCTCCGGGGCCCGGGATTCCACGCGCCCGCATGCCTGGTGGGATACGAGGGACAATCCACCAACAGGGGACAGATAGAAAGGAAGGATGGCGGACGGACGGCTGGCGGCCTGATCTCCCGGCGGCTTTCCACGCACACCGCCGAAGCGGCGCGCAGCGGTCGACGAGCGCGAAAATGTTCAGGTCTGGATGCGCAGCATAATCCCTGACGCTTGCGCAAACAAGCTCTTCTCTGTGCGCAGCCGACAACGGGTCGGATTTCGCTGGGCACGAAATCCGACAGGCCACACCACGAAGTCGTGGACCATCCGACAGCCAAATCGATCCTGCCTGCCAACCGCCGCCACCAGGGCAGTCGGTTGGCTGGTTGTAAAGGAAAAATGCGACCTACTTGATCTCGACCGTCGCTCCGGCCTCGACCAGCTTCTTCTTGGCCGCCTCGGCGTCTTCCTTCGACACGCCTTCCTTGACCTTGCTGGGCACGCCCTCGACCAGGTCCTTGGCTTCCTTCAGGCCCAGGCCGGTGATCGCGCGAACTTCCTTGATCACGTCCAGCTTCTTGGCGCCGAAGCTGGTCATGACGACGTCGAACTCGGTCTTCTCGACCGCCGCGGCAGCTTCGCCGCCAGCGCCCGGCATCGGCATCGCCATCACGGCTCCGCCCGCAGCCGGCTTGATGCCATGCTCGTTTTCCAGGTAGTCGCTCAGCTCCTTCGCCTGCTTCAGCGTCAGGCCCGCGATCTTGTCACCCAGAGACTTCGTTTCCGCCGAGAATTCAATCGTTGCTTCCGACATGGGACCCCGATCCTTTCTTGCCTTGGCTTCGGTCGGCCGCCCAAGCGAACCGCCGACGCGAGACACTCATAATTAATGGTTGGTAGTTGTTGGATTGTCTGCAGGGCTGGGCCCGTGAAACGGAAACACCACCCTTACTGGTTCGTAACGCCCGGATTGAGGAGTGAGTCGGCCGAGACCTGGAGGAGGTTCGGTCGACGGAGCTCGCATGCCGCCCGGAAACGGGCACGCAGCGGACCTCGCCAGTCCGCCTGCTGGATCTGCTCGGCGACTATGCTTCCTCTTCCTGCGGGGGAGCGTCCGACTCGGTCGCCTTCTCCTTGATCTGGCTGGCCAGCGTACCGCCCGGTCCGAGCAGGGCACCAACCAGGTTGGCTCCCGGACTCAGGATCTGCCCCATGAGCAGGCTGAGCTGTTCCTGGCGGCTAGGCCACTTGCTGATCTCCTTCACACGCTCCGCCGACAGTTGCTCCCCATCCATGACCCCGCCACGGGTCTCGAAGCCCTCGAACTCCTTGGCTTCGTTCAGACGGGTGATCTCCTTCGCCAGCGAGACGAAGTCTTCTGCACCCCAGGCAAACGCCAGGGCCCCGTCCATCTTGTTGAGGGCCGGGGACAGCGACGTGCCTTCGGTGGCTCGACGCGCCAACCCGTTGCGGATGACCATCAGTTCGATGTTCTTGTTCCGCAGTTCCCGTCGCAGCCGGAACGTCTTGTCCGCGTTCAGGCCGACCACCTTGACCAGCACGGCGTCCTCCACCCCCTCGAGACGAGTGGCGAAGTCCTTCGTGATCAGGTCCTTCACTTGCTTGCTCATGTCATCTTCCCTTACAGCCTCCCCGAGGGGAGATTAGGCCGCGATCCGGACACCAGGGCTCATCGTGGCGCTGATCGTCAGGCCACGCAGGTAGGTCCCCTTCACCGAAGCCGGCTTGAGACTCAAAATGTGATCCAGAAACGCCTTGATGTTCTCCTGAAGCTTGGGAGCATCAAAGCTGAGCTTGCCGACCATGGCGTGGACGATTCCCGCCGCATCATTGCGGAACTCGACCTTACCCGCCTTGTATTCGCGAACGACCTTGGCGACGTCCATGGTAACCGTGCCTGCTCGGGGAGAGGGCATCAAGCCTCGGGGACCGAGGACCTTGCCGAGCGGACCGACCAGACCCATCATGTCTGGGGTCGCGATGCACGCATCGAAATCCATCCAGCCTTCGCGAATGCGTTTCGCCAGGTCCTCCTGGCCCACCTCGTCGGCACCGGCTTCCTTGGCCACATTGGCCAGGTCGCCCTTGGCGAACACAACGACACGCTGCGTCTTGCCGATGCCGTGCGGCAGGACCAGCGATCCACGGATCAGCTGGTCGGCCTGCTTGGCGTCGATGCCGAGCCGGATGGCGACTTCCACCGTCTGGTCGAACTTGGTCGTGGCGAACCCCTTCAGGGTCTGCACGCCCTTGTCCAGCGGCATCGCCGCCTCCGTTACCTTATCTGCCAAAGCTCGATAGCGTTTTGATCGTTGCGCCATGACGAGTACCCTAATCCGGTCGTTATCTCCTGCCGCCGCAGTTCACGGGGGAACGCGACGCCAGGACTTGCTTGAAGGAATGAATGTGCGGATGAATGTTCGAATGCGTTCGTCGCCGCTGCCCGACGACAAGGGTGCGTGCCCGGCGATGCCAGGCCGAACCGGCGCCCGTCCGGCGACTATTCGACGACTTCCAGACCCATGCTGCGGGCCGTGCCCATGATCATCGTGCGAGCATGATCCAGATCCCGCGCGTTGAGGTCGGCCATCTTCAGCTTGCAGATGTCTTCGATCTGCTTCGTCGTCACCTTGCCAACCTTGTCCTTATGCGGCGTGCCGGAACCCTTGGCGATGCCCGCAGCCTTCTTCAGCAGCGAGGCCGCCGGCGGACTCTTCGTTACGAAGTCGAAGGACCGGTCGCTGTAGACGTTCACGATCACCGGAATCGGCGTTCCCGCCGCTTCACGCGTACGCTCGTTGAACTGCTGGACGAACTGCCCCAGGTTGATGCCGTAACGACCCAGCGAGGTACCGACTGGGGGAGCAGGCGTCGCCTGTCCGCCGGGCACCTGAAACTTCGCCGTTCCAACCAATTGCTTTGCCATGTTTCGCTCTCTACTGGGCTCTTTTTCGGCGACTCACGCAGCCAGGCCCGCGGCTCATGTTGCCGATCAGCCTTCGCTCAAGACGCCGCTTGTGGTTTCTCGTTCGCTTGTGCTATTTCGTTTTGCTGGGCCTGCGTGCGGTACCGCCCTACTGGGCGGCCGTGGACATGCTCAGTGCTCGAGGCACCCGCACATGCCACTCGCTCGCTGGGATCCCCTGTCGACCGTTGTGCTCGCCCGGGCCTCGGCTCTCACCGGCCCTGGAGCCGCTGCCTTCTAGCGGTCATCGGCACCGGGTGCCGTCTCTCCGTCGCCTCGTTGGTCTCTCCAGTCGAGGCGCTTCGTCGTGCGGGGCCATGATTGTTGCATGGACGACCCGTTTTGACAAAGGCCCTACACTGCTTCTACCTGCCAATGTTCCACTTCCACCGGCGTAGTCCGGTTAAAAATGTTGATCATGACCGTCACGCGGCCGTTCGCCTCGTCGATCCCATCCACATCGCCTTCGAAGTTCTCGAAGGTGCCTTCCTTGACCCGCACCCGATCGCCCACCTTGAAGGGGATCGCCGTCTTGATCGGTTCGCCCGTGTCTTCGCTGGGCTGCGCCGACTTGACGATCCGCTCCACCTCCTCGTCCAGCATCGGGGCTGGCTTGCCCGCCGCTCCCGTGAAGTCCCCAATGCCTGGGGTTTCCCTCACCAAGAACCACGTATCTTCGTTGATCAGCATCTGGACGACAATATAGCCGGGGTACAATTTTCGCTTGATCACCCGCCGCTTGCCGTTCTTGAACTCCGCCACGTCCTCCGTGGGCACCAAGATCTGGCCGAAGTACTCGTCCAGTCCAGCCACTGCCACTCGACGCTTCAGGCCGTCGCAGATCGAGTTCTCACGGTTGCTCTGCACCTTGAGAATGTACCAACGCATGATGGCGTCTTCGTCGATCTGCGGAGCAGGCGGGCCCTTGGGTGCTGGCGGAGCCTTCGGCTTCTTCGCCGCCGCCTTGGCGGGCTTCTTGGTCTTCTCCGGCTTCGCGGCCGGTGCCTCAGGGCTGGCTGCCGCGTCGCTCGTCTCGCCAGGGGCATCGCCAGCGGTGTCGCCAGCCAGATCGGGCTCAGCCTCCCCGGCCGCCTCCGCCTCGGGCACCGCGAACGGCACCTCGTCCGCCTCCGGTTGTTCGTGTTCGTCGCTCATCGCTTCACCAATGCCCATCTGGGATGCTGCGTGTCGTGCCGTCTCTGCGGTTGGCTGATCATGTGGCCCGCGTCTGCCACGATGCGTCCGGTTCGCGGGCCGCCAGCCGGTCAACCGAGTGGCCGCTGATGGTCTGAACTCGTTCGCATCACCGTCGTCGTGTACTCATCAAGAGTCGTGTACTCATCAAGAGTCGTGTACTCATCAAGAGTCGTGTACTCATCAAGAGTCGTGTACTCATCACAAGGCACCTGGCAGTCCGAATCGTGGCCAGCCGCAGTGGCTCGCCCTTTTCGTGATCCAAGCGGCTCCTGGGCGATTTGCCAGATGTCGGAACACCCCGTGGTGTGCCGGCTCCGGAAGGCACGCCAGCCCGAGCGATCAATTGGCCGGCGGTCCCGATCGCTGCAGGACCCCGATCGCCTGGAAGAGGAACTGCCAGAAGAGGTCGAAGCCGAACAGGATCAAGGCCAGGAAGAACATCAGGAAGATCACAACCATCGAGCTGCGGATCAACTCCGTCTTGCTCGGCCATGACACCTTGTTCATCTCCGCCTCGACGGAGATCAGGAAATCCGCGAACTGGGGATAGTTCACGAGCCGGTAGCTCAACCACATGCCCAGTCCCAGCAGCGTCGCGGGAACGGCATACTCGAGGCCGTTCGTGTACCACGACGTGCCCTTCGCCCCCTCCAGCGTCTCGAACAGCTTCCAAGCCGCCAGGAGCAACAGCAGGAAGATGGCCGCGAAGGTCACCTGCCGCACTGTCCGTCCCTGGCTTCGCTTGTAGATGCCCGTCTGGAACAGGTCAGACCAGAACGATGGGTTGGCCGCGATCGTTTTTTCTTTGTTCATACCCGTGACAACCGAACGAAAAAGATCTGAGCGACAGTGATACTGCCGCTCCAAGACACCCTGACTTGGATTCCATTCGAGCCAAGGTTGAGCCAAGGGCCCGTCAGCCAAAAACCTCGCACCGGGCCGTCCTGGTGGGACAGGCCCGGTGCGAGTCTAGCTGGCAGGGGCGGCGGGAATCGAACTCGCAACCCCCGGTTTTGGAGACCGGTGCTCTGCCAATTGAGCTACACCCCTACATGTCTCGATCGGTTACTCAAGGATCTTCGTGACGACGCCCGAACCCACGGTGCGGCCGCCTTCACGAATGGCGAAGCGAACGCCGTCGTCCATGGCGATGGGCTTGCCCAGCTCCACCACCACCTTGACGTTGTCGCCGGGCATGCACATCTCGGCGTCGACCAGATTGGCGGCACCGGTCACGTCCGTCGTGCGGAAGTAGAACTGCGGACGGTAGCCGCTGAAGAACGGCGTGTGTCGGCCGCCTTCGTCCTTCGACAAGCAGTACACTTCCGCCTCAAACTTCGTGTGCGGCGTGATCGAGTTCGGCTTGGCGAGCACCTGACCACGCTCGATATCGTCGCGGCGGACACCGCGAAGCAGGCAGCCGACGTTGTCGCCCGCGCGACCTTCGTCGAGCAGCTTGCGGAACATTTCGATGCCGGTGCAGGTCGTCTTCTGCTTGCCGGGCTTCAAGCCGATGATCTCGACTTCGTCACCCACCTTCACCACGCCACGCTCGATACGACCCGTCGCCACCGTACCGCGACCTTCGATCGAGAACACGTCTTCGATCGCCATCAGGAACGGCTTGTCTTCCTCGCGAGCCGGTTGCGGGATGTTCGCGTCGATCGCGTCCATCAGCGCGCCAATGCACTTGTTCTTTTCCGGATCCGCCGGGTGCTGGTAGGCCGGCAACGCCGAGCCACGCACCACGGGGATGTCATCGCCCGGGAAGTCGTACTTGTTGAGCAGTTCGCGGATCTCGAGTTCGACGAGGTCCAGCAGTTCCTCGTCGTCGACCAGATCGATCTTGTTCAGGAACACCACGATGGCCGGCACATCGACCTGACGAGCCAGCAGCACGTGCTCCTTGGTCTGCGGCATCGGGCCGTCCGCAGCCGAGACCACCAGGATCGCACCGTCCATCTGGGCGGCACCGGTGATCATGTTCTTGATGAAGTCCGCGTGGCCCGGGCAGTCGATGTGGGCGTAGTGGCGGTTCGCCGTCTCGTACTCGACGTGCGACACGGCGATGGTCACCGTTTTCGTTTCGTCGCGGACCGTACCGCCCTTGGCGATATCCGCGTACGACTTGAACTGGGCAAGACCCTTCGCCGCCTGTACGGCCACGATGGCACCGGTCAATGTGGTCTTGCCGTGGTCAATGTGGCCGATCGTGCCGACGTTGACGTGCGGTTTAGTACGTTGAAAAGTATCCTTGGCCATGCTTGCTATCTACCCTATATCCCGACGCGAACGTTGATGTCATCGCGGCCACACACCACGACGTACTCAATCTGGTTTTCCAAAGCTGCTGACGGGACTCGGACCCGTGACCTCGTCCTTACCAAGGACGCGCTCTACCAACTGAGCTACAGCAGCAGAGTTGCAACGCAACCTCTTGTCGGACGATGTCTGCCGGGTGGTCCGCTACGCGACCCAGCCCGCCTCCTGTCCCGCCTTGCTTCCTAACCGACTTCCTGTCGTGTCTGCTACCTGCCCCTGCTTCGCTGCCTGCCCTGCAGGGGCACGTATCGCCTTTGGCCTTCTCGTACCGCCGCTGGCTTATCCTGTCCCGCCATCGACCCGCGTCGCTCCCGACCGAGGGTCTGCATGGCCGCCGAAACGTACCTTTGTAACGCGAATCGTCTCTCAAGTCGACCCGTACCACGCGATCGGCGAGGATTTCCACAAGCGGTGATTCCCGCGATTGGATCGCGGAGGCCGTTTTGTCATCTCCTCGCAGTATCCGCCGGGTCGCTGCGGGCTCTCCAGAAACCGTCCGGCCTGGACGCCGTCGACTTAAGGGAGCTTCAAGCGGGTGAAGGGAATCGAACCCTCGTCTTTAGCTTGGAAGGCTATTGCTCTACCATTGAGCTACACCCGCAGTTTATGGCTGATTCTCTTTGGCGCCCGGGTCCCTCTTGGGTATTGGTGGCCGATCGTGGACTGCGAATCGTCTCCGAGGTACTGGGGGCCCTTCGTTCTGTTCCTGGGATCTATTCGTGTCGCATTAGGCGATGTCTTTGGGGCGTGCCTGTCGCTCGGGTGTGTCTGGCCCAAGCGGCCTTTTTTTATGTGTTCGGGCGGCGAACCGGTTCATCTCCGTGTCGCGTCTGTCGTTCGCCCTCTCTTCGCCGACCTCGTTGCCGTCGATTTAAGGTGTTTGGACACTTGGAGATATGTTATTGGGGGGTGCAGGATTCGAACCTGCGAAGGCAATGCCATCAGATTTACAGTCTGACCCCTTTAGCCACTCGGGAAACCCCCCGGTAATTCGCCTTTCGCGACTGCCTGCCCGGCCAAGCGGTTGCCGCCGTTCTGGTCGTCGCCTCTGTCTCTCAATGCCCGGGAGCACGTTCGCCATGCTCGGGAGCACCTCTCTGTCGGCAATCCTCCGCGGAGTTTCGTCGCTGTCTGGATGCGTATCCCGACCGCAGTTCACTCTCCGAAGGGGAATCTTCGTGTCGGGAAGATCCCGAGTCCGCAGCGCCGAAGAGCTAGCGGAGGGACTTGAACCCACAACCTGCTGATTACAAATCAGCTGCTCTGCCAATTGAGCTACGCTAGCGCCGTGGATCGAGTGACACGAAACGGGCCACTATACTGATCTTGGCGCAGCCTGCAATACCGGAATTCACAAAAAAGCCCGCCGCCCGGTATCGCCAAGTTCTCCTCGCGACGACCGCTACGCGCACTCGACCGGGACTCCATCGGATGCCTGAGGTGGTCGAGCAAAATCATTTTTGTTCGCGCCGCCCGTGAAGCCCTCGAACTATGCAGTTTCGGATCGGCTGGCGTGTTTGGGTGGTTAGGGGATCGAGGGCTGGTGCGGATGACTGCGTTGGGGTGGTCGAGTGGGTGGTGTTCGCGGCGGAGCTTGAGGTAGGAGCTGGGGGACGAGGTCGGCCGGGGGAGGCT
>JBIIEC010000016.1:0-28578 GCA_044238045.1 Pirellulaceae bacterium | reverse complement strand
GAGCCGCTGGCGGGCCATCTCGCAGTATTCCGCATTGCAGTCAATGCCTGCATAGCGTCGCTGGAGGCGGCGGGCGACGACGGCGGTGGTGCCGCTGCCGAGAAATGGATCCAACACCAGGCCGCCCGCGGGGCAGCCGGCCAGGATACAGTGGGTCACCAGCGATTCGGGGAACACGGCGAAGTGGGCGCCGCGAAACTTCGAGAGCGGGATCGACCAGACGGTGCGTTTGTTGCGTCCCGCCGGATGAAACGCCTGGTCCCAGCGGCCGTCGTGCAGGTTGGCATGACCGCCGTTCTTGCCCGCTTCGGGCGTGCTGTCGCGTTGGAAGAAATGCTTGCGGCCGCCGCGCATCCGGCTCTTCTCGCTAAACGTCACATGCGGTTCCCGGATCGCATCCGCGTCGTAGTAGTACTCGGCCGACTTCGTCAGGAAGAACACATACTCGTGGTCGGTCGTCGGCCGATCCTTGACCGCCGATGGCATGGCGTTCGGCTTGTGCCAGATGATGTCGCTGCGAAGGATCCAACCATCGTCTTGCAGCGCGAAGGCGACGCGCCAGGGCAGTCCCAGCAGCCGCTTCGATTCGTACTTGTCGCCCAGCACCAGCCACAGCGATCCGGTGCTGCGCAGCGTGCGACGCGCTTCGCGGAACACCTGCACCAGCCGCTCGACGTACTCCGCCGGCGAACCCTCCTGGCCGATCTGCGACGCATCGGCATAGTTCCGCTGCTGGAAGTACGGCGGGCTGGTCACGATCGTGTCGACCGATTCGTCGGCGAACGCACGCAGCTGCTGCAGCGCGTCGCCGCAGTAGATCTGGCCCGCCTGCGGAACGATCGTGGTCATCGGGGCCCTCCCGGCGCGGGTCCGCGCGGCTACATCTTGTCGACGACCGAAATGCCCAGGAGGCTCAGTCCGAGCTTCAACGTGCGGGCGACGAGGTCGCAGAGCAGCAGTCGTTCCTGCTGCAGCTCGGGCGTCTCCGCGCGCAACACCGGGCAGGCCTCGTAGAACTCCGAGAACAGCGTCGCGAGGCCATGGAGGTAGGCGGCCAGCAGGTTCGGTCGGAAGTCGACGACGACTTCGTCGAGCGCCTCGGGGAAACGCAGCAGCGCGAGCGCCAGTTCGCGCTGCTTGGCGTGCGAGAAACTCCATGGCACCGGCTGCCGGCGGCGAGCTTCGATGTCGATCTGGCCACGGGCGAAGATCTGGATGACGCGCGCGTAGGAATACTGCAGGTAGGTCGCCGTGTTGCCCTTGAGCGCGACCATCTTGTCCTCGCTGTAGACGTAGTCGCTGGAGCGATTCTGCGACAGGTCGGCATACTTGATGGCCGCATGGCCGACCACATCCGCGATCTCGTCGCGTTGCGCCTCGCTCAGTTCGGGTCCGTTCGGCTTGGCATCGTCGTTGTCGGCAACCACCTGCCGCGCGCGGGCGACGGCTTCGTCCAGCAGGCCCTGCAGGCCGACCATGGTTCCGGCGCGAGTCTTGAACGGCCGGCCGTCGTCGCCGAGCACCGTGCCGAAGTCGATGTGGCGAAGGTCGACGTCCTGGAATCCCCAGAGCCGCGCGGCGGCGAACAGTTTCTGGAAATGGTCACCCTGGCGGAAGTCGACGACGTACAGGATCGAGTCGGGCGACCAGCGTTCGATGCGATACTGGATGGTGGCGAGGTCGGTGGTGGCGTAGAGAAAAGCGCCATCCTGCTTGCGGATGATCATGGGCGCGTCGAAGCCATCCAGGAAGACGCAGGTCGCGCCCTCGCTGAGACGCGCCAAGTCGCGGCGTAGCAAGTCGTCAACGACGGCCGCGAGGCGATCGTGATAGAAACTTTCGCCCAGCTCCTCGTCGAACTGCACGTCGAGTCGATCGTAGATATGCTGGATCGCAGCGCGGCAAGCCGGCAGGAACTCGCGCCACAAAGCCAAGTTCTCGGCATCGCCCTCGTGCAGCTTGACCGTCTCCCGCAGCACGGCCTGCTCGATGTCGACATGGGCGCGCACCAGCGCCAGTTGCGATGGATCGGCCTCTACCTTCGCCTGCTTCGCCGCCGCCTCGGACAGCTCCTCGCGCGTCTCGCCGATCTGCGACGCCAGCCGCTTGGCCGCCTTCGCGACCTTCTTCGCTTCGGCCGGATCGGTCGGCGTTGGCCGCGCCGCTTCGGCTTCCAGCTTGGCCAGTCGTTCGCGGAGCGGACCCTGGGCCGCCACGGCTTCGTGGTAGTCCATCACCTGGCGGACCACGCGATAGACTCGCCCCAGCTCCTGCACCGGATCGGCGGCGAACGCCTTCGCTTCGCCGAAATTGCGGTAGCCATAGATGATCATGCCGAACTGCGTGCCCCAGTCACCCAGGTGGTTGTCGGTGATGACGCGATGGCCCAGGAAACGCAACAGGCGACTGATGGCGTCGCCGATGACCGTGGAGCGGATGTGGCCCACATGCAGCGGCTTGGCCACGTTCGGCGATGAGAAGTCGACGATGAAGGTGCGCGGCTCGCGCACGGACTCCACGCCCAGGCGCGGGTCGGCCACCAGCCGGTCCATTTGCGCGGCGAGCGTCGCGGGCAGCAGCCGCAGGTTGATGAAGCCCGGGCCGGCGACTTCGGGCGATTCGCAGAGATCCGCGACGTCGAGTGCCGCCACCACGCGTTCCGCCACCTGCCGCGGCGGCTGGCCCAGCTGCTTGCCCAGCGACATCGCGAAGTTCGCCTGGTAGTCGCCAAATCGCGAGTCCTGAGCAGGACGGATCATCTCCAGGGAGGGAGCCGGATTCTCGACCAGGGTTTGCAGTGCGGTCGCGAAGCGGCGCCGCAGTTCGTTCAGGTTGTTCATGGACTACCACGCGGGAAGACTCGGAAAGAAACGCCCTCCATGGGCACGCGAGGCTCCCACTGTAACGAAATGCGCGACGACCGGAAATTGCCTGTCCGCTCAGCCAACCGCCGGCGCCGACGACTCCCAAGCCATGCGCGTGCCTTCCGCCCACAGGTCCTCGAGCGAGAAGTAACGCCGCGTCTCCTCGTCGAAGAGGTGGATCACGACGTTGCCGTAGTCCTGCAGGATCCAGCGACTGTCGGTGTAGCCTTCGCGACCCAAACGGCGGTCGCCCATCTCCTTCTCCAACTTGCGGTCCACTTCCTCGCTGATCGCATGCAGATGGCGCCGGCTGGTGCCCGTGGCAATCACGAAGTAGTCGAAGATCTGCGTCAGGTGCCGCACATCCAACACCACGATGTCGCGTCCCCGGTTCTCGTCGACGGTCCGCGCCGCCGCGATCGCCAACTCCAGGCTTCGCGCAGCAGGGTCCACGCCGGATGAACGGGCCGAGGAACGATTGACGGTAGTTGCCACGCGATTTTCCTTGACAAAAGAGAGGGGGGAGCCAAGCCGGCAGGGCTCCCTTCAGGCCCTCATCCTACCGGGCTGCTGGCATCGCGGCAAGAAACGGAGTCCCCGGGTGCCGGATTAAAGGCGTCGGCGAACTGGGGCGTTCTGGGGTCGTGGCAGGGTTCGTTGCTTACCACGGAGATTCCCGCCGCCTCGACAGCGACGGCAAAAAAATGAGCCCTGACCCCACGAAGCCACCTCCCGCGCCAACCGGGATTAGCACTCAATCAGGCGATCAGGAAAATTCACCTCCCCGCGTCGGCTTTCAGAACGCAAAGCCTTGGAATCTGGAGGTTTTGTGGTTATTGTGAAACCTGCACAGCCTTGGCGATTTCCCCTTGGCGGGAATCTTTCGCCAGCCCCAACGCTATCTATCCGCGGAACGGAGATTACATCCCATGAGGTCTGCCTGCTGGAATGTCTGTTTGGTACTCGCTGCCGTGGCGACCTTGGCGGTTGTGGGCGAGCGAGTTCAGGCCGCTCGGCCCGAGGCAGGCTCGAAGGGCAAGCCGGCGAGTGAGAAAGTGGAACTGTTCGCGGCCATGAAGGCAGACCAGATCGAAGTCAAGCTGGTTCCGAAGGATGCGACGCAGTCGACGGTCATCATCCGCAATAAGACCGATAAACCGCTGTCCATCCGCCTGCCCGATGCGTTCGTCGGTCGCCCGATCCTGGCTCAGGACGGCGGCGACGGCGGCGGCGGCCGAAACAATAACAGCAGCAGCTCCTCCAACAGCAACCAGTCCATGGGCGGCGGCATGGGTGGCATGGGCGGCATGGGTGGCATGGGCATGGGCGGCGGCTTCTTCGACGTGGGCCCCGATCGCGCCGGAAAGTTCAAAGTCACCACCGTCTGTCTGGAACACGGCAAAGCCGATCCCAACCCCCGCGTGCCCTACGAAATTGCTCCGATCGCCGAGTTCACCCAGGACGCGGCCCTGGTCGAAGTCTGCCAGATGCTCGGTCGCGAAGAGCTCGATCAAAAGACCGCGCAGGCCGCCGCCTGGCATCTCAGCGACAAGCTGAGCTGGCAGGAACTGGCTGCGAAGATCGGCGTGAAGCATCTGAATGGCAGCGTGGAAGCGTTCTTCCAGCCGCAGCACGTGCAGGGCGCAGTCCAGGCCGTGCAGGTGGCGCATCAGCGAGCCGCCAAGAAGCAGGCCGATGAAGCCTCGCCGGGCGAGAAGGCCGATGCTGAAGCAGCCGCACTGTCAAACAAAACGGCCGGGCAACGCTAGTCGCGGTTCGGTGACCGAACGCGAAAGGCTTGCAGCGGTTGGGTTCGCTCGGGCGATTGGCCCTGAGGCGCTTTGGCTGGGCGTGCGGCCGGGACGGCGGATTTTGCCAGCGCCTCCAGCGTCTGCTTGGCTTGTGTCTGGCGATTTCGCTGCGGGTGCGGCCGGGACGCCGGATTTTGCCAGCATCTCCAGCGTCTGCTTGGCTTGTGTCTGGCGATTTCGCTTCGGGTGCGGCCGGGACGCCGGATTTTGCCAGCGCCTCCAGCGTCTGCTTGGCTTGTGTCTGGCGATTTCGCTGCGGGTGCGGCCGGGACGGCCGCGCTCCGTCTAGCTATCCAGCCAGTTACGCTGGTCGCGGAGTTGCCAGCTGAGGCGTTCGATCTCGCGTCGATAGTCGTCGCCCTGCTGTTGCCAGCCTAACGCCTGTTGCTGCAAGGCCGCCTCTCGCCGTTCCAGTTCGCGTTCCCTGAACGCCAGTTCGGCCGTGCGAGCTTCCAGTTCCTCGTAACGGCGATCGGCCCACACCTGGATCTCGCGATACTGCTGCCGAATCCGCTGCTCCTGCGACTGCAGCTCCTGCCGAATCGACTGCAACTCTTCCCGGCGGTGCACCAGGGAATCGCTGGCCATCCGGTAGTGGTCGGCCAGACGTGCGCGAAGTTCGGCGAGCGTACGTGTCAGATCCACGCGAGGCACGTGGTCCACCAGTTCCTCCCACAACTGCTCCGTAGCCAATCGCAGCTCCAAAGCTTCGCGGTGCAGGTCGGTCGACTCGTCGTGCAATCGCTCCACATCGCGCTGGCGTCGAATGACGGCCAGTTCGCGCTGCTGCAACTCCCTGCGATCTTTCTCGAGTGCCTCCCACTCCGCCTGGAAGTCCAATCCCAGAGCGGCGGCGCGGGCCGCTTGGTCGAAATCTTCGACGAGCAGTTGTTCGATCTCCACGGACACAGCTGCAGCCGGGTGCTCGCCCGATGCCGGACGCGGGACCACGGGAGCGGTGCTGGCGGAGCGGAGTTCGGCGGAACTGCGGGACAGGTCGACCCCTGCGTCGACGACCGATCGCGCAGGCTCCCTCAACGACGAGGCCGCCCCCGTGCCTCCAGAGAACTCCAGCCCCGTCTCCATCTCACCGAACGCGCCGCGCAGCCGCTGCACGCGCAGGTCGTTCTCCAGCTTGGCCGTTCGTGCATTCAGGACCGCTTCGCGATCCTCCAGGGCCCGCTGTTTTTCGCGCAGGATCGAAGCCAGCTCCAAGGCTTGCATGCGGAGTTGCTGGCTGGCCGCTTGAGCGTCGTAACCGGCGATCGCTTGCAGGTCTTCCCAAGTCGGCCCGTCCCCCTCCATCGCTTCCGGAATCTCCGCCGCCTCGTAGCGATGGGCGGCATCGAATCGCATCTGGAGATCAGGCCGCGACGAGAGATCCGGGTGCCCGGAAAGACCCGGGCGACCCAGCGGCGAGGACGGTGCATCCGAGATGGCCATGCGGCGACCCTTGACTTGCTGAAGACCGGCGAGCCCTTGGGCCGACGCCCCCCGGAGAGCGTGCCCAGGCTTGTAACGGCTGCGGGACCAGAGCCCTTCCGTCGATTCCTTCTTCCCTATCGTCAAAGTTTGACACCTCGATTCAAATTATTTTGGACCGCAACCTCAAGTTCCGCCCGACCCCAGCGAAGACGCCTTCCCCGCTGGCCTCCCCAGCCCCGGCTCGATGGCCAAGCTCCGACTTGCCGCCGCTAGCACGCCGTGCGACAATCGTCGCCCAGGGACTGGCGGTGCGTTCACGAATGGGAGCGTTCGCGCTGGAACCTGGGAGCCGCGAGTTCTAGGCGAGGCAGTCGGTCACTGGCCTCCGCACGCGTGTTCGTTGCAGGTGGACCCTCGGGAGGTGCGACAAGCACGACAATGAAACTCGAACCCATGGGCGACAAGGTGATTGTGCGGCGTTCGGAAGCGGAGGAGCAGACGGCGGGGGGCATCTTGCTGCCTTCGGCCAGCCAGACGGCTCCCTTGCAGGGACGCGTTCTGTCCGTCGGCGACGGCCGTCGCCTGCCCGATGGAACGCGGGTCGCTAGCCAGGTGCAGGACGGCGATCGCGTCGTGTTCAACTCCTATGCGGGCATGGAGATCGTGTTCGAGGAGGAACAGCTGCTGATTCTGAGCGAGGACGAGATCCTGGCCATCCTCGACTGACGGTGCCGCGAACTACGTCGCCCGGTGACCTTCGCATGCGAAGCCGCAGCGCACCGACAGACGGCAACGTCAGGGCGTAGCGTACCGCTGGACGGTTCGGTTCCCGGAATCCATCCGCTCGCCTTCTCGCGGGCAACCCGGGCTTGGCTTTGCACGGATTCTGGACAGACGATTTTCGCCGGAAGTCTGGGGGAGTTCTTCGCAGGGCCCTCCGCGCGGCGTGACCCGAGCGGCTTAAGACCGCCGGCAGAAGAGTCGGTTGCTGCGTGCATTGCCCGGAGCGCCGACTTGGCGTAACGTTAGGACGCCGCAGGAGCACGCGGCGGAGGCGACGGACGGGAACGGGCTCACGGGGACGCATCCTTGGGGCCACCGTGGGCCTCGCGTCGCAGGCGATTTCGCGTGCGTTCGGCTGCCAAGTTTTCCTTCATTTCCTGCAAGCGAGAAACCTCATGGCGATCTCCTTTCGCGGCTCGTCTTTTGCGCCACGTTCGTCGAGACGACGGAGCACCCAGCTCGGGTTGATCGGCTACTTGGCCGTCTGTCCGCTGGTCGGCCTGGGCATGCCCGCCTGGGCAGCCGATTCACCGGCCGCTGTGTCTCCCGAAGCAGCCGATTCACCGGCCGCTGTGTCTCCCGAAGCAGCCGATTCACCGGCCGCTGTGTCTCCCAAGGCAGCCGATTCACCGGCCGCTGTGTCTCCCAAGGCAGCCGATTCACCGGCCGCTGTGTCTCCCAAGGCAGCCGATTCACCGGCCGCTGTGTCTCCCGCACCGAAGAGTCCCGCCGCGATGGCAGCGATGGTGACGCGAGCCGCGGACTTCCTGAAAACCCGGCAGCAGCCCAACGGAGCCTTCAGTCCGGAATCGGGTCCTGGCGTGACGGCGCTGGTGACGACCGCCCTGCTGCGACACGGGCGTGGCCCCGAGGACCCGGTGGTGGCGGGCGGCCTGAAGTATCTGGAAAGCATGGCCCATCCGTCCGGTGGCATCCATGCTCCCGAGTCGCTCTACCAGAACTACGAAACGTGCTTGGCGATCATGTGCTTCGTGGAAGCCAACCGGGACGGGCGCTACGACGCTTTGCTAAAGAAAGCCGATGCGTTCGTGCGCGACATCCAGTGGGATGCGGGCGAGGGGTTGGAGTCGGCGGATCCGGGGTACGGGGGAGCCGGCTACGGCAATCACAAGCGGCCCGACCTGTCGAACACGGCCTTCCTGGTCGAGGCGTTGCACGCGTTGGGTCATGAGGCGAACGACGAGGCGATCCAGCAGGCGCTGGTGTTTGTGTCGCGTTGCCAGAACTTGGAGTCGCCGCACAACCAGACACCGTTTGCGGCGAAAGTCGGCGATGGCGGTTTCTACTATTCTTCGGCGGCCGGCGGATCGAGCCAGGCGGGGACGGACGCCAACGGCGGCTTGCGGAGCTATGCGTCGATGACGTACGCGGGCCTGAAGAGCATGATCTTCGCCGGCGTGGACGCCGAGGATCCGCGGGTGAAGGCGGCAACGGCTTGGATCGCGCGGCACTATAACCTGAAGACCAACCCCGGCATGGGCACCTCCGGGCTCTTCTACTACTACCATACGTTCGCCAAGGCCTTGGACGCCCTGGGAACCGAGACGTTCGTGGACGAGCAAGGCGTATCGCACGCTTGGCGGGACGAGTTGCAGGCGGAGCTTGCCTCGCGGCAGCGGTCGGATGGTTCCTGGACGAACGACGACAAGCGTTGGCTGGAGTCGAATCCGGATCTGGTGACGGGATATGCCCTGCTGGCGCTATCGTACGCTCGACCGGCGGGCCGCTGACCGGGTCGGCGGAGCCACACGGCCGAACTGGGCCAGCTCAAACTGGGCCAGCCGAAACTGGGCCGGACTTGCGCGGCCGGGCAAACTGGGGAGATAGGGGTCCGGAACTGTCGGTTTTCCAGAACGGGGGTGGCGGCTATACTGGCGGTTTCGGCGGGGCGGTCCTCTCCGGATCTGCGCGCGTGTCGCCTTGTGTCTCGCTCCGACCTGCCTCGCTGGACGGCCCCTGCCATGCCCAAATACGTAGTCCGCTATGGTGCCACGCGGTCGCTCGGCGTGCTCTCGTCGCGCGGCAACGACCGGTTTGAGCGCGGCCACGAGGTGGTGGTGCGGACCGATCGCGGACTGGAACGCGGCGAAGTGCTCTGCCTGGCCACAGACGAGTCGGTGCAGCACCTCAGCCATGCCGCCCACGGGCAGGTCCTGCGGCGAATGTCGCAGGACGACCATTCCGAATGGGATCGCATCCAGACGCAAGCTCGCCAGGACTTCGAATCCTGCCGCAACCACATCCGGGCCATGAACTTGAGCATGGAGCTGGTGGATGTGGAGCGTCTGTTTGGTGGCGAACGCCTGATTATCTACTACCTCTCCGAGGATCGCGTCGACTTCCGGGAACTCGTCAAGCGTCTGGCGGCCGAGTTCCAGACGCGCATTGAGATGCGACAGATTGGCGTGCGCGACGAGGCCAAGCTGCTTGCCGACTACGGAGACTGCGGCAAGCCACTCTGCTGCAACACCCATCTTTCGCAGATGCCGCCCGTCTCGATGAAGATGGCCAAGCTGCAAAAGGCGACGCTGGATCCGACCAAGATCTCCGGCCGCTGCGGTCGCTTGAAGTGCTGCCTGCGTTACGAGTACGACACCTACGTCGAGATGCAGCGGGAGCTGCCGCCAGCGGGATCGGATGTGATCACCCGCGATGGCCGCGGCCGAGTGCTCAGCCAGTCCATTCTGGCGCAGCAGCTGCTGGTCGAAATGGAAGACATGCGGCGGGTGCTGATCCCGGTGGCCGATGTGCTGACCGTGTTGCCGCGAGGCCAAGGTGGGTTGCCGCGAGGCCAGGGTAGCCGGAAAGAGTCGTCGCGGCCCGAGGGTGGCCGCCGGGAACGCAGCGAGGGCGGGCGCGACTCGTCACGCCGGGAGTCCGATCGCGCGCGTCCGCCGGGACGGCTTCGCGAGGACGGGCCGCGGTCAGGCGGCGGATCCGGTTCGTCGACCGACACGCCGGAGACGCGACCCGCGCGAGGCGATCGGCCGCGTCGAGACGCGCAGCAGGGACGTGGCGATCGGGGTCCACGCGGCCGCGTGGGCGAGCGTCCACCTGGGCCCGCGTCGCGTGACGACGCTGGGCCACCGTCTCCCGACGCTGGGCCACCGTCTCCCGACTCTGGCTCGCGACCTTCATCGCAAGACAACTCGGGCGACCAGCAGCCCCCGGATCCAGCGGCGCGCGATCAAGCGGCGCACGATCCGCCTTCCCGCCTTCCCGGTCGGCAGGAGGGATCCGATCCCGCTCCTCCATCGAACCGTCCGGACCCCAGCCAGGATGAATGACGCGCTGCGCCTGATCGGCGAGCGTGGCGAGACACCATGACGCACCCCCTAAAACGCCTCCTGAAAGAGGACCCTCGCTATCCGGTGGAGGCGTACGAGTTCGTGCGCGACGCCTTGGCGTATGCACATGAAGTCATGCAGATGGGGGCAGCCGCCGATGGCGGCACACCGGTCGACGAGGCCGATCGACACCTGACCGGCCAGGAGCTTTGCGAGGCCAGCCGCCGGTACGCGATCGACCAGTATGGCATGATGGCGCGGGTGGTGCTGAACAGCTGGGGCATCCATAGCACCAGCGATGTGGGCGAACTGGTCTACAACCTGATCAATGTCGACCTGATGCGGAAGTCGCCGACCGACCGGCGCGAAGATTTCAACGACGTCTTCGACTTCCGCAAGGCCTTCCAGGACGACTTCGATTTCGCGGCCAGCCTGGAATCGGAACGAGAGCTTCCGGAAGACGAATGAGGCCCTGGTTTGGCCCGGGGTGGCTCCCCCGCCCCGCCGAGGAGACGCGTCGATGAGTGCCCGGAAAACGGCCGTTGCGCGCGGCAGGACTGCCGACAGTCAGGGCGAGGCGGTTTCGCGTGATGGCTTCACGATCGGCACGACTTGGCAGAGCTGGCGACCGCCGCGACGCCGGGCCGTCCTCGCGGGGGCCCTGGCGATTCTCGCGAGCTGGGTCGCGTTCCTCGCCTGGATGATGGCCGCCCGCTGATCCGCGGGCGGCACTCTTCGATTCGACTGGTTCAGCCGCGACTGGTTCAGCCGCGACTGGTTCAGCCGCGAACGGTTGAACCCCGGGGCGCACGGAGAGAGTTCAGAGGCTCGCTGCGCCCGGGGGCTTGGAGACCTCAGGCCTTGGCGGCGTCGAGCGCCTGCTGCAGCTTGGACTTCGGCTGCACGCCGACGAACCGATCGGAGATGGTGCCGTTCTTGAACACGATCAACGTCGGGATGCTCATCACGCCGTACTGCTGAGCGGCTCCCGGGTTGTCGTCGATGTTCACCTTCATCACCTTGACGGCGCCGGCGTTCTCCACCGCCAGCTCCTCGATCATGGGCGTGATCTGGCGGCAGGGACCGCACCAGGGAGCCCAGAAATCGACCAAGACCGGCATGCTCGATTGCAACACTTCCTGGGCGAAACGGTCGTCGGTCAATTCGGCAACATTTCCCATCGCTCGGCAGACTCCATGAAACAGACTACGGTGAAACGGACTATAAAACAGACGTAACGGCCCCCGACGCCCGGCAGCGAACGGGCCTGCACGAAACGAGGCTGGCGTGCCCTGATCGCGACGCGGACGGCGTGGCGCCGGGTAATCTTGCGATTTCCGGGGGCATTGCGAGATTATAGGGCCACTCGACGGGGGGTCAACACACGGCATCCCCGGGGCCCGTGTCGCTGGCAGGCCCGTGTCGCTCGCAGGGCGGAAGCCGTCGAGAGTCCATGGTGGGTTCGAGACGCGGGCGGCGGCAGAGGGCAAGCTACGAGAGGACCGGCGATGGCGGGACCAACGGACAGCGGCGCACGATTTCCGGCCTGGCTGGTGCGGAGACGAGACGACGGCACGCTGGAGACGGGCGTGCGGGAGATCGCGCGGGACGAGCTTCCGGCGGGTGAAGTGCTGATCGAAGTGGACTGGTCCTCGATCAACTACAAGGACGCGTTGGCGGCGGCGGCGCATCCGGGCGTGGTGCGGCATCTGCCCCACGTGCCGGGCGTCGACGCGGCGGGGCGTGTGGTGGCGAGCGATTCAGCCGCCTTCCAGCCGGGGCAGCCGGTGGTGGTCACGGGCAACGAACTGGGCGCGGGCCAATGGGGCGGCTGGAGTCGCTATATCCGGGTTCCGGCGGATTGGATCGTGCCGCTGCCGGACGGACTCACGCTGCGCGAGGCGATGGTCCAGGGCACCGCGGGCTTTACGGCGGCCCAGTGTGTCCAGCGACTGCTGCAGAACGGCGTGCAGCCGCAGGACGGCCCCATCCTGGTGACTGGAGCCACCGGGGGCGTGGGCTGCCTGGCCGTCCAGTTGCTGGCGCGACTCGGTTACCATGTCGCCGCCGTCTCCGGCAAACGCGAACAGTGGGACTGGCTGCGAGGATGGGGGGCGGCCGAGGTGCTGGATCGCGACGAGGTGCTGCCCGCCGCCAACTCGACTGCCGCCGCCAAACCCCTGGCTTCGGCGCGTTGGGCGGGAGTGGTCGACACGGTCGGGGGCGCGATCCTGGCGGCCGCCATTCGCGCCACGAAACCGCATGGCTGCGTGGCGGCTTGCGGCAATGTGGCTGGCACCGACTTGCCGTTGACCGTCTTTCCATTCATCCTGCGCGGGGTCGCGCTGGCCGGAGTGACATCCCAGAACTGCCGCGCGGCCGAACGAGCGGAGATCTGGCGGAAACTGGCGGGCGAATGGAAACTAACCCGCGGCGACGAACTGGCCGAAGAGGTCGACCTGGAAGGCTTGGACGCGGCGGTGGCCCGGGTCGCTCGAGGCCAGGTGGCCGGCCGGATCGTGGTGCGAGTCCACTCGCGGGCGAACCCTTGAGCAAACCGTCGATCGTGCGCGGCGCAGGGCTCCGACAAGAGGCACCCGCAGAGACGCCCCGCAGCCCGCGAATCCAACCGCTGCTTTGCTGGAAAACTCCCATGCTCCGATGGCTCCCCCTGCTGCTGGCCCTGCCCTTCGTCGAACTTTGGCTGCTGCTGAAGATGGCGGAGCGGACGTCGGGGACCACGACCTTCCTGATGGTGATCGGGTCGGCCATTTTCGGCGGCTGGCTGGCCATGTTGCAGTTGAGCGGCAATGCCGAGCGGCTGAAGGCGGCGGCGCAGCGGGGCGAGGTGCCGGCGGAAGCGGTCGCGGAGAGCACGCTGATCCTGGTCGGCGGTTTTCTGCTCGTGCTGCCCGGAATCCTCACGGACACGCTGGGCGCGCTGCTGCTGTGCCCTCCCATCCGCCGCTTCATCGCCTCGCAACTGGCACGAGGCGCGCGCTTTGAGGTACACTCCTACACGTACGATCGCCGCGAAGGCGGCGGTAGTGGCGATCGCCGCGAAGGCGGCGGTGGTGGACCGTTCGGCCGCGGGCCCTTTGGCGATACGCTGGAAGACGAACCGGACGACCCGAATGTCATCGACTCCTATGTTGTGAAACGCACGGAGTCGCTGACGCAGGATGGGCTGCCGGAGGGGCCACCCGTTGGGCCAGCAGACGGCTCGACCGATGGCTCGCGGGACCAACGGCACTGAGCGGCGGAAGCGGTCTCCCGGGACAAACAGGGAGGGTTCGTCGGGGCAGGCATCCGAGAGGCCGCAGGCGCTGGCGTCACCGGTCTCTGCGGCCGCCCGATTAGCCCAACCGCCCGATTGGCTCTGCAACCGCACGCTTGGCCGCTGCCGACACGTCGGCCTGCTGTGCCTGACACCCGTTTCGCGTCATCGCCGCGATGCCCGCCAAACGCTTCCGCGATCACTGCCGCGACAACTGCACAGGGCGACCACGATGCGAAAACCGGATGGACCAACGCTGTTCCTGGGAGCGGCCCTGCTGGTGGCGTTGGCCACGTTCGGCGGGCTGTTCCTGCACAGTTTCCGGGGCAGCCTGTCCACGGAAGCAGCCACCCCGGAGACGGCGCTGGAGACGGCGGCGCTGGAGACGGCGGCGACTGCCACTCGCCGGTCCCTGGCGGACCTTCCCTTCGATGGTCGCCGCAGCTACGGCTACCTCAACCAGCTCTGCGCGCTCGGGCCGCGTTTCAGCGGTTCGCCGGGCATGGTGAAGCAGCAGGAGTTGCTGGAGAAGCATTTCCGAGACCTGGGCGCGAAGGTGGATCGTCAGAAGTTCCGCGTCCGCCATCCGCTTTCCGGCGCCCCGGTCGACATGGCCAACCTGATCGTGCAGTGGCACCCCGACCGCCGGGACCGAGTGCTGTTGTGCGCGCACTACGACACGCGGCCGTTCCCCGACCGCGATCCGGATCCGCGGCGGCGGCGGGGGATCTTCCTGGGCGCGAACGACGGCGCCAGTGGCGTCGCGGTGCTGATGGAACTGGGCCAGCGGATGCCCGAATTGAAGACGAGCTGGGGCGTGGACTTCGTGCTGTTCGATGGCGAGGAGCTGGTGTACGACGACGAGCGTAACGAATACTTCCTGGGCTCGCGGTATTTCGCGCAGAAGTACGTCGAGCAGCCGCCGCAGCACCGATACAACGCGGCCGTGCTGCTGGACATGGTGGGGGACAAGCACTTGCAACTGTTCCAGGAACGAATCAGCCTCAGTTGGGCCGACTCGCGGCCGCTGGTGGAGTCGATCTGGAAGAAGGCCGAGACGCTAGGCGTGCGGGAGTTCATTCCGCGGGGCCGCTACGAGATCCGGGATGACCACCTGATGCTGCATGACATCGCCGGCATTCCGGCCTGCGACCTGATCGACTTCGACTACGTCGCGCCCGGTTCCCGTCGCTCGTTCTGGCACACCGAAGGCGATTCGCCCGACAAGTGTTCCGCCGAGTCGCTGGCCAAGGTGGGCTGGGTGGTGTGGGAGTGGCTGCGAGAGGGCGCGGAGCCGTTCGCCGTCCGTCGCGCGGCGCAGGAGGACGCGCCGTGAATCCGCTGCACCTCGTGCTGGCCTTGGGGCCCGTGGCCATCTATCTGTTCGTGCTGAGCGGGATTCTCTTTGGCAGGCACCCGACGGTCGTTTCGGGCGCCCGAGACTCCCTGGCCCTGGCGCTCGCCTGCCTGGGCTTTGTGGCCCTGGGTCCCCTGCGGCTGTTCATGCCCGAGCAGTCGGCCTACCTGGGATCCTGGGTCTGGCTGCCCCTGGTCGCCCTCTACGGACTCGGTGCCCTGCTGGTGGTAATGCTGCTGCGGCCGCGTCTGGTGATCTACAACGTGGCGGCGGAACCGCTGCGCCCGCTGCTGGACAACGTGGCCAGAGAAATGGATGCCGACCGCCGCTGGGCCGGCTCCACGCTCGTCCTGCCCAACCTGGGCGTGCAGTTGACTTTGGAATCATGGACGTCGATGCGAAACGTTCAGCTGGTGTCGGCGGGCCCGGAGCAGAACCTGGAGGGCTGGCGCAGTCTGGAGAAAGCCTTGCGGCGGGAACTGGCCCCGCTGGCCGTCGGGCCCAGTCCGAGGGCGTTGAGCTGCCTGTTCTTTGCCCTGCTGCTGGTGGCGGTCATGGGCTTTTCAGTGGCGATCCAGCCGCAGGAACTAGCCTCGGGGATCGACCAGCTGCTGGAGCCCTGACCGACGCCCGCCCCCATGCCACCCCGCCACCCCACACACCCTCGATTACGCCCGCCTCCCACGCATCCTCTTCGGGTCCATCGAGGTGGGGCAGACGGCGTGGAGAAGTGCCAAGAGCCCTTGATCTTGGCCGGGTCGGCCGGTAGATTACGGGCTTCCCTTGATTATTAGCCTGCCGAGAGGGCGAGGCCGATACAAGAGCGGTCGATACAAGAGCATCAGGATTCGCGAGCGTATCCGGCCAGTTGGCTTCGAAGACGGGGTTTTCCGCGTTCAAGCTGACTGGCGGGGATTCGCTGAGTCGAGTCAGGGTTTGCTAGATTATCCGTTTGCCAGACTATCCAACGCAGGTGGACTGCCGGTTCACCAAAGCGTGTGTTTCCGAAGCGTGAAGGAGTGTCAGGGTGGCTGCCGTAAAGTCTTTCATGGCCAAGCCGGGCCAAGTCCCGCAGAACTGGTGGGTCGTCGACGCCACGGACAAGGTCGTTGGTCGTCTGGCGAGTGACATCGCCGTCGTCCTGATGGGCAAGCATCGGCCCACCTATACCCCGCACGTGGATACGGGCGACTTCGTGATCGTGGTGAACGTCGAGAATTTCGTGTTCACCGGCAAGAAGGACCAGCAGAAGGTCTACACGCGGTACTCGGGCTATCCAGGCCTGAAGACCGAGACGTTGGCCAGCTTGCGGGAACGAGCGCCGGACCGGGTGTTGCGTGACGCCGTGCGTCGCATGCTGCCCAAGAACCGCCTCGGCCGCCAGATGCTGTCGAAGCTGAAGATCTACACGGGTCCCCAGCACCCGCATCAGGCCCAGCAGCCCAAGCTGGCCGAGAACTGGGGTTAGGCCACGATTGGTCGGGGACCTGGTTTTTGGGGACCCGGTTTTTGGGAACCTAGTTTCTGGGAACCTATTGCTCGGGACTAGGAGACAACGCATCGAGGTTGCCACACGGTATCCTCGACGTTCGGACATCCGAATCCAGTCCAAATCACAAGCATGACGGGCTCTTCGCACGAAGAGTCGCTGAACCTTAGGAAAGTCTGTTTATGGTAACCGCACGCAAAGACAAGCTGACGAATGACGCCTTGGGAACGGGCCGGCGCAAGACGGCGGTGGCTCGAGTGCGCATCCGCGCGGGCAACGGCAAGATCACGGTGAACAATCGTCCGCTGGAGGAATACTTCCCGAACGAGCAGGACCAGCGGAACCTGTTGCAGCCGCTGGACGACTCCGGCCGTCGTGCCTCGGTGGACGTGGACATCCGCGTGCACGGTGGTGGTCCGACCGGTCAGTCCGGGGCCGGCCGCATGGGAATCGCCCGTGCCCTGGTCAGCCTGGACTCCGAGACGTTCCCCGTGATGCGTGAGAACGGCTTCCTGACCCGCGATTCTCGCATGAAGGAACGCAAGAAGTACGGCCTGCGTGGTGCCCGCCGCGGCACGCAGTTCTCCAAGCGTTAAGCTGGCCTTGGGCCATCTCCTTCGTTGCCACCCTCGTTGGCAACGAAGGCAGCATCCGTCTCCAGCGTTTGCCGCTTGAGGCGTTGCAACCCAAAGGGCCGAGTCTCCAGACGGTCTGAGCGTACGGTGAAAACACCCGCGTCTCGGCCGCTCAGAGACTCGGCCTTTTTTCGTGGGACCCTCGCTCACTCGGAATTCTCGTTCCCGCCTGCCTACGACACCGGGGCCCTGGAGCGTCGTCAACAGGGCGTGGGGGCCGCGCAGGGCGTGGTGGGTCGCCGGCCCTGGGCCTTTTCTGTCGGCGTCACCGGGAAATCGCTATTCCCCCGGAAGATCAGTGCGCTGCAAAATAGCGGCCATGGATCGTGGCTGCCCAGGAGGGCAGCCTGCTTCGGCTTCGAACTACGGTAGGGATACCTCATGCGCGCGTTTTTGTCCGCCCTGCTTCTTCTGCTGCCTCTGTCGCTGCTGACCACGGCCATGCCGGGACAAGCCGACGCGGCGATCGCTCCCAATGAAGTGGGCATCCTGGCCGTGAAGGACAGTCGCGAGTCGCGGGCGGTCGCGGCCTACTACGCCAAGATGCGATCGATTCCGATTGAGAACATTCTGGCGTTGGACGTGGCGCCGCGGGCGAACCTGACGCGGGAGCAGTGGAACAAGCAGGTTCGTCCCCAGGTGCAGAAATGGCTGGCCGAGAAGGACCGCCAGAAGACGCTCCGCTGCCTGGTGACGACCTGGGATGTTCCGCTGAAGATTGCCGCCGAGACGCCGGGGGAGCAGACGCAGCAGCTGTCCGGGTATTTGAAGTCGGAGCGGAAGCGTCGCATCGAGGTGCTGAACGAATACTTCCAGCGCCTGCAGGCCCTGGGCGCGCCCGCTCCCACCAAGCCCACGCTGCCCATCCCGGCCGACGGTTCCCTGCAGGACATCCAGGCGGCGCTCGACCAGCTGTTCACCGGCGCGCAGACGGCGGTCACGAAGATGACGGACAATGGCGAGCGCGAGCAGGCGTTGAAGCAGCTGCAGATCATCTACTTCCGCTCCGTCGGCCTGAACGGCATGGCGCAGAGCCTGGGTCGGCAGATCGAGGCCACGGGCAGCGTCGCCAGCCCGCAGCTGCGCAGCGAGTTTGACGTCACGCGCGGCCGCACGGTGGGACTGCGCGAGGGACGCGTCGCCATCGAAGGCGTGCCCTTCAGTCTCGAACGCGAACCGCAGCTGCTCGCCTTGATCCAGATGAGCGACGGCATGTTTGGATCGCTGGCCTGGATCGACGAGGTGCAGGAGATCCTGCAGAAGAACGAGACCTATGCGAGCTTTGACAACGAACTGTCACTCGTCGCCTGGCCCGACTACCAGCTGGTGCGGTGGCAACCCAACTTCCTCCACTACCGCTATGACGAATCGCCCATCCGCGACTTCAAGAAGATCTTCATGGTGTCGCGCCTGGAAGCGCCGACGCTGAAGCGTACGCGCGAGATCATCGACCAGGCGATGCAGGTCGAGAAGGAGGGCCTGACGGGCAAGGTCTACTTGGACGCCCGGGGGTTGGCCAAGCTGGACGACCGGGTGCCGCCCGGGGGATACCCCGACTACGACCAGTCGCTGCTGCGGGCGGCGGACCTGCTGAAGAAGCAAGGCACGCTGGAGGTGGTGCTGGACGAGAACCAGGAGCTGCTGCAGCCCGGTACGGCGCCCGACGCGGCGCTGTATTGCGGCTGGTATTCGCTGGCGAACTACGTGGACGCGTTCGAGTGGAAGCCGGGGGCCGTCGGATACCACATGGCGAGTGCCGAGGCGGCATCGCTGCGGAACCCGGAGAGCCAGGCCTGGTGCAAGCGGATGCTGGAGGACGGCGCGGCGGCGACGCTGGGACCGACCCACGAACCGTACATCACGGCCTTCCCGCGTCCCAACGAGTTCCTGCCGCTGCTGATGAGCGGTCGTTACACGCTGGTGGAGGCGTTCTACCGCTGCCAGCCCTACACATCCTGGACGATGACGCTCATCGGCGATCCGCTCTACAATCCATTCGCCAAGAAGCCGGCGCTGAAAATGGAGGGACTCGATCCCGCCACACGGCGGATCCTGGATGGCCCCAGTGCGGACTTCGAGATTCCGGCCGTTGGCCCCGCTGGCGAGAACGGCGAGGCGAGTCCGGGAGCCGCGAGCGAGGGCGGGAACGCCATCGAGGGCGCTCCGGCCGATGCGATCGACCCGGCCGCCGGGCCGGCGCTCGAACCGCCCGCGCCGTAACGCCCGCGCCGGCCTCACGGCGATCTCACGAACGGGCGATCAGGAACGGTCCGCAAGCGACCACAGCGTCTTCTGCCTAGCCGGCGCGGCACGCATCAAGCCAGCGTCTTCCGGAGATCGGCGAGCGTGGTGAGCAGTCGTTCGAGCTGCGCGGCGGAATGCCCTCGACAGATGCTGATGCGCAGCAGCGACTCACCGCGCGGCACCGTGGGCGGTCGGATGCCGGGCACCAGCATACCGGCTTCACGCAACGCCAGCGCGGCGCCCATCGTGCGTTCCGGATCGCTCAGGACGATCGGAATGATCTGGCTATCTCCCGGCCCAACCTGCCAGCCCTGCTCGCGGAGCGACTGCCGGCAGGCGGCCGCCTTGTCCAGCAGTTCGCGTCGCGCCTGGGGTTCCGCTCGCACCAATTGCAGTGCGCGGCACGAGGCGGCGTGGCACGAGGCGGGCAACGCGGTGGAGAAGACGAACGAGCGGCCGCGGTTGTAGAGCCAGTCGATCAGGCGTCGCGAGCCCACGGTGAACCCGCCAACGGAGCCCAGCGCCTTGCTGAACGTACCGACGCGGACCGGCACGTCGGCCTCCACTCCCATCCGTTCGCACAGCCCGCGACCGTGTTCGCCCAGCACGCCGGTCGCATGCGCCTCGTCCACCATCAGCATGGCCCGGTGACGCCGGGACAGTTCCACGAGGTCGGGCAGCGGCGCGTAGTCGCCATCCATGCTGAACAGGGAGTCGGTGACGATCAGGCGGCGTCCCGATTCGGGAGCCTGCCGCAGCAGTTCGGCCAGGGCTCCCATGTCCCCATGCGGGTAGACCACGATGCGGGCTCGGGAGATGCGGCAGCCGTCGATGAGGCTGGCGTGGTTCTTGGCGTCGCTGAAGACCAGGTCGCCGGGGCCGACCAGGGCTGAAACCGTGCCGGCGTTGGCGGCGAAGCCGGTCGGAAACACCAGCGCCGCCTCCGTCTGCTCCCACGCCGCCAGATGCCGTTCCAGCTCCGCCTGCACAGCCGAGCGGCCCGTGATCAACGGACTCGCTCCGGCGCCCCAGCCGAACTGCGCCAGGGCCTGCGCCGCAGCCTCGGCCAGCCGCGGATCACCGGCCAGGCCCAGGTAGTCGTTGGAACCGAAGTTCACCAGCTCCTGGCCGTCCGTCACGATTCGCGGCCCCTGGCGACTGCCGCGCAGCGACGGACGACGCAGCAGATGCTCGCCGCGCAAACGCTCCAGCTCTTCCTCAATCCATGCCAGCGAATCCCAACTCATGACCGCGCGTTCGCTCTCCTGCCCCGTAGGTTTTCCGCTTCGGTCGGTTCCCATCCGTAGCGTTCCGGCCGCCCGTTGCGGCGTACTCCGGCCGCCCCGATGTCCGAAGCACGCGACAATTCCCAGTGTAACCGGCGGACGGCCCGCGCTGGCTGCGCGACGACGCGTTACGACCCAACCGCGACCGTTCTCCTTAAGGAAACCAGCCGACGGCTCCCGACTTCTCTGTCTGCTTGGAACCTGCGGCCGTTGTCCCGACCGTCCCCTAATCTACACGCGAAGGAGATTGAACATGACTGGACTGCGTTCCTCAATCGGTCTGTCCCTGGTGGCTCTGCTGTTGGTCGTGGGCTGTGGAGCCCCTGCGGGCTCGGGCACGGAGGAAAAGAAGGCGGATACGAATGCGACCGGCGCGGGGGGATCGGCGGGCACCGAAACCCAGCCGGTGTCGGCGGTCGTCCTCTGCGGCAAGTGTGGTGAGCAGAAGGGAACGGAGAAGTGCTGCCAGGACGCGGAGATGTGCGCGTGCGGCAAGCACAAGGGTTCGCCGCTGTGCTGCAAGAAGTTGCCGGAGGAGGTCGCGGGCAAGGACATCTGCAGCGGCTGTGGCCAGGTCGCGGCGACCGACCACCAGTGCGACGCGAACGCCGAGAAGTGCGCCAAGTGCGGCCTCGATAAGGGTGCGCCGGCCTGCTGCAAACTGTAGTCGTTGGACGGTTGATCCCGCGAGCCGTGGAGGGCCGCGGGAGGATCGGCTAGCCGTGCCCGCGCCGTTTCGTCAGGAGGCTGGCGAAGCGGCGGGCGGCGAACTGGCGGGCGGGTGCGTGAAGGAGCGTACAGCCGTGAGCGCCTGCTCCAGACACCGGATCTCCTCCAGCAGTTCCCGCCGCTCTTCCTTGGCCACCTGCCCGGCGCCGTAGCGCACTCGATAGTAGGCGGCGGTCACACGAGCCGGCACCTCGGCCAACGCGGCCGTGGCTTCTTGACTCGCGAGGTGTTCCCGCACCACCCGGGCGAATTCGGCGGGAGTCTGCGGCGCGGGACGTCGCCACCCCTGCTCGGCCAGCAGCTGCTCCAGCTGGGCGTACAGATCGAGTCGCGGAACCGTCGGCCGCTGGGCGACGCCGCGCGGCCACCACTTGTGAGAGGCGTTCTGGATCCAGCCGAGCCATCGGGTGGGCGTACGCTGGGCCCACCAGACGAGGGCGGCCAGCGCGGCCAGGAGCGGCAACAGGAGCGGCCAGCTGATCAGTTGGCCGGTGGCGAGCCGCTGCAGCGTCAGCCATCCCAAGGCGATTCGCTCCCGCCACGCCTGCGGACTGAACAGCGCTTGGGCGATCGAACGCAGGCCTTGGACGAGCGGGCCGTAGATGAACTGCTGCTGACGGGTCGCATTCAGCCCCAGGACGTAGTCGTCCCACAGCACCTGCACGTACTCGGCAACCTCGCGCAGCTTGGCAACCAGGCCCTGGCTGTCTCCCTGCAGGTCGAAGTCCGCGCCCCCCGGCGTCGGATCGAGTCGCAGCCAGGCGCCGTCCTCACGCGACTCCGAGGCGTCCCACTCATCGGCCGGAATCTGCTCGGGCTGCAAGTAGGCTTCGACCCAGGCGTGCGCGTGCAGCTGGCGGACCGTGTAGTAGTTCCCGACCGTGTTGTACTCGCCCCCCTTGAATCCCACGACCATCCGCGCGGGAATCTGCTGGCTGCGGAGCATCAGCGTGAGTGCTCCGGCGAAGTATTCGCAGTGTCCGGTCCGGTGATTGACGACGAAGTCCTCCATCGGATCGAGCGCACGGTCGCGCGTCCGGTTGACCTCCAGCGAATAACGATAGACGCCAGCCGCGCGGAAGTGGGCTTCCAGCGCCTTGGCCTTGTCGAACACGGAAGCGTTCGGGCCCAGGTCGCCGACGATCCGGTCGGCTTCGGCCGTCAATCCCGGGAAGGCCGTGCGCACTTCATCGGTCACCGGCAGGTAGGGCATCTGCGGCACCACCATCGCCGGCATCAGGTCGCGCTGCCAACCATTGCGAAAGGCGGTGGTTCCCAGCCGGTAGCGGAACGACCCTCGCCGCTCAGGCTGGTCGCTGCCGAACATCAGCTGCCGAGTGTCGGCGTTGAGGAACAGGCCGCCGGGACTCTCCTGCACGAAGTAACAGGGCGCAACGTTGAACAGCACCGAGTGCGATCCCTGCTGCAGCGTGATGGACTGCTCCACCGTGCTCGCCAAGTCGTACGACTGCTCCGACTCCAGACGCGTCACCTGCGGCCGCGCGCGACGCGGCTTCCAGATACCCCGACCACGATACTCCGACAGCACCGAGCCGCGAAAATAAGGCTCGCCATCCACCTGGTAGGGCATACCCTGGAGCGACGTGAACTCGACGCGCATCACCTGCTCCGGGTTTTCCAGCAGTTGGCCGATATTGTCGAGCCGCACCTCCTCGGTGAACCCAACCGTCACGACCTGGTCGCGGGCGCCGCCCTGCCAGACGGACTCGCCGTAGCGGGGAATGGCGAAGAAGAGCAGGAAGGTACCGCCGAGCACCAGAGCGAGCATGCGGAGCATGTAGCGAACCAGCGATAGCTGGAGGACACGGCTGGCCGAGGCATCGGTCAACGGCGCCACCTCCAGCGTATCCAGCGGCACGCCCGAGCTTTCGGCGAACCCGCTGCGGAACGACTGCGTTCCTCCCCAGGTCGACTCCTCCTGCGCCAAGGACCCCGCCCCGGACGACAGATACGGACGCGTTTCGCGGACCACATAGAACAGCACCAGCGCACTGAAGGCCGCCAGCACATAGACGCCCAGCAACAAGCCGAACAGCAGGCCCAGGTTCAACGCCACGGCCACCACCACCTGCAGCAGGCTCAACGACATCAGCGACCAGTACGCACGGTCGTCCTTCTGCTGGAACAGCAGGATCATCTCCAAGTAGATCAAGACGTTCGCCACGTTCAGCAGATGGCTCTGGTCCACGTTGCGGATCACCTGCACCACCAGCACCGCGCAAGCCAGCAGGGCGGCGGACGTGGTGGCGTTCTGGCTGAGCCGGAACCAGCCCTTGATGTCCGTGACGAACACCGAGGCCGAGGCGCCGACGACCGCCACCAGCGCGTAGAAGATGTTCTGCTGCCCCATCGCCAGCAAGACCGTTCCCAAGACGATCAACAGCGCCATGTTGATCTGCAGCATGCGTTCAACCGAGGACGCGAACGCGGGACCGGTCGCGGTGCCGGACGCGGCGCCGGTAGACGAACTGGGAAGGATCAACCTGCTGGCCATGCTGCGAGGCCTCCGAGCAGTCGGGTCACCGAGTCAGATCGGTACCCCGCGGTTGGGACGACGAATGCAAGGGAACGTGGGGCGGCGGTACGGCCAGGGACGGCACAGCCTCCTGCTCGTCCATGAACAACGACTCCAGATCCCCCCGCGACACACACACGCCGATGGCTCGCTGCCACGACCGGCCCGAACCATCCTGGGGCGAATCGGGAAACCGTTGACCATCGGCCAGGTCGAGCGGCGGGACGGAGATCACGATCGGCTGATCCTCGGACCCCATCATGGCCGTCACCTCGGGCAGCAGCCCGAACCAAGCATCCTGCTCGCCCACCTCCACCTCGGCAAGGATCTCCAGCCACTCCCGCAACGCCACCGGACTGGCGGTGGAACGCCGCCAGACCGCCTTGCGGCCCGCGACGCCCAAGCCGATCTGCCCCGAACCGCGTTGGCAAAGATCGGCCAGCACCGTGGCCGTGAAGCGAATGGCCTGCTCCACCTGACACTCGTCCTCGGCCGTCCAGCGACTTCCGGTCGAGCCGGTCGGCCGCTGGCCGAGGTCGAGCAGCACAAGGTAGTTCTGTCCGCGCGGACGCTCGAACTGACGCACCACCAACGCTCCTCGCTTCGCGGAACTCCGCCAATGCACCATCCGCTGGCTGTCCCCCGAACGCCACTCGCGCAGCCCGAAGAAGTCGCCTTCCAGCGGCCCCTGTCGCCGCTGGCTGGTCCGTTGGCCCGCGCGATCCGCCGCCACCAGGGCCGACCAGCGGGCCGTCAGCTGCCCCAGGCGCGGAAGCACCAGCAGATCCTGTTCATAGTTGAAGGTGACCTGCCCTTGCAGCAGACCCAGCGGCGCACGAGTCGACAGCGTAAGAGGGCCCAGTCGGTAGCGGCCGCGACGCCAGAGCCGCACGCGATAGCCCGTGTCCTGCTCGCCACGCGCCGAACAGAAGGGCACCATGCTGTTCACGCGCTGGATCTCGTGACTGTCGGCACCCTCACCCGCCACCTCTCGCAAGCAGTCCTCCACGACCAGCCCCCACCCGTCCAGCCGCTCGCGATCGTTCACCACCGTCAGCTCCACCCAGAACGGCTCACCAGCAAACACCGATTCGGGCAGTTCGCGGTAGACGTCCGTCTTCCTCAGCGTGGCGATCGCCATGTGAAAGTTGATGACCAGCGGACCGCACATCAGGCCGGAGAGGATCATCAGCAGGTTGATCTCGCGCATGACCGAACCCACGATCACCACGGCCAGGATCAACAGGTAGATCCAAGTCGCGGGCGGCACCGATATCCGGGGGCGGGTACTCATGGCGATCGCGTGGGGTTGGAAGGGCAGCGGTCGCAAAACCGCCGAGAGCCGGGATGGTCGTAGACCGGGCCACGACGTCCCCATTCTATCGCCCGCCCGGAACCTCGCCAAAGCGCGTCCCGGCCTTTTGGCGGTTCCCATGGCCCGCCGCAGTCAGGATCCGCAGTCAAGACCCGCAGCCTGGGCAAGGTCCCCGGGTCGGGACCGGCCGAAATCGAGCGAGTAGCTGGCGCGGGACCGGGGCCGGCGGGGAGAACGAAAGAGGAGCGGCCCGGTTATCCGGGAACGGCCACGCCCTGCGTCAGCCGCTCGATCAGCTGCTCCCCATGCGGCCGCGACATCCCCTGGGTGTAGCTCTTCGGCACCACGCGGTGGGCCAGCACCGGGACGGCCAGTTCCTTGACGTCATCCGGCACGACGTAGGTGCGACCGCGGAGAAAGGCCAGGGCCTGGGCGGCCCGATAGAGACACAGCGTTCCACGCATGCTCGCGCCCACCCGCAGCTCGGACGACTCCCGCGTCGCCTTGACGATGTCCAGCAGGTACTCATCAATCGCCGGGTCCACCGTGATCCGCCGCACTTCCTGCTGCAAGCGGACGATCTCCGCCCCATCGATCACCGGCTCCAACCGATTCACCGGCTCCTCCTCGCGATGGCTGCGGAGCACCTGACGCTCGTCCTCGCGACTCGGATAGCCCATCGAGATGCGGACCAGGAATCGGTCCAACTGGCTCTCCGGCAGCGGATACGTCCCCTCGAACTCATACGGGTTCTGCGTGGCGATCACGATGAACGGCTGGGGCAGCGGATGCGAAACACCGTCCACCGATGCCTGCCGGTCGCTCATCGCCTCCAGCAACGCACTCTGCGTGCGCGGCGGAGTCCGGTTGATCTCGTCGGCCAGCACGACGTTGGCGAAGATCGGGCCCGGGTTGAAGTGGAACTGGCTCGCCTGGCTGTCGTAGACACTGCTGCCCGTGATGTCGCTGGGCAGCAGATCGGGCGTGAACTGGACGCGGCTGAACGATCCGCTGACGCTCCGAGCCAACGCCTTGGCCATCAGCGTCTTGCCCACGCCAGGCACGTCCTCCAGCAACACATGCTCGCCCGACAACAGGGCGACGAGACACATGCGGATGGCGTCCACCTTGCCAAGCACGGCCTTGGCCATGTTGGCCTGAAGCTGGTCGATGGAGCGTGCGACTGCGGGTTCCATGGTACCGGGTTCTCCGACACCCGGGAGACGCCGCGACCACCTGCCGCCGCGTCCGGGCGCATCTGCCGCCGCGTCCGGGCGTGCCGTCAGTCTACCCGATTCCCATCAACTTCGCGCCCCGTCTGAGACCGATCCCGCTCCCATACTTCGCGGAGAACCCTCCCGCGGGTACACCGCGTCGCAGCGGGGCGGTGCCGAGCGAACTTCGACGCCCACGTCGCTCCAGGCCAAGCCGCCCGGGGACGCGCGGCTCGCGGTCGCCGTCGAATCCCTAGCGGCGGTTCTGCTCCGCTTCGCTTTCGATCTTGGCCAGCAGCGTGGCATAGTGCTGCGCCTCGTCGGTGTTCCCCATCTGGCGGTGCATGGCGGCCAGGTTGCCGTAAGGTACGGACAGCACCGACATCTCCAGCAAGCCCGCCTGCACGCCCTGCTGCATCAGCTCGGCGCCCGCCTGCGTCAGCTCCACCGCCTTCTCCCGCTGCCCCACCTCCCAGTACGACACGCCCATGCTCACCAGCGGATCGCCAAACATGGTGCAGTCCACCAGCTCCGGCAATCGCTCGTTGTTGAACGCCGGGATCGAACGCTCAAACCAGCGGACCGCTTCTTCGTGGTCCTCGCTCTGCAGGGCATGCAGCGAACCGGCGAGGAAGTACAGCTGGCCGTTCATCAGCTGGTCGAACAGCGACAACTGGCGGTTCAGCTGGCTGGACTCGGCCAGCACCACTGCGTTACTGACCAGCTGCATGGCCGTCGTCATCCGCCCACACCGCTGCTCAATCCTCGCCGCATGGTACAGCAGCTCGGAAAGCTCCCGTTCCACCCGCTGCTGGTAGAGCCGATCGGACGACTGAGCGAGCAGCCGCTGGCCTTCCTGGATCGCCGAATCGACCAGCGCGGTGGCGTCGAAGTTGCCGTCGAGCACCGAATTGGCGGCCAGCATCGTGCGATAGACTTCCATCTGCAGGATCGGATCACCCTGCTCCCGCGACACCAAGTCTTCCGCAAGCTCCTTCGCGCGGCTCAGCCACTTCGGCACCACTTCCTTCTGCCGCTGGTAGTTGCCCAAGGCGATGTCCTGGGCAACGGCCAGGTGCGCGTCCAACAACAGGTCCTTCGCCATCCGACGATCCTCGGCGATCGGATCGGTCACCGACTTGGAGGCCAGTTCAATCGCCTTCAGGTGGTGCGTCGTGGCCTCCTGCAGGTTCGGCTCCGGCCCCATCACCATCAGGTTGCCCCACTGGTATTCGGCCCGGGCTCGCACCAGCGGCGGAGTCGCCGCGGCCTCGGCCAGGGTCTGCGTGGCCAGCAACGCCTGCTTCAGGTCGCCATTCTCCGACAGCAGTCGAGCCTGAGTGAGCTGGTAGAGCGAATTGCCGGCATCCAGCTTCACGGCCGTCGCGCAGGCCTCGCGAGCGTCCTGGGCGCGACCGACCTGCCAGAGCAGTTCGGCGAGCATCCAGTGGGCGCGAGCATCCTGCGGATTGAACTGCACCGCCTGACGCAGGTCGGCCAGCGACAGCTCGCAGCGATTCTCGACATCCTGCTCCGCTCGCAAGCGGAACAACTCGCCGCCCACGGGCTCCAGCACGATCTGCGTCACCTGGCCCGGCACCGCAGCCCAACCCAGCAGCACACCTCGCTCCGGATAGCCCTGGCCCAACGCCGTTCCATGTTCATCCCGCACGGCCACCGGCCGCACCGCCGCCAGCCCCAACTGCGACGCCAACGCATCGTTCGCCGCCGGCTCGTTCAGGTGAATCACCAGCGACTCCACCTTCTGCGTCGCCGAATTCACCTCGACGTCGATCTGGCGGAAGCCAGGCGCCAAGTAGGTAAGCAGTCGTCCGGTCGTCGTCGGCAGCGAAGCGGCCGGAGTGCCCCAAGCGGCTTCCAGCTGCGAGACGAGAGAGCTGCCGGGAGTGATCTGGTTGAAGGCAAACGGCTGCGGAGCGACCGGAGCAGGCGGAATCGCGGACACCGGTGAAGCCGTGACGGCAGCCGGAGCAGTCGGAGCCGTGGGAACCGCATTCGCCGCCGAGGGGTACGTGCTCGAAGTCGTGCTCGAAGTCGTGCTGGACGGCTGAGCCTGCGCAGGTGCAGCCAGCCCGGGAGCGGCCTGTCCGGGAGCGGCCAGCGCAGGTGCGGCCTGGACAGCAGCCACGGGAGCGGAGGCGACCGGCGTTGCCACGGCCGGCCCACTCGTCGCCGGCACGGTTAAGACCGGTGCCGCTGCCGCCGGCACGGTGGCCGCAGGTGCCGCTATCGCCGGCACGGTGGCCGCAGGTGCCGTCAGCGCGGGGCCAGTCGAGGGCATGGT
>JBIIEC010000277.1:0-8186 GCA_044238045.1 Pirellulaceae bacterium | reverse complement strand
CCAAAGGTTTACCCTCTCCAACGAATGCTGCCCAAACAGGTGGTGATTCTCCACTCCCAGCGCACGCTGAGCAGGTTGAACGCGGATTGGAACCGGGGCATCCTGCAAGCACTCGAGGAATTCTACGAGGAGCCCCTGGAGATCGAGGTCGAATATCTCGACTTGGTCCGGGACTACTACGTCGACCGTTATTCCACCCGGTGGACGGAACTGCTGCGGGAAAAGTACGGGCCGCAACAGGTCAAGCTGGTCATCCCCGTGTTCGATCCGGCTCTGGAGTTCGTGCTGGCGAATCGCGAGCAGGTCTTCCCGGGCGTGCCGATTGTGTTCTGTTCGGCGACCGAGGAACTGGCCAGGAAGGCCGTCCAGCAGCCGGCCGTGGCGGGCGTCGCCTTCCAGCCGGATGGCGCGAAGACCGTGGCACTCATCCGCCAGTTGCTGCCGGAGACCAAGCACTTGATCGTCCTGGGAGGCGCATCCAAATCCGATCGTAACGTCGTCAACACCGCACTGAAGTCGCTGCCAACAACGAACGGCGATTTCTACGTCAAGCATTGGGACGGTTTCGGAATAGATATCCTCCAGGAGGTGCTGCCGAAGCAGGATCCCCAGTCCGTATTGCTTGTCCTGAGCTGCGACCGCGATGTGCCCGGCTTCCGCTTCTCGACGGTGGACTACACGCGGCGGATCTGCCAGTTGACACAACTGCCGGTCTTCTCGCTTTTCGACAGCACGCTGGGAACCGGAGTTGTCGGAGGTCGCATGGTCTCGCCGCAAGGGCAGGGCAGGCTCGCGGGGCAGATCGCCGCGAGCGTGCTCTCGGGCATGCGGCCCGAGGAGATCCCCATCGCCGGCCTCGACTCGAACTTCGTTGCCCTCGACGCGCGGCAGTTGGAGCGTCTGCAGATTCCGCAGGATCGCGTTCCCGGGGATGCCCAGATACGCTTCGGCAAGACCGTCGACTGGACCGTCATTACTCGCTACCTGCTCGTCGGCTCCGCCGCCCTCCTGCTGCAGTCGGTCTTGATCGGCGTCCTGCTGGTCAATCGTTCCAGGCGACTCCGCGCGGAGCGGGAGGCTCGCGCTCTGGCGGGCATGATCCTGACCGCCCAAGAAGATGAACGCAGCCGCGTCGCCCGTGAACTCCACGACGACCTCTCCCAGCGACTGGCCGCTGCCAGCCTGGATGTGGCGATCCTGGAACAGAACCTGGCCAGCAAGACCAGCATTACCGATATCCTCTCGCGTCTGAAACAGGGACTCGTAACGATCTGCCGGGATGTGCACCAGCTCTCCCACCGCATGCACTCGTCGGTGCTGGAGGACCTGGGGCTGGAGGCGGCGCTGCGATCGGAATGCGCCAGCGCCAGCGAACGGCACGACCTAATCGTCGAATTCTCATGCGACGGAGTGCCGTCGCAAGTCCCCCACGACGTGAGCCTCTGTCTCTACCGCATCGTGCAGGAAGCGCTGCGGAACGCCGTGAAGCATTCGCAAGCGACGGGCGTCCAAGTGGTGCTCAAGCAGGACGGCCAACGGCTGCAGCTGGAGATACGCGACGACGGTGTCGGCTTCGACGCTTCCCAGGCGGGCCGAACGACGACAGCCCCGGGGTCGGCTGGAGACACCACCGGACTGGGCATCGCCAGTTTGAAGGAGCGTGTGCGGCTGATCGGCGGCACCCTCCGCATCGAGTCGGCGCCGAATGAGGGTGTGACGATCGACGTGCAGGTTCCCTGCCACGCCGCCTCCGCGTAAGAAAGTCTCCTCAGCCGGTGCCGCATCCCGCATGCCAACGCGAAGGGGCGGAGCCGCCTGGCTGGCAACTCCGCCCCCGCTTGTTCACCATCCACTGCGCCAACCATTCCCAAGGCCCGGCCGGCGCGTCAGTCCAGTTGGCTTTTCGGCCTACTTCCGCTTGCGGAGAGAACCGAGCAGTCCGGCGAACCCAAGGCCGACCAGCACCAGGCTCGACGGCTCCGGCACCGCGCTGACGCCGGCGCGGATGCCCGCGTCGTATCCGCCGTCCTGGAAGGCCGCCACGAAGTCGCTCGTGTTGAACTGCTTGTCGCCGTTCCAGTCGCCTTCATCCCACAAAGCGCTGCCGCCCGTCTCGAACTTGCCCTTCTGGAAGACGATGACGAAGTCGGTCGAGTTGAAGAGACCATCGAGGTTGGTGTCCCCGATCCAGGTCTTCTTCAAGCTGGCCACCCAGAACTGGCGGTCGCCGTAGTTGACCTGGCCATCGGCGTTGACGTCGTACTTGGCGTCCGTCTTGCCGGCCATGTCGTCCAAGTCACCCGCGTCCAGCTGGCCGTTGCCATTGAAGTCGCCCTTCAGGCCATCGACCTCCGCTACCAGCGTGAAGCCCGGATTGCGGGCGAAAACCAGGTTCGCACCGCCGGGCAGCCGCAGGGCCTTGAAGAGATTCGGATCCGGGTTGTCCAGCTGATTGCCCGCGGCGAACAGCACCTGGAAGCCCGAATCGCCGCCGTTCTCGACATGGAACGCCTCGAAGTCGTAGTTCACGCCTTCCTTCAGCGTGATCAAGCCGCTGAAGTTCGTGTTGCAAGTGTCGACATCGCCGAACATCACTTGGTCGCCGCCGATGTCATACAGCTGCTGGCCGCTGACTTCGCTGAAGCTCTGGCCCTTCACGCGGAACATGCCTCGGTCGTCCGAGTCGATGTGCACAGTGACATCGAGCGTCTCGCCGACGGTGCCGTCGCCGTCGTCGATGACGAACGCGCCATACACGCCGGTCGCGAAATTATTGAGGTCACCAGCCGTGTTCGGGAACCTCACGACATCGCCGTCGTGGGGGAAATTGCCGAACGGGCAGCCGGTGCTCGAGACGTTGTGATCTTCCAGCACGAAGACGCGACCGTCAGTCGACTTGGCGTCGCCGTCGCCCGCATCGAGGACCGTCTCGCGAAGCGCTTCCAGGCCGTCGCCGGGCGTGATGTTGTTGACATTCACGATCGTCAGCGGCTTGGTCAGCTTGCCGATGCCGCCGCCACCCGGCGGCTGGATGCGTTCGTCCAGCACGCGAGGATCGCCCACGGCCAGCCACTGCGGACGCTTGGTCTCCGCGCCGCTGGTCACGAAGTCGCCCTTGGCGGCCGTCAGTTCGTAGAACGCGCCACCGCCACGCTCCCAGCTCATGAACTCGATGTTGTACTCGCCGGCCGCCAGGTCCACGACCGCCTGCGTATTCGCGTCACCCGTGTTGCCGGGATGCACCACCGTGTCCTTCGACACCGGGTCGATCCCACCGTTGCCGGTCGACCTTGAGAACTGGGTGCCGAAGATGCGCATCGCGAAGCCGTCGTCGGAGTGCACGTTGAACGTGTACTTGCCGGCTTCGGCCACCTTGATCCGCGCGTGCGCCAGCGAAATGATATCGTTGTCGTCAGCGTCGGTGTCCGCCAGATACGGGAACATGCCGTTGCCCAACGCGTTCGAGAGCACCGGCCCGCCGTTGGCGTTGGTCTGCGGATCGGTCACATTCAGCCACGGCAACTGGCCCTCGGTCTTCTCCGAAGGCAGCTCGCCGCTCTGGATGTCCTGGATCTGCGAGATGACATTCCGGGCCGGCTCCTGCGCCGTCCAGTCACCGCGGTAGTCGACAACGCCCCAGTTGCCCGCCGTGCCCTTCGGACCGCCGAGCCGCTGCTTCGGGAAGGTCGTCGGCGCGAAGTCGACGCCCGCGAACGGGTTGGTTGCCTTCGTGTTGTATTCGACGACATACTTGAAGGTCGGACCGTTCGACTCATCGAGCGAAGAGTTGGGGATGATCGTCGGCACCTTCGGCTCGTTCAGCCCGAAACCGGAGGCGGCGTCGTTCCAGAACGCATCGTTGCGCATGTGGCCTGCATCCTCGATGCCGACGTCCGCCGCACCTGCCTGGTTACCGTCCCAGTTGTTTGGCTCGCCGCTGCCCCACTTGATGAACGTGAACGGTTCACCACTCGTCCAAGCCCAACCCTGACGCTCGAAGTCGTCCAGGTCGTTCGATTCCTGCGGAGCCGGCTTGCCGCCGTTGGTCACCGCGGGAGCCGCGCCTTCACGATCGACCAAACCGATCCACGAGTCGCCACCGCCCGCCACCAGGGACACGAAGGCGTTCTCATCCTCGGAGTGAATCGAAACCAGATTGCCCTTCACGCCAAACTGCGTGCGGCCGGCGGCGTCCGCCTGGGCAGCCGACCACTGCAAGGGGTCGTTCACCAGTTCATAGACATTCCAGGTGTTTCCGGTGCCGTACTGGCCCTGGAACAACTGAGCCTCCGCCTGCTGCACACTCACTCCCGCCACCGTCACCGCCATCAGCAGCGACCACACTCGTTGCCTTCTACGCATGGAAAACGCCTCTCGAAGTTGGAACCTAAGACCCCACACCTGGCAGTTCCACCACTGCGCGACCTCGCCGGACGCTACCTAGCGCAAAGCCTTCGTCGAAAGACTTCGCACCCAAGCCCACACGCATCCCGCCGAACGGCTTGAGACCCGTGGACCCCCTGGTACGCAACGCGCGCAAACTCACGACGGCTGCAGAGCTGCACCTAAGACAGGAAACAATCGCGAGTCAGTATTACGCCAAAAACGATGATTGCAACATGTTTAACGCCCATTTTCGCAACCGGACCGTTCTTCCAAAAACCGGGCGTTCGGCGTGTTTCTCTTGCTTAATTGCCACCTGAACAGTGTTATTTCCAAGCGGTCCCGCCCGGCAACCCGTTCGTAGCCAATCCGGTCGGCATCCGATATGCTGCCTGACTCAAGGAGGTTGGTTCGCCGCTGCGTCATTGCTTATCAACGGATGCGAACTCATGAGGTCGGGTCTCTTTTTCGTGAACGCATGCCGGCGGGTGGACGGGCGAGCCGCGATGAACACGAGAGCTGCTGCCTCCCTTTGGCTTTTCAGCCTGGGCTGGCTGGCCCTGGGCGGCTGTGGCCGGGGAGACGTGGACCCGTGGCGGCCGCAGAGCGGCGCCGGGGGGCCGGTGGCTGCCGCGCCCGCCGAACTGCCCGCTGCCGGGCTTCCCGACCAGGAACCGGCGGTGCGCCCGCCGTCGACAGACGAGGTCGAGGTGCTGGCGGCCGCGCGAAGCAAAGCCAAGGACGGCATCCTGGCCGACGAACTGGCGCACGGCGACCAGCGCGGCGACTGGGACACGGAAGCGTTCCACGAAGCGACCAAGGAACGCCTCCACCTGCTCGAAGATCTGCTGCGTTCGCCAGCAGGAGTGAGCGAGGCGAAGCTGGCCGAGCTGTTGACGGACGACTTCCGCACCACCGAGTTGCGACCGCCTGCCGAATCGCTTGAAGAGGCGGCCGGCGACGCGAGGCTGCGGATCGTGCGCGCTGCTGGCGACTATCGGCCGCGCGAATCCCATCGGGGCCGCGACGGATTGCTGCGGGCCCTTGCGGATCTGGCCGCGGCGTTCCCGGACCGCGGTTCCATCGAATCGCACTTCAAGATCTATCGCGTGGAACTCGCTGGGCCCATGGGCGAAGCCCAGATGTATGTCGACACCGACGGCCAGGATGGCGAAGACGGTCCGCAAGGTGATTCGTCAGGCGGCGTGCAACAGAACATGGCGTGGCATACCACCTGGCGGCTCGACGATCGCAACGCCTGGCGTCTCGCCTCCCTCGAGCTGCGACAGTTCGAAGAAGTGCGCTACCGCGGCCCGCATGGCAAGCTCTTCTCCGACTGCACGGCCTCCATCCTCGCACGCAACGACTGCTTCAAGACGCAGCTCCTGCCGAGCATCGACCACTGGCGATTGCGGTTGGAAGAGTCGTTCGGCATGGATGCGGCGGCGTTGACGGGCATGGCCGTCGCCGATGTGAATGGCGATGGACTGGACGATGTCTACTTCGTCGAGATGGGCGGCCTGCCGAATCGCCTGTTCGTGCAGCAGCCGGACGGCACGGCCGTCGACCGATCGGCCGAGTCAGGCGTGGACTGGCTGGACCGCGGCCACGCCGCGCTCTTCGCCGACTTCGACAACGATGGCGACCAGGACCTGGTCCTGGGTGTCGGTCCGCTGCTGCTGTTCCTCCAGAACGACGGCCAAGGGCGTTTCGAGCGGGTGGCCGAGCTGAAGCCCAATCCGACGGCCTACGCGCTGGCCGCCGCCGACTACGACAACGACGGCTGGCTGGACCTCTATGCCTGCAGCTACGGCAACAACTACGAGTCGTTCGCCGACAGCGTCGCGCCGCTGCCGTGGCACGACGCCAACAACGGCGCGCCCAATTCGCTCTTCCGCAACCGCGGCGGCTGGAAGTTCGAGGACGTTACGCAGCGGGTCGGCTTGGACGAGAACAACCGTCGCTTCAGTTTCGCGTCCAGCTGGGAAGACTTCGACAACGACGGCGACCAAGACCTGTACGTCGCCAACGACTTCGGCCGCAACAACCTCTACGTCAACGACATCAACCGTTCCGGTCGCTTCCACGACGCCGCGCCGAAACTGCAGGTCGAGGACATCGGCTCGGGCATGTCCGTATCGTGGGGAGACTACAACAACGACGGCCGCATGGACCTGTGGGTCGGCAACATGTTCTCGGGAGCTGGCAACCGCATCGCCTTCCAAGATCGCTTCCGCGATGGAGTCGTGGACGACACCGTGCTGCAGCTGCGCCGGTTCGCTCGCGGCAATTCGCTCTTCCGAAACCGCGGCGACGGCCCGCTGGAGGACCAGAGCGTCGAGGCGGGCGTGACGATGACGCGTTGGGCCTGGAGTTCGTTGATGACGGACCTGAACAACGACGGCTGGCAGGACCTGCTGGCGGCGAACGGCTACATCACGGGCATCCAGCCGGACGACTTGTGAAGTTTCCTCTGGCGACGGGTCGCGTCGCAATCACCCACCGCCGCAGACGGCCCGAACCGGGCCTACGTCAAGGCGTTCGCCGCGATCGGACAGATGATGCGCGAAGGTCGATCGCTGAGCGGCCAGGAGCGGCACTGTTGTTTCTTGAACACGCGCGACGGTCGCTTCGCCACGATCTCGGCAGCCAGCGGTCTGGACTTCCCTGAAGACGGCCGCGCGCTGGGGCTGACCGACTGGGACCATGACGGTGACACGGATGTCTGGATCGCCAACCGAACCGGCCCGCGACTGCGGATGATGCGGAACGACCTGGACGAAGGCCGTTTCGTCACCGTGCTGCTTCGCGGCACCACCTGCAACCGCGACGCGATCGGCGCGCGGCTGGAACTGTCCCTGACCGCCGGGCAGGCAGCAGGCGGCAGCCCGCCACCTCGGCGGCTGGTCCGCACCCTGGCCGCCGGGCACGGATTCCTCAGCCAGGGCTCTAAACGCGTCCACTTCGGCATCGCCCCCGGCCAGCAGGTTGAGAAGCTCACGATCCGCTGGCCCGATGGGAAGATCGACGAATTCCCACAAGTGACACTCAATCGTCACTATGTCGCGACCCAGGGCCAAGCGGAACTGGTCGAGTGGCGACGTCCGGCGACCACGCTGGCGCTCGCCCAACGCGAACTTCCGGGCGCGCCGCTCTCGCGGCAATCGCGGGTCGTCGTGAACGGCCGGCTGCCGATGCCCGCCATCGACTACCGCGAGATCCAGCCCGGCACGAAACCGTCCAGTGCCGCGCCGCTGCTCGTCAACCTCTGGTCCACCACCTGCGCGCCGTGCCTCGAGGAACTGCAGGAGATGACGGCGAAGGAAACCGAGATCCGCGCTGCCGGCCTGTCGGTCGTGGCCCTGAACGTCGACGAACTCGCCAACGACCCGAAGTCGGACCTCGCCACCGCGCGGCAGCTGCTTACGCGGCTCAAGTTCCCGTTCACGGCCGCCGCAATCACCCCCGACTACAGTGGACTGCTCGACCTCTTCCACCAGTCGTTCCTGAGCCTGCGGCTGCCGCTGCCGGTGCCCAGCAGTTTCCTGGCCACCGCCGACGGGCGCGTAGCCGTCATCTATCGCGGTCCCGTCTCGATCGACCAGGTGCTCCAGGACATGGCCCTGCTGGAGATGGGTCCCGACGACCTGCGCGCCGCGACCGTGCCCTTCCCGGGCCGCTGGCTTTCGGAACCCTTCCAGGGCGATGTCCAGAGTCTCTGCACGACCTTCCTGCGCGCCGGCTACCTCGACATGGGCCGGACGTACCTGGAGCACTACCTGCTTGCGCACGCGCGGAACCAA
>JBIIEC010000276.1:0-8307 GCA_044238045.1 Pirellulaceae bacterium | reverse complement strand
AAGCTTCCGTCCCAGCCCAGCCCCGGGCATCTCCCCCTGGCCCCTGAAGAAACCGACTTTTCGGCTTCGGCAAGTACTTGCCGCTGGCAATCGCTAGTGGCCGAGCACACAATGCGCACTCCTGCCTCGCGAACTTCCTTCCTGCACTACCGACGGTGTTTTTCCGCCGCCGCCTCACGCCGTGTTTCAAACCTTGATCCAAACCGAAGCTCGCCGTGTCCCCGGCCTCGTTGCTGAACGCCGGGGTGGCCGACGGCACGATACCGCGCGGGTGTTCGCCTGCGGATGGCTGCGGACCATGCTGGTTCTTGCCGCGCTGCTGGCCAGCCTGTCATTGGAAAACAACGTGCTGCTGGCGGCCGATGAACGCTTGGAGTTTTTCGAGCGTCGAGTGCGGCCGGTGCTGGTGGAGCACTGCGAGTCGTGTCACGGCGCTGAATCGGATGCGCCCGGAGGAGGCCTGCGACTCGACCTGCGAGCGGGTTGGCAGGCTGGCGGTGAATCCGGCGAGCCGACGGTGGTACCGGGCCAGCCGGAGCACAGTCAGCTGATTCGCGCGATTCGACACGATGACGGCGTATCCGCCATGCCGCCAGACGCCGATCGACTTCCCGCAGCCGTGATTGCCGACCTGGAGGAATGGATTCGGCAGGGAGCCGTCGATCCGCGCGAAGGAACCGTCGTTCCTCGCGATGGGGCGGTCGCCTGGGAGTCGACCTTCCGCGAACGGCTCGACTGGTGGAGTCTGCGCCCGCTGGCCGTGGTCTCACCGCCGATGCACAAGCCAGCTTCGCAACCACCAGCGACGGCCGCAGCGGCATCCTCGAACCCGTCGTTCGGCAGCCGCGTGGACAACCTGGCGTCGTGGCCGCGCAACGAGATCGACCGCTTCATCCTGGCGAGCTTGCAGGAGGCGGGACGAAAGCCGGTACCTCGCGCCCGGCCGGCGGCGCTCGCGCGGCGCGTGAGCCTGGCGTTGACGGGACTGCCGCCTGCGCCGGAACGAGTGCTTCAGCTGGAGGCCGACACGTCGCCCGAAGCCTTCGGCGCATTCGTCGAGGAACTGCTCGAGAGTCCGCATTATGGCGAGCGTTGGGCGCGTCACTGGATGGATGTCGTGCATTATGCCGACACGCACGGCTACGAATGGGATGTGCCCGCGAAGAATGCCTGGCGTTATCGCGACTACCTGGTGCGCGCCTACAACCAGGATGTCAGTTACCAGCGCATGATCCTGGAGCAGCTGGCCGGGGACCTAATCGCACCTCGCATCAATCGCCAGACCGGAGTGAATGAGTCGCTGATCGGTCCGATGATGCTGCGGCTTGGCGAGCGGCGGCATGGCGACAACGCAGCGGTCGAAGGCGTGGGGCAGGAGGCGATCAGCAACACCATCGACACGGTAGGGAAGGCGTTCCTCGGCACCACTCTGGCGTGCGCACAGTGCCATCACCATAAACTGGATGCCGTCGGACAACACGACTACTATGCGCTGGCGGGAGTGCTGATGAGCAGCCGTTTCAGCGCGCGGTCGCTCGAGACGGCCGATCCGAATGCGGCGAGGATCGATCGGCTGCGGGAGTTGAAGCGAGAGCTGCGCGCGGAGATGTCGCGCATCTGGTTGGCGGCGGCCGAATCGCCCGAGGGCATGGCGGCGCGGATCCGCGCGATCGCTCCGGAAGATAAACCGGCCGATGCCTTCCCGACCTCCCTCGCCGGCTTCTGGCGCCGATCGCTGACGCAGCCTGTTCCTGCCGACGAGTTTCGGCGGGAAGCCGACCGGCGCCGCGCGGCCAACCGCGCGAATCTCACGCTGGTTGCCGACTTCACGCGCGCGGGAAGTGGCCAGGAAGGTCTGGGGCCGAACGGCTGGCAGTGGGATGGGCTCGGGATGCGCGGGGGCCTGGTCGCGGACGGCGAGTTGGTCGTGACCGACGAAGGCGAAACGGTCCTGCAGCACCTGCTGCCGGCAGGTCGTTTTTCGCATGCATGGTCACAGCGGCTGGCCGGTTCGCTGCAGAGTCCGCAGTACGATCCGACGCAGCGGCGTACGATTTCACTCGAGATGGCGTCCGGCCAGTTCGCGTCGCTATCGTTCATCGTGGATCGCGCGCTGAACCCCGAACGCATGGCGTTTCCCAACCTGCCCTTGCCGACGTGGCACACGCAGACGGCCGGCAACTTCGATACGCTGGAGGGCAGTATCGACGAGCGCCCGCGGCGGGTCTACCTGGAGATTGCCACCAAGTCGCTCAATAACTACTTCCCGCCGCGCATCGGCTACGGAGGCTCCAGCGCGGCCGCCGAGTCCGATCCACGCAGCTGGTTCGGGGTCACTCGCGTCTATGAGCACGCGGCGGGGCAGGGGCCGGTCGACGGTCTGGAACGCTTCGATCCGCTCTTCGCTGACCATCTTGCGTCACAGCCCGACTGGGCCCTGCGGCTGGTGGCTCTGGTCCGCGAGGCCGTGGGGCGATGGCGCGACCAGCAATGCTCCAGCGATGACGTCCGCCTGTTGAACGATGCCCTGCAACTGGGCCTGCTTCCCAACGATCGCGCAAGCAGTGCCGAAGCGGCGCGGCTCGTCGATGCCTATCGGCAGCATGAGCGGCAGTTGCAGGCGGACCAGACCGTGGGGTCGATCGCTGATTGGGACGAGGGGAGTAACGAGCGGCTGGGCGTGCGCGGTTCGTATACGGAACTGGGCGAGGAGGTCGAGCGGGCGGCGCCGCGGTTGCTCGGTGTGGCCGCGACACGCGAGCGATCGAATTCCAGCGGCCGGCTGGAGCTGGCGCGCCAGATCGCTTCGGACTCCAACCCGCTTACTGCGCGCGTCTATGTGAATCGCGTCTGGCACTACCTGTTCGGCGAAGGGCTCGTGCGCACGCCGGACGACTTCGGCCACCTCGGCCAGCCTCCCACGCATCCCGAACTGCTCGACTACCTCGCCGGGGAGTTCATCCGCGAAGGCTGGTCGACCAAGCAGCTGATTCGCCGCCTGGTGATGAGCGCGACGTGGCAGCAACAGAGTGTTGCCGATCCGGAGGCGGTGCAGGCCGACCCGGAGAATCGACTCTGGCACCATCGCCCGATGCAGCGGCTGGAAGCGGAGGCGATTCGCGATTCGATGCTGTTCGTGAGCGGCCGCCTGGACGTGACCCTGGCGGGCCCGCCGGTCGAGCCGCACCGTACGGCAGAGGACTCGCAGAAACGCCTGTTCTGCGGTCCCCTGGATGGCGAGGGTCGTCGCAGTCTGTACCTGGAGATGACGCTGATGGAGCCGCCGCGCTTCCTGGCGATCTTCAACCAGCCGCTGCCGAAGCAGACGGTGGGGCGACGCGACGTCACGAACGTGCCCGACCAGGCGCTCGCGCTGCTGAACGATCCGTTCGTCGTGGCGATGGCCAAGCACTGGAGCGAACGACAGATGAGCGACGGCGCGACGTCGGTAGAACGGCGGGCCGCAGCGATGCTGCAGCGAGGGCTGTCGCGCGAGCCGAGGCCGGACGAAGTGGAGCGACTCGTGCGGCTGGTGGAACGAAGCGTTGAACTGCACGCGGGCCAGTCGGCGGTGGCGGGTGCACCGGATGGCGGAGCGGGGGACGAGGCCCGCGATGCCGATACGCTGCTGCAGTGCCAGCCAGCCTGGCAGGATGCGGCGCACGCGATCTTCAATCTGAAGGAGTTCGTCTATGTTCCGTAGGGACACTGACAAAGGACGCCGCGGCTGTCCCGGACACCAGCCGGCGGCGCGAACGCGACGCGGCTTCCTGCAGCAGAGCAGCTTGGGGTTCGGCTGGCTGGCCTACCAGGCACTCGCCGGTGCGCAGGCGACGAACGCCGCGCCACCCAATGGCCAGCTGTCGAGTGTCTCGGAAAATATGCCGCACGCGAAGCCGCGTGCGCGGCGGGTGATCTTCCTGTTCATGGACGGTGGCGTTTCGCAGGTCGATTCGTTCGATCCGAAGCCGGAGCTGTCGAAGCGAGACGGGCAGCCGGCGAAATGGCGGCCCGATCCGTTGTCGCAGGCGGTCAGCGCGGGACGCAAGTGGCTCGGCAGTCCCTGGAAGTTCCAGCAGCACGGCGAATCGGGCCTGTGGGTCAGCGAACTGTTTCCCCACGCGGCTCGGGTCGTCGATGAACTGTGCGTGGTGCGTTCACTGGTTGGCGAGTTTCCGCTGCACGGCGCGCAGGCGCTGCTGCTGCACACGGGCCGCGCGATCGCGGCGGCACCGAGCGTGGGGTCGTGGGTGTCGTACGGCCTGGGACGCGAGAATGACCAGCTGCCGGGCTATGTGCTGTTGAACAACGACTGGATCCCGAACGGCGGCTTCCAGAACTTCGCGAGCTCCTTCTTGCCCGCATCGCACCAGGCGACACTGGTGCGCGCGAAGGGCACGCCGGTCGACAACATCACGGCCGCCGATGAACGGGATGTGCAGCAGTCGAAGCTGGCGTTCCTGAGGGAGCAGGACTCGGCGTTCGCGGCAGGGCAGGGGGGCTCGCAGGAGATCGAGTCGAGCATCCTCAACTACGAGACGGCGGCGCGGATGCAGACGCTGGTGCCGGACCTGTGCGACGTGGCGGGCGAGACGGCGGAGACGCTGCGGCTGTATGGCGTGGATCGCGCGAACGACTACGACAAGTACTATGCGCTGCAGTGCTTGCGAGCGCGGCGGTTGGTGGAAGCGGGGGTGCGATTCGTGGAGGTGACGTGCCCGAACACGCACGCGAATAATAGTCCGTGGGACCAGCATGGCGAGTTGCGATTGCGGCACGCGGAAAACGCGCGGATCACCGACCAGCCGGTGGCCGCCCTGCTGGTGGACTTGAAGCGACGGGGGCTGCTGGACGAGACGCTGGTTGTGTGGGCGGGCGAGATGGGACGCACGCCGCACAGTTCGGGGAACGACGGACGCGACCATCACGTGAGCGGTTACACGATCTGGATGGCCGGCGGCGGCATGCGAGGCGGGATGACGTACGGCACGACCGACGAGATGGGTATGAGCGCGGTGGAGAACCGGCTGGACATCCACGACATCCATGCCACGATCCTGCACTGCCTGGGGCTGGACCACGAGCGCCTGACGTTCCGCTTCGGCGGCCGCGACATGCGCCTGACCGACGTCCACGGCCGCGTGATCCGCCCCCTCCTGACGTAACCGTTTGCAGCAGGCACATTTTCTGCTGCGATCGTTTTTGGCCTTTTTCCTCGCGGCCGATCCGTGTGCCGCCATCGGGTCAGCGACCGCTCAGTTGACCGTCTCGGCCCCGGTCCCGTCGAGGTCTCCGATCGTGTCGTTGTCGAGTCGCCAGAACCAGTCGTTGCCCAGCTGGCCGAAGAGCGTGTCGAGTGCTGCGGCATCGGTCCCGTCGGAGGTGACGGTCGTGCTGTTGAGCACGTTCGTTCCGTTCCGTCCACCGCCATTGCGGAGGTTGTTGATCCGCACGGCATAGCCCAGGTCGAGCCGCTATTATGCTTTACGCGGCTCGGGCCGCGGATGAACTGCGCGTGGTGCGTTTCGCTGATCGGCGAGTCTCCGCTGCACGGCGCGCACACGCAGCTGCCGCGCGCGGGCCGGGTGATCGCGGGGAACCAGGGGGGCTTGCAGGATATCCAATCGAGCATCCAGAACTAAGAGACGGCGGATGGCGACATGCGTCTCACCGCCGTCCTCTGCAGTAGGCACGGACGTAGAATGTACGATAGGAGCGGGCACGCCCGGCAGGCCACCCGGGGGGAGTTTTCGATGAAAAGCGTCTGCGTCTACTGCGGTTCCAGCACCGGCGTGCGACCCGAGTTTGCCGAGGGGGCTCGCGCGCTGGCCCGGGTGCTCGTGGAACGTGACCTGCAACTGGTCTACGGAGGTGGCGGGGTGGGGCTGATGGGCGTTGTGGCCGACGCCGTGCTCGAACTGGGTGGGCAGGTGATCGGAGTCATCCCGCAGGCCCTTGCCGACCGCGAACTGGCTCACCCGGGCCTCAGCCAGATGCATGTCGTCGGGTCCATGCACGAACGGAAAGCCCTGATGGCCGAGCTATCCGACGCGTTCATCGCCCTGCCCGGTGGGATCGGGACGCTCGATGAACTGTTCGAGATCTGGACCTGGGGACAGCTCGGCCTGCATCGCAAACCCTGCGGGCTGCTCAACCTGGAGCACTTCTTCGATGGGCTCGTGGGCTTCCTGGATCATGTCACGAACCAAGGCTTCCTGCAGCCGCTCCATCGCCAGATGCTCGTCGAGGCCGCTTGCCCCGTCGACCTGCTGGAGCAACTCGCCAGCTATCGGCCGCCCGTCACGCGGCAATGGATCCACCCCGAGGAGCTGTGAGCCAGAAGCGGCCAGAAGGCAGGTCGGTACCGCGGACGAGTCGGGGAACCCGCGCGCGAAGGGTTTCACGCCCACGCGGCGAGGCGGTGAATCAATAAAGCAGGCATGATCCGCATGCCGCACGCGCGTCGACCCACCGCTGTTTCGATCGCCGTTTTCGCCCTCCAGTCCGTCGCGTGTTCGGTGGGGGCGGCTCAATGCCGATCCCTCGTCGATTGGCAATCAAAACGCCTCAGCGTTCTCTGTGTGTCCACTCTCTGTGCGGGAAGCTTCCGTCCGATGCGGAATGCAGTGGGAACCACGAATCCACCCCCCTCGGAGTTCCCGGAAAGCTGCGCATCGGGCGCGATGAGTCTGCACGGAAGGTCTGCACGGCGGGACAAGCACGGTACACGACCAGAAAAGCACGGCCCGACCGGGGCAAGGCCATGAGCAACGAAGAGGGGACAGGTCACGTCAGTGGCAGCGTTCCCAGGTTCGACCTGCCCCCTCCTCTGAAGGCTTCTTGCCGCATCTACTCCGAGTCCAAGCCGGCCTGGTTTCGCAGGGAGCACAGGACGTCCGCGTAGAACAGAAGCGTGGCCAGAACGGTAAACGAAGCGAAGTAAATCATGGCGGTACATCTCCTGTGGGCGCTTGGGGAAATGGGAGTTCTCGATCGTGTGACGCGGTCTTTGTTTCCTGACGCGGCGACTGTCCGACGGCGTCAAGGACCACGGGGAAGGCAGCCATGGAGGCATCCAGGCGGCTCATCGCCTGGCCGGCTTGCCTCCCACTTCGAGTCCCATTTCCGAACCTCTCGGGTCCGTCGCTCAGCCACATTGGCTGCATTTCATGACGGTCGCCGTTACCTGATACGCGACAAGTGGCCCCGGTGGTCCGCATGTTTTTTCGGGTGCTCGCGAACTTCGTACGGCGAGCGGGCATCTACCCGGGGCATTTCGCTGATCGCGACCGGCGATGATCAGAACTCCGAACGCTGCCTCACGACACCGACTCCACGCCGGCAAGGCCTTGAGTTCTTTGATTCCGCATCCGTTCAGGAGCGTGCTTGTGCCGCCAACCCACCCGCCATTCGAGGCTCTTGAAAGCGTCAACCGCGGTCGACACTTCGGCGGCTCGAAATCCCCACCGCACGCGGAGTAGGCCGGCCACTTTTCCGGGCCACTTTTCCGCACAGCCTCCGTCGTCCCGCGATGCGATCCCCGGTCCCGCGACAACGGCCCGCCCCTCGGCGCGGCAGCGTCTCGACCATCCGGAACCCCGTGCCATCCTCGGCACGGGTCGCGGTCGACGCTGCGGGAGTCCCCGTCGAGTCGCCCGCGGGAGCGGCTGTGTTCAAGGAAATTGACAACTCAGCCAGCCCCCATGGGGGGTGTGTTCAGGTTTCTGAATGCCCCCTGGCCGGACGGGGCTCGCTCGCTGTTTCCTCCGGAACTCTTCATGAATTTTCTTGCTCCAGCCCATTTTTTGGATAAAAAGTAGGGGCTTTTGGAGCCCTGACGTGCTTTGTCCATCGCGTTCCGCCAAGACCCTTGGCGATGCGATCCCATCCGGACGAATGGCCACGTCGGACTTTTTTGCAGTCCAAGGTCTGACTTTTTGTGCTTCTGTACTTGCCAATCTTCTTTGAGTTAACGGGAGTGGGGTGTATGAGAATTCGTGGAACTTTGGCCAGCCTCGCGCTGGCGCTTCTGGTCTCCGAAGCGAGAGCGGAAGTCTTTAAGCTCAATTTCGAGACCGATCCGTCCAATCAAGGCGTGACGTTCTTCGGAACCTCGGAGTGGCGCAACGATGGTGGCGTGAACAACTCGGGCTACCTCAGCGTGACCGATGCGGCGAACAACCAAGCCGGCGCGATCGTCTTCCCGGACCTGGGGAAGGGCAAAGCGTTGAAGGCGTTCTCGATCACGGCTGATCTCCGCGTGGGCGGTGGTACCGATCGTCCCGCAGACGGTTTCAGCTTCAACTT
>JBIIEC010000275.1:0-8334 GCA_044238045.1 Pirellulaceae bacterium | reverse complement strand
TTACCACGGCGGTGGCGACGCTGCCGGCGCGCGAGCAGCGTCGCGCGGCGGTCGAGGACCTGTTCTGGGCCCTGCTGAACACTCCGGAATTCCTGTTTATTGATTAAAGGATGGAACGATGGCCATTCATCGCAACTGCGAGGGAGTGAAACGCCGGGACTGCCTGAAGCTGGGGCTGGGCGCGCTGCTGGGCGGCGGATTCGTCGATGCCCTGCGTAGGCGTGCCGACGCCACGCCCACGCCGCTGGCGGCCAAGCCGCGGACGAGCTGCATCCTGATCTGGCTGGATGGCGGTCCGAGTCATTTCGAGACGTTCGATCCGAAGCCCGAGGCGCCCGCCGAGATTCGCGGCGAGTTCCGGCCGATCGCGACGAAGGTGCCGGGGATGCACTTCTCCGAGAACATGCAGCGGCTGGCGGCGATCAGCGACAAGCTGACGATCATCCGGTCGGTGCGCCATGACCAGAATAACCATGGAGCGGGCAACCACTACATGATGACGGGCGCTCCGACGCGCATTCCGGTGAGCTGCGGTGCGTTCGTGAGTTTCCATCCCAGCATGGGCTCCGTGGTTTCTTACGAGCGCGGCGCGCAGAACGGGTTGCCACCCTACTTCACGATGCCGTCGATGACACGGTCGGGTGGACCGAACTTCCTCGGCGCGAGGCACGCTCCGTTCCAAGTCGCCGACGATCCCAACCAGGCCGCCTTCCAGGTTCGCGACGTCACCATTCCCAAGGGGCTGGAGGATGGCCGGGCCATCGCGCGACGCGACCTGCGGAAGAACCTCGACGCCATGCTTCGTTTCCGGGATCGTTCCGCCGGCGATCCGGTGCTGGGCGTGGATGAGAACTTCCAGCAGGCCATGGCGCTGATCACCTCGCCCGAAGCCCAAAAGGCTTTTGAGATCCATCGCGAGCCCGACAGCGTTCGCGACGCGTACGGGCGGAATCCGCTGGGCCAGCGGGCCCTGCTGGCCCGTCGCCTGGTGGAGGCGGGCGTGCCCTTCGTCACGCTCAACGATGGCGGCTGGGATCATCACTCGAACATCTTCCCCGCCTTCCGCAAGCAGGGGCAGCAGTTTGAGTCGGTGGTTGCGGCGCTGATCGAGGATCTCGATCAGCGCGGGCTGCTCGAAACAACGCTGGTCCTGGTGATGGGCGAGTTCGGTCGCACGCCGGCCATCACGACCCTGCCCGGCAGCACCACGCCCGGGCGTGACCATTGGTCCAACGCCATGTCGGTACTCATCGCCGGTTGCGGCACGCCGCGCGGACGCGTGGTCGGAGCCACCGATCGCAGCGGATACGCGGCCGTCGAGAATGTGTACGCTCCGGAGAATCTCGTATCGAGCGTCTACCGGAAGCTCGGCATCGACCCGGACAAGATCATCTACAACAGCGCGGGCCGGCCGACCCATCTGGTGAGCGATTCGCGCCCCATCGCGGAAATCATGTAAGCGGAGTCTCTGTGGCAGCGTACCGGGCAACCAATCGTGTTCGAGGAGTCGTGCGTCGCGCGACACTGTGTCTGGCACAGGCGGCGTGCTTGGTGGCTTCGACGCAGGCCTTCGCGGCGGCACCCACGCTGACGCAGGTCTTTCCGGCGGGAGCCCAACGAGGCTCGACCGTCGTCGTGACCTGCCAGGGTGACTTCGCCTGGCCGGTCGCGCTCTGGGCCCCCGGCGTGAGCGCGATTCCCGGCAAGGAAGCGGGGCAGGTGGAGTTGACGGTGCCCGCCGACCTGCCCGCCGATCGCATCTGGCTGCGACTCTACAACTCCGAAGGCGCGTCCACTTCGATGCCCTTGCTGATTGGCGGCCTACGCGAGGTCGTGGAACAGGAGCCGAACAACAGCGCGCGTGCGGCCCAGGTGCTGCAGGAGTCGCCGGTGACCGTGAACGGGCTCCTCAAGGAGAATGGCGATGTCGATGCGTTCGCCATTTCACTGCAGGCCTGGCAGACCCTGGTCGTCGCCCTCGATGCGAATACACGGCTCGGCGCGCCGATGGACGCGATTCTGCAGGTGGTCACGCCCGAAGGCACGGTGCTTGCCGAGAACCACGACGAAGTGGGCCTCGATCCGCGTCTGGCGTTCACGCCGCGACGCGCCGGTACGTACGTAGTGCGCGTATTCGCGTTCCCCGCAACTCCCGACACGAGCATCCAGTTTCGCGGTGGCACCAACTATGTCTATCGCCTGACGCTGACCACGGGAGGATTCCTGGAACACACGCGGCCCATGACGCTCGCGATGCGCGACCAGGGCCAGGTGGAGCTGTTCGGCCGGAACCTGCTGACGCATCCGCGGCAGACCGTGGCCGCCTGGGACGATCATGTTCTGGAGGGTCATCGCGAGCGCGAGGCGAATACCGACGGCCGGCTGGTGGCCGACACGCAGTGGGGACTTGTCCATGCCGAGGGGCTCGCCGGCGCGGTGCGAGTACGCCGCGTGGCGGAACTGCAGGCGATCGAGCCGACCAGTGATCCGCAGGCCGGACCGCTCTTGAAACTCGACAGCGTGCTGTTCGACTGGCTGCGCGAACCGCGCGGGGCCAAGGAGTATCGCGTGGCCTTGAAGGCGAACCAGCCCATCGTGGTACTTGTGGAATCCCCCGGCCTGCACCTAGACCTTGTGCCGCGCGTGGAACTGCTGGATAGCGAAGGCAAGATCGTCGTCGAGTCGGCCGCGTCGGAGAATCCCCAAGATGCGCTGGTGCGGTTCACGGCTCCTGCAGACGGCGTCTATCGCATTCGTGTGCGCGATCGATTCCGCAAGGCCAGCGACCGACACGGTTTTCAACTGACGGTCCGCGCCGAGCACTCGGATTTCGCGCTGGCGTTGCCGGCCGAGACGCTGGTTGTCCCACACGATAAACCGGTGGAGTGCGTGGTGGGTGTGACGCGCCGCAACGGGCCCGAGGGGGCGATTGGTGCGATTCGTGTGGAAGCGGTCGGCCTGCCCGCGGGGCTGCAGGCCGAAGCCGTAGTGTCCGAACCTGCCGGCGAGACGGCCGACAAGGTGACGCTCCGCATCAGCTCCGATGGTCGTCCCTTCTCGGGGCCGATCCGCATTCGTGGCACGCTCGTGCCAACCGACGCGCAGGCGGGCTCACCGCCGGGTACGCTGGAACGCCGTGCACTCACTCCGCCGCGCCTGAACGCCAGCTTTGATTCGATCTGGGTGACGGCGCTGCGCAAGCCCTGATGCGTTGCGCCGTGGCTCGCCGCGCAAGAGCCGGAAGCGCGCCGGTGCCGTGTTGCCGGCGCAACCGATGGACCGGGCATGCGTGGCAACGCCTCCCTGGCGTTTGGCAGGGAAGCGTGCGTTGGTTGCCGTTAGCCCGGTGAGGAATCGAGCGGGCTGCTAAGCGCGATCGTCGAAGACGCTGCGGTAGACGATGCCGGCAAGCACACCGCCGACGAGCGGCGCGACCCAGAAGAGGGCCAACTGCTGCAAGGCCGCTCCACCCACGATCAACGCTGGACCCGTGCTGCGTGCCGGATTCACCGACAGGTTGGTGACCGGAATGCCGATCAGGTGGATCAGCGTCAGGCCCAGGCCGATGGCGATCGGTGCGAAGCCGGCCGGAGCGCGATGGTCGGTCGAGCCAAGGATGATCAGCAGGAAGAAGAACGTGAGGACGACCTCCGCCACGAAGCAGGCGACAAGCTCATAGCCGCCCGGCGACATCGGTCCATAGCCGTTGGTCGCGAAGGCGCCGGCCGAGGTTGGATCGATGGCGAAGCCGCTTTGGCCGGAGGCGATGGTCTTCAGCACCACGGCAGCCAGCGTCGCGCCGACGACCTGGGCCACGATATAAGGCACCGCTTCAGCCGCCTTGAAACGACCGCCGGCGATCAATCCGGCGGTCACCGCCGGATTCAGGTGGCAGCCGGAGATATGTCCGATGGCATAGGCCATCGTCAGGACGGTCAGGCCGAACGCGAGGCTGACGCCGACCAGTCCGATGCCGAGATTCAAAGGCGTCGTGCCTTCCATCGCCAGAAACTTCGCGGCCAGCACAGCGCTGCCGCAGCCGCCGAATACGAGCCAGAACGTGCCGAGCAGCTCGGCCACAAAACGCTTTGACATGGGCATGAGTCATTTCTCCATGGAGTGTGCGAACGAAACTAAGGTGCTAACGGAGATGCCGTATCCGACGCAGACCAGGCAGGGCCTTGAGGCGCCGAGGGAGGGGAAAGGAGTGGTCAGGGATGACCCGGAGAGTGGCTCCTGCCTACGCGTCGGTTGCGCAACTCGCCACGGCGACCTTGCCTGCGTGGATCGTAGGGTAACGCCGCTTGGCGTTTGGGGCAACCTGTCGTCGCGGGCTTCCGTGGATGGTTGGGGAAGACCGTACCGGGAAGGGCGTCGCCTTGGCAGTGGGCCTTAGGGCGAGCCGCTTTCGCACCAGACCGATTTGATATTCACGAACTCGCGGAGGCCGAAGCTGGAGAGTTCGCGGCCGTAGCCCGAGGCCTTGATGCCGCCGAACGGCAGGCGCGGGTCGGAAACGACGGGGGCGTTGAGGAAGACGCAGCCGGCTTCAATCCGTTCCGCCCATTGCTGGCCTCGTTCCAGGTTGCTGGTCCATAGGCTGGCTCCCAGGCCAAATCGGCTGCGATTGGCCAACGCCAGGGCCTCCTCGGCGTCGCGAGCCCGCACGAGAGCCGCGACGGGGCCGAACGTCTCCTCATCAAACGCGGCCATGCCGGGGCGGACGCCGCGCAGGATCGTCGGTGCGTAGAAATACCCGCGTCCGTCCATCCGGTGTCCACCCAGGACGCATTCGGCACCGGCCTGCACGGAGCGTCGGACCTGGTCGTCCAGGTCGTCCAGCAGGTCGGCTCGGGCGAGGGGACCGACCTGCGTGGCAGGATCCAGGGGATCCCCGACGCGGAGGTTGCGGAAGTGTTCGACGAAGAGCGATTCGAACTCCGCCGCGACGGACTCTTCGACGATGAATCGCTTCGCGGCGATGCAGCTCTGGCCGGAATTGACGAGTCGCGCTTGGACGGCCTGTCGCGCGGCTTCGGGCAGGTGGGCGTCGGCCAGGACGATGAAGGGATCGGAGCCGCCGAGTTCGAGGACGGTTTTTTTCAGATGCTGTCCGGCGGTGGCGGCGACGGCGCGTCCGGCAGATTCGCTGCCGGTGAGAGTCACGGCGGCGATGGAGGGGTGGGCGATGATTTCGGAGACTCGTGCCGCGTTGACCAGCAGCGTTGTCATCGCGCCGGCCGGGAAACCGGCTTCCGCGAACAGGCGTTCGATGGCGACCGCCGATCCCGAGACGTTGCTGGCATGTTTGAGTAGTCCGACGTTGCCGGCCATCAGCGCGGGTGCCGCGAAGCGGAAGACCTGCCAGTAGGGAAAGTTCCACGGCATCACGGCCAGGATGGGGCCGAGCGGATCGAAGCGAACATAGCTGGCGGCCGCCTGCGTACCCACGATTTCCGGTTCCAGAAATCCTGCGGCGTGTTCCGCGAAATAGTCGCACGCCATTGCGCACTTGGCCACTTCGGCGGAGGCCTGGGCCAGCGGCTTGCCCATCTCCCGGGTAACCAAGCGTGCGTGCTGGTCCTGTTGTTTGCGCAGGAGTTCCGCGAGCCGCCGCATCCTGAGGCGGCGTTCGTGCAGCGGCGAGCGGCTCCATGCGGCGAACGTGGTGGCGGCCTGTTCCAGGCGATCCTGCAGTTCGGAGTCCGCGATTTCGGGGTAGTCGCCGAGCGGTTCCTCGGTGGCCGGGTTGATGGTCAGCATGGGCGTTTTCCGGGGCCGCTTGTGGCTTAAACGGTCTGGCAGGTTGGGGTGACTGCTGGCAGATAGCTGCTGGCATCCTTGCCATTCTAGATCCCGCCGCTCGTCGGGCCAACGGCGGGCCGGATCCGTGCGGAATCGTTCATTGACATATCGGAACATGTCGATATATTTGCAAGTGGAGGGCCGGACATGGCGGGGAAAACGCGAATCAAGCTGACGAGTCTGGAGGCCTTGGGGCAGGCGGCCGAATGCCTGCGGACCATCGCCCATCCTCACCGTTTGCGGATGATCCAGATGCTGCTGCAGGGGCAGTTTACGGTGGGGGAGCTGGCGGATGCCTGCGAGATCACCAGCCCGATGGCTTCGGAGCATCTGCGATTGATGCAGCGCTGCGGGTTTCTGGATTCCAGCAAGGAGGGGCGTTGCGTGTACTACGCGATCGCCGAAAAACACCTCGGATCGTTGATGGCCTGCATCGAGGCGCGATTTGGCGGCGGCTCCGCGGGCCGCTCCTGAAGCCGTGGCGGCGGCCCGTGAAGTTGCGGCATGAAGTGAGCTTGGACGGTTGGCCGCCGAGTGCAGCGAATGTGGAGATCGAGCCTGGGAATCGTTGCGGGCTCGTACGAATAATTCACTTACCAAGACGGCGGCCGCGCAGGCTGCCACGGAGAAAAGGAGCCAGACCATGGTGAAGACGATAACCGCTCGCGAGTATGGTGACCTGTGTCGCTCGGGGGCCGCTCCCGACCTGCTGGATGTGCGGACTCCTGCGGAGTTCGGGGAGGTGCATGTGGTGGGTGCGCGCAACGTGCCGCTGGACCGACTGGATCCGGCCGCCGTGCAGGCGTCCCGCAACGGATCGGCCGATCAGACGCTCTATGTGATCTGCCGGTCTGGATCGCGTGCGAAGCAGGCGTGCGAGAAGTTCATTGCGGCCGGGATCTCGAATGTGGTGAACATCGAGGGCGGGACGATGGCCTGCGACGCGGCGGGGGTGCCGGTGTTGCGAGGCAAGAAGGTGATTTCGCTGGAACGCCAGGTGCGCATCTGCGCCGGGGCGTTGGCGCTGGCCGGTTCGCTGCTGGGGTACTTCGTGGATCCTCGCTGGTTCGGGCTCTCGGCCTTTATCGGCGCCGGTCTGGTCTTCGCCGGTGTCACCGATACCTGCGGCATGGCCATGATGCTGGGCCGCATGCCGTGGAACCAGGCACCGAAGTCGGCTGCCGCGACGCAGGGCGGCGGTTGCTGCTCTCGGTGAGTGTCCGCCGGGTCTGGCCAAACGCACCCCTGAATCGATGGATTCCCAGGAGATCCTTGCCATGCTGTTGAAGCAGTACTATCTCGGTTGCCTCTCCCATGCTTCGTACCTGATTGCCGATGAACGGACCAAGACGGCGGTGGTGGTCGATCCGCAGCGTGATGTCGAGCAGTATGTGCGCGACGCCGAAGCGGGCGGCTATCGGATCAAGCATGTGTTCCTCACGCACTTCCACGCCGACTTCCTCGCGGGTCACATCGAGTTGCGGGACCGCGCGGGAGCGACGATCCACTTGGGGCGGCGGGCCGAAGCGGAGTTTCCCTTCGATCGCATGGGGGACGGGAACTCGGTGGAATTCGGGGACGTGCGCATCGAGGTGCTGGAAACGCCCGGCCACACGCCGGAAGGCATCTCGCTGCTGGTCTACGACCTGGCCAAGAATCCTCGCCAGCCGCATGCGGTACTGACCGGCGATACGCTCTTCATTGGTGACGTAGGGCGTCCCGACCTGCTGGCGTCCATCGGCGTCACTGCCGACGAGTTGGCCGACATGCTGTACCATTCGCTGACCGAAAAACTGATGAAGCTGCCGGACGAGACGCTGGTCTATCCGGCGCACGGGGCCGGGTCGCTGTGCGGCAAGAACCTCAGTGATGAGACCGTGTCAACGATTGGCGAGCAGAAGCGTTTCAACTACGCACTGCAGCCGATGTCGCGCGAGCAGTTCAAGGCGATCGTGACGGCGGAGCAGCCGGAGGCGCCGAGCTATTTTGTGCATGACGCCGTCTTGAATCGCCAGGAGCGTTCGAACCTGGACGAGACGCTGGATCGGTCGCGCAAGGCGCTGGACCTGGACGAGGTGTTGCGATTGCGATCGAGCGGCGCGCAGCTGCTGGACGTGCGGGACGGCATCGACTACGAGGGTGCGCATCTGGAGGGAACGCTCAGCATCCCTTTGCGAGGCAAGTACGCGACCTGGTGTGGAACGTTGCTCAACCATGATTCGCCGATCGTGGTCGTCTGCGACCAGGGCGGCGAGGAAGAGGCGATCACGCGGTTGGGGCGGATTGGCTTTGACAACGTGGTGGGCTACCTGCGAGACGGCATGGAGGCGCTTCGCACTCGGGCCGATCTCATCGGTCAGATCGACCGCGTGACGGCGGTCGCGCTGGACGAACTGCTGCATTCCGCGCGGGCCCCGCAGGTCGTGGATGTCCGCACGGAGAAGGAGTGGGAGGCCAACCATCTGCCGGGGAGTCTCAACCTGCCGCTGTCGCACCTGCGGGAGCGGTTGGGCGAGCTGCCATCGGATC
>JBIIEC010000274.1:0-8343 GCA_044238045.1 Pirellulaceae bacterium | reverse complement strand
CGACCTACACGTTGGTCGGCGCCGCCACTTCGCAGCAGGTGACCACGTCGGGATTCCATTCGTTGAAGGTGGAGTTCGCGCCGTCGCTGCTTTCCGGGCTTTCGTCGTCGGTGAAGTATGTGATGGGATTCTCGACCGTCCAGGTGGAGATCGCCAACGGGGGCGGCATCACGCCGACGGCCGCGTTCACGGGAGTGGTGGGCCGCGCGTCGAGTACCACGAGCGGAAGTTGGCTGGCGTCCAGTGGACTGGGCACGGGCCTGGCCGTGGGCAAGGTATTCGCGTCTTCGGCCACCGGCAGTCAGGTGGGTGTCACGGCCGGTACGACCTACGCCTGCATGTTCCTCACCGAGGCGGCGCAGGAAGCCGGATACGGCGGGCTCGCCAGCGTCCAGTATGACGGCGCGTTCGCGGTGGGAGTCAGCTACGCGGACATCACGACGACGGGTGGCGAGGTGGAGATCGAGTCCGAGGCGATCTCGGATCTGGCGATCCCGGGGATCGTCGACCTGTCGCTGACGGGAGCCGAGGAGGTGCCGGTGTCGATGACCGCCACGCGTCAGTTCACGCTGAACATGGATGCGTCGGTGATGACCTCGGGAGCGTCCTTGCCCAACCGACAGCGGCAGGCGAACGCCCAACCGGTGACCACCCGCGTATTGTCGGGAATCGAGGTGTCGCCGAGCATCCAGCGTTTCGGCATCTCGGGGTACGTCTCCAACGTGATCAACGTGTCGGCGGGCACGCAGGTCTACACGACGGCGCCCACGGTGACGATTACCGACGCCGGCGGCACCGGAACGGGGGCCACGGCGGTGGCGAACCTGGATCCCAACACGGGACGGTTGCAGAGCGTCACGCTGGAGAAACCCGGTTCGGGGTACACTTCGCCCGTGTTCACCGTTTCCGGCAGCAACACGCCGGCCACCGCGGTGGCCCGCTGGTCCGGCGGCAGGATCACGAGTGTCTCGGTTGTTTCAGCGGGCCAATACTACGCGACCGCGCCCACGGTCACGATCACGGACGCGGGCGGAAACGGTTCGGGAGCCACCGCGACGGCGACGGTTTCCGGGGGCGTGGTGACGGGCGTCACGATCGCGGCGGGCGGAGCGAACTACGTGCGTCCACGCGTGACGATCGCACCTCCGACGGTCGTCACGGGCACCGCCATGCCTTCGATGGCCGTGCCGACGGCGACCATCCAGGACGCTACGGGAGTCGGCGTGACGGCGACCGTGCTGACCGACGATTCGGGCCTGATCAGCGGCATCACGCTGAACGACAACCAGGCCAGGGCTACTGCCACCGCCAGCAACGGCGTGGTCTCGGCGCTTGTCCTGACCTCCGGTGGATCGACCTACTCGGCATCCCAATTGCCGACGGTGAGGATCACCGACGCGGGCGGGCAGGGCAGTGGAGCGACCGCGACGGCGACCGTCTCCTCCGCCGGCGTCGTGACCGGACTGACGATCACGTCGGGCGGCAGTGATTATGTGAATCCGGTGGTGACCATCGGACCTCCGTCCGTGCTGAACGGCGGTTTCAGCTCCAACACCACGATTCAGTTCTCGGTAGCCGGCGTGACCGGCTTCAACGCGCCTGCCACGGCCACCGCGAGGGTGGCGGGCGGGCAGGTTACCGGGATCACGTTGACGAACCAGGGCCAGTACTACAGCGACACGGCTCCCGTGGTCACCATCACGGGCGGTGGAGGCAGCGGCGCGACGGCCACGGCCTATGTACTCAACGGCCGTGTGACTTCGGTCGAGATCAACTCGGCTGGCAGCGGGTACACCTCGACGCCGACAGTGACAATCGCGCCGCCGCTTACCGCGACGGCGATCGTGACCAATGGTGTGCAGTCGGCCCAGATTACCGATTCGGGCGTGCTCTACCAGTCGGTCCCGAACGTGACGATTTCGGACAGTGCGAGTGGCGGATCGGGCGCGGCCGCGTACGCCATCATGGAAGGCGGACAGATCGTGGATCTCGTGTTCACGAGTTTCGGATCCGGTTACGTCAGCCCGGTGGTGACGATCGACCCGCCGACGGTGGACATCTCGGTGGCGCCGCAGGGTCCGTCGTCCACGCAGCATGTGTTCTACTTCGCCAACGACGGGTCCTACTGGTCAACCTCGACGTCGTCGCAAAGCGGTGTGAGCCTCCAGTACCAGATCATCGATCAGCTGACCAACCTGGCCGACATTGCCTCCCGAGGCCTGACCGGTGGCAATGGTCAGACGACGGCGGATGCGTATACGTTGCAGAGCTATCTTTCGCCGCTGCTTTCCACGGACTCGCCGACCGAGGCACTGGCCGAGAACCTGGCGATCGTGATGCCGACGGCACTCAACGCACCGCTCCTTTGGTACATGTCGACGGCTCCCAACGATTCGTTGGTCGGCCAGGCGCTGTTCCCGTCCTCGGCCTGGTCGGTGGCCAATATCGGTGAGGTCAAGCTGGGCAACATCGAACTGGCCATGGACCTCATCGGCACCTCATCCACACCCGGCTTTACCGGATCGGCACAGGTCGGCTACGTGGATGTGAACCTCACAGCCGAGGACTTCACGCCTGACATCAACTTCACGCTCCAGACGACGCCGGGATCCTACCAGTCGTTCGACTCCTGGCAGGCGATCCTGACCAACGACCAGCTGCTGGCCGACAACGGGTCAACGACGGCCGAGATCGATTCGTACGACCTCACCATGTCGGCGGCGGTGAGCAGTTCGGTGCAATCGCTGGTCGGCAACCGGTTTACGGGTACGCCGGAAATCACGCTCACGGCAGCGGGATCGAGTGGCCAGTTCACAGGCGACTTTACCGACGCGAACTGGGGTGGAGCGCAAGGGTTGCTCTATGTGGACGCGGCCGACGTCGCGGCATCGTTCGAGACGGTGTCGGATGCGATGGGAGCCACCGACACGGCTGGCTACCTGGTGAATCCGTTGCCGTTCCTCGGCGAGAACCTGGAGTCGCTGACGAATTTCGCGGATCCGTTCGTGGAGTCGATCGAGGACGATCTCGTGACGGATGTTCCCGGCGACCTGGACTCGCTGATTTCGTGGGCGGCTGGCACCGGAGTGTTCACGCCCAGCTTTGTCTCGACCTGGGTGGGAAGCACCTCCGGTTACTCGCTGACTCTGACGCCCAACGCGTGGAACGATTCGCTGTCGACGACCACGCAGGTATCCCTGGATTTCGCCGGACTGTCGGCGCTCGCGGGCGGATACAACTCGACCCATCTCGACTCGAGCAAGAGCATGCTGGCGAACATTGTCGTGCCGCCGGCGAATACCGGGGACGTCAACGTGTCGCTGACCGCATCCTGGCAGGCGCCGATTGGCGTGCTGCTCACGTCCTCGGGCAGCGGATCAAGCCTGGCGTACGCTACGCAAGGCTACGTTGCCGGCGTGACGTCCGCGTCCGTCGCGGGATTCGGTGGCAATGGCACCGGTTGGCACGTCGCGAATAGCTCGGGCGCGGCCAGCACGATCGCGAACGACGTGCTGACGTTGACCAACGCGAACAACATGTACAACGGTGTCTGGTATGGCACGCCGGTCAGCGGACTGTCCAGCAAGCCGTGGACGACGTCGTTCACCTACACGAACCAGACGGCCACCGAGACTGACGGCGGATCGTTCATGATCCAGACGGCCGGCACTTCGTTCAGCGGTTCCGCGTGGTACGGTTCAGGCCAAAGTCCGGCGCTGCGGTTCTCGTGGAATAACTACAATGCGAACACTGGCGGGACACAGGTCGCCGTCACGGTGGGGTCGGCGGCCCCCGTGTTTTCCACGGCCAGTCCGATCGACATTTCCTCCAGCACGGTTCCCTGCTTGATCGAACTTTCGTACAACGGTTCGAATACTCTGACCGTTACGATGATCCAGGGGAACAGTTCGCACTCGTTCTCCACGACCGTCAACCTGTCGGGGCTGGACTCGAACGCCACCATCGGTTTCGTGGGTGGTGACGGCGGCGCGGCGGCGACATCGACGATCTCCAATTTCCGGCTGGACTACACAACGCCGGCATCGACCAGGGCTTGGGTGCTGAGCAACATCGCCGTCACGGGATCGAGCATGGATTTCGGCGGAACGCTGGGGACGCTGCCGATTGTCTTTGATGCAGACGAATCGTCGCCAGCCTCAGTGTCGCTGACTGGCGGAGGGATCAGCACGACGCTGGCCGCCAACACGCTGGCCACGAACCTCGTGGCGGGGACGCTGCGAAGTTCCGTCACCGGCGGCGCCTATTCGGCGAACCTGCCCGTCTACTATCCGACGTCGACCTGTTTCTCGGGCGCGTTCACCATCAATGGCACGAACGGTGCCGCGACGGCGCCGCTGTCAGGGTTCCTCGCGCAGGAGGCTGTTGGGGCAGCCAGTGTCTCGAGCGGAGTTGTCACCGGCATCACCATCGTCTCCGGCGGCGGCAACTACCTCACCGCGCCCACCGTGTCGATCACCGACGCGGGCGGCAGCGGCAAGGGTGCCACGGCCACGGCCACGATCAGCAACGGCGTGGTGACCGGCATCACGGTCACCGCGGGCGGCAGCGGCTACGTGTCGCCGGTGGTGACCTTCGTGGGCGCTGAACGCAACATGACGTCGCCCCAACTCGCGGCGACGGTATCCATGACGCTGCCGGACATCACCAACGACGCCATCGCCGCCCTGTCGCTGGCCGAGGCGATCGGCAATCCCGACCTGTTCCACTCGGGTATGCAGAGTCTGTCGTCGGCCCTGTCCGACGCTTTCTCGGAATCGATGGCGAAGTCGAAGCAGGTTGTCGTGGGTGACGGAACCAAGGTCTTCGCCGCCGCGTTCTCGACCTACAACGCGATTGCCGACTACCTCGACGCGACCTTGGCGCCGTTCGTTCCGCAGTGCGACCAGAATGCGACCGCCAGTGCGACAGCTACCGGTGGAGTGGTCACCGCGATCACGGTATTGACCACGGGCGAGTCGTACCTGTCCGCTCCGTCGGTAACCATCACCGACTTGACGGGCCACGGAACGGGGGCGACCGCCAGGGCGATCATGGCCGATGATGGAAACGGCGGACTGAAGGTAGTCTCCATCCAGATCCTGACGGGCGGCTCGGGCTACTCCGAGCCGATCGTGAGCCTCGGGACCGCATCGGCGGGCGAGGAGTCGGCCGACGAGCAGCTCTACAACGAAGCGGTGAGCGTCTACAACACCATCCTCTACACGCCGGGTATGGTCCTCGACGGTTCGATGCCCGCCGCCTCGACGCTCGGCACCGGCGTGAGGTACATTCCCACCTTCCTGGACGATGCGGGCCACGTGCTGACCTACAACAGCGCCGCGGAATACTTCATCGACTCGGCGGGGCAGCAGGGGGTGGTCGAGTCGGTGGAGTTCCCGCTGGTCATCAACTACCTGCTGGACTACACGCAAATTCCGTTCGAACTGCTGATGCCCGGCATTCCGCTGACCCTCACGGCGCCCTCGGAGTTGAACCTGACGGCCAGCGGCACGGCCACGGTGGACCTGACGTTTGGTGTCGATGTCATCAACGGCTTCTTCATTGTTCCGAATGCCACGGACCAGTTTACCGGCACGCTGGACGCGGGCCCGGCCGAGAACTTCAGCAACTCGATCACGCTCGGTATCCTCAGCGGCACGATGTCGGCGGATGTTGGCGACATCTTCAGCATGGACTTTTCGACGCTGCTCAAGGATCCGAATGGCGACGGGCAGTTGACGCTGCAGGAACTGCACACGCATTCAGCTCACTCGCTGTTCTCCACGGCTCTTGCCGACCCGGTCGTGGGGTTGGAGATCGACATGGAACTGAAGGTGTCCGGTGGCGGTCTCGCCGCGGCGCTGCCCGGTTTCGGGAACTCAATGAGCATCACGTGGAACGAGGGCGACAGCCAGCCGACGCTGAGTTACGACAACTTCTACATCGACCTCGGCTCCTTCATCTCCGACTACATGTCGCCCATCGCCTCGCGATTGGGGCCGATCACCAGCGGTGTGCAGCCGATCATCGATTCGCTGAACACGCAGCTCCCCGTGCTCGGCGACATTATCGGCGGTGACACGTCGCTGCTGGGCCTGGCGAACCGGTTTGGCGGAGCCGATCTGGGATTCGTCAAGGCGCTGGACGCGATCGTGGAGATGGTGAACGATATCACCAGTGCCGTGAACTACGTCAACCAGAATCCAGGCCAGGACTATCTGGTGCCGCTGGACGCGGCGGTGAGCTTCGCCAACGATTTTCGCACCGCCTCCAGCGGCTTGTCCAAGCCGCGGCAGGTGGTGGACGCATCGCACAAGGTGCCCAGCCAGGCCCAGGTCGTCAACTCGATCAATTCGTACCTGGGCAAGTACCAGGGCGCTGCGGCGGATAATTTCAGCAAGGCGGCGAAGAAGGTGGTGAACGCCAACTCCAGCTACGGCGTGGATGGCGGACTCGGGATCTCGTTCGACGCGATCGACGTGAATACCCTGATCGACCTGCTTACGGGACAGACGGCCAATCTGTTCACGATCACGTTCCCGGAACTGTCGGCGAACTTCAGCATCAGCGAGAGCTTCCCGCTGGACCCGCCGCTCTACATGACCTTTGGCGGCGGCGTGAACGCGGGGGTCCAACTGGCGATCGGTTTCGACACCGCGGGTCTTGAAGTCTACATCGACTCGCTGGAGAGCGCGATCGAAGCGGACTACGACGGCGTTGACAGCGTGTCATCGGCCGAGAGCGACACGGAGGCGGCGGCGGTCACGTTCGAGTCGTACCTGTCGCCGTCGGCACTGGAAGCCCTGGCGCTGGACGTGATCGAGGATGGGCTCTATGTCGACGCGTCGAAGACGGCGATCGAAGCCGGCGGCTACCTGTCGATGGGCGTGCAGCTCAACGCCGGCATCGCCAAGGCCGGTGTCGACGGCAACTTCAACATCGAGATGACCATGACGCCGAACGCCGACGCGGACGGTCGCCTGACGCTTGGTGAGATGATCCAGTTGGCCGGTGAGAACTTCTCGTCGCCGCTGAACCTGTTCGACTTCGAGTTCGACGGCAAGATCTCCGCGGACGCCTACCTGAAGCTGTACCTGCCGTTCCACTGGAAAAAGATCTGGCAGCACAGCTTCGGCAGCTTCACCGTCTTTGACATCAAGAACGATCCCGCGCCGCCGACGGAGTCGGGGGCAGACAAGGGATCACTGTTCCTCAACATGGGCCCGACCGCCGGCCGGCGCCAGGGCACGACCTCGGGTCGACTCGATGAGCACTTCGAAGTCCGTCACCTGGCGGGCGTGGCCGGCGATGAAACGCTGAGCGTCCAGTTCTATCTGGATGGCCTGCCGCAGTATGTTGATGCCGATGGCAAGCCGAAGCCCCAGGTCTTCGCCCACGTCGACAAGGTGCTGGCCTACGCCGGGGATGGCGACGACACGATCGACTGCACGGGTGTCCTGTCGCCGACGCGCCTCGATGGTGGTGACGGTCGTGACACGATTCTGGGCGGTCGGGGCGTGAACGTGATCACGGGTGGATCCGGTGACGACTCGATCCAGGGCGGCGGCTACAACGACGTGCTTCACGGCGGCGACGGCAATGACACGATTGTCACCGGGGGAGGAAGCGACACCATCCACGGTGGCGGTGGCGAAGACGTCGTTACGTCGACCTCCACCAGTACGGCGGGACTGACCGAGGGAGTCGCAGCCGCCGTGCCGGCTGGCAGCAGCCATGTCTTCACATTCGCCGACAAGTTTGGGACGGACGACATCAGCCCGGAGGCTCTCGTCGGTGCCACGCTCGACTTCTCGAGAGTGACCTCGCCGATGATGGTGAACCTGGGCGCAGTGAGCAGCGTCTCGATCGGCGGCGAGCATGCGTTGTCGTGGACAGGCGCCGGTCCGACCAAGATCGTCCTCGGGGCGGAGCACGATGATATCACGTTCTCGGCGGGATATTCCTCGCTCGAGATCGATCCAGGCGAGGGACGCAACCGCATCGACGTGGCGGCCTTTGAACCGTCCACGGTCGTTACCATCTCGGGCATCGACACCGCAGCCGACGACCAGCTGACCATCCGCGACTCGGGTGCGAAACGCATCACGCTGACACCATCCGGTTTCGACGGCGATCACGGCGGCTCGTTCGATCTGGATATGCTCAAGCTCCGACGGCTCACGATCCACGATCTCGATGCCGCCGTCGTATTCGACTTCAACGGCCCAGCACCGGAGTCGCTGCACGTGGCGGCGGCGACTGCGACAGTCGTCTCGACGCTGCAGGGCGAGGATGTGCGGATTTTCGGAAGCCTGGGCGTCACGGTGAATGCCGGTATCGTCA
>JBIIEC010000273.1:0-8387 GCA_044238045.1 Pirellulaceae bacterium | reverse complement strand
GTCTGGCCTTCCTCGATGCGCAAGTTGAGGTCGCGCAGCACATGCTGCCGACCGAACTCCACGTTCAGCGCTTCAATCTCCAGGAATGGCGATACCGAGTCACCCATGGTCGCAGCCAAGCCCTCTTCCTTCATACTCCGCGGGGATTCTCGTCTCCCCGCAGCACAACGCCGCCCGGAAAGCTTCCCTTACAGCAACTGCGCTCCTTCCGGCCAGAGCGAATAGTACAAGGCGTCGAGGAAGATGTTCAAAAACAGGTCGGACGCCAGGATCAGCACGAAAGACTGCACGAACGCCGCCGTCGCCGCCTGCCCCACGCCCTCGGCACCCGGACGACAGGTGAAGCCACGATAGCAGCTGATCAAGGCGATGATCGCCCCGAAAAAGAAGCTCTTGAACACGCCTCCCAGGAAGTCCCAGGCGCCTACGAACTGCTGGGAGTTGTAGAGGTAATGGTGCTTGTCGATGCCCAGGATCACGATGCTGTAGAAGTAGCCTCCGACAACTCCCATGAAGTCGGCCATGATCGTCAACGACGGAATGACGAAGAAGCAGGCAAGAAAGCGGGGCACGACCAGGTAGTGGATCGGGTTGGCGCCCATGCTGTCCAGCGCGTCGATCTGCTCGGTGACCCGCATCGTCCCCAGTTGCGCCGCCAGGCGACTGCCGATGCGACCGGCCAGCATCGTGGCCGCCAGCACGGGCCCCAGTTCACGGACCAGCGACATGTTGATGACGGCTCCCAACCGCGTCTCCAGCCCCAACTGACGGAACTGAAAGAAGCTCTGCACGGCCAGCACCATTCCAATGAAGGTGCCTGTCAACGCCACCACGGGCAGACTCAACACGCCCACTTCGAAAAAGTTCGGCAACAGCGTCTCGCGCGGAGGCAGTCGCGTGAACATCCAGGAGAAGGTCCGGGCGACAAACTGCGAGAATCCGCCGATTGCCACGAACGCGTTGATGACCACGGCGCCGCCATCCACCAGCCAGTCCACGACCAGCCCGCGACGCTGCCAGACCTCGTTGTCTCCCAACTCTCCACTGGCCATCCCTGCGTCTCCTTGCTCCACGCGCTGTCCCGTTCCGGTCCCATCGCCGCGCTGAATCGCGCACTCCGAGCGGCCGGGCCACGCCGGGACGGAAGGTAGGAAAAACGAGCAAATAAAGCTAGACGACCTTCTCCATGGAGAGCTCGCCGACCCGATCGCCGCTAGCAGCACTCCCCCACCCGCCCGCCATGGCGGCTCACGACGCGCGGGCCGGCAAACGGGCTGGGCAGGCGATTTGGTGGGGCAGGCAGGCGCGAGCTTCGGGCTCTCGGTACCCAAGGGCCGTCGATGCGGGCACAAAAAAAACCCGAGCCCAGAGGACTCGGGTTTTCGTGATTGCTTCTCTAGCGGCGTCCCTCAAGGACGCCCCAGATCAGGCGTCGCTGGACGGATTGGCAGCGGCGGCCGCCGGCTCCCGACCCTTCGTGTCGGCTCGGCCTTGGAACCGCAGGTGCTTCACCTTGCCGTCCTCGCCCTTGACCGCTTCGACTTCGATGATCGTCTTGCCCTGGAACTCGCCCTTGAGCAGCTCTTCGGACAACGGATCCTCGATGTAGTTCTCCAAGGCACGACGCAACGGACGGGCACCAAAGTCGAGGTTCGAGCCCTTGCGGATCAGGAACTGCTTCGCTTCCTCGGTCAGGATCAGATGGTGGCCACGCTCCTGCAGTCGCTCGCGAACCTTGCCGAGTTCCAGGTCGATCACATCCTTCAGGTCGGTATTGGTCAGGTGGCGGAAGATGATCGTGTCGTCCAGACGGTTCAGGAACTCGGGACGGAACACCTTCTCGATCCGCTCCAGCACGCGCTGCTTCATGCTGTCGTACGACGCATCGTCGTCCGGAGCCTGGAACCCAAACGCCTGCTCGTTCTTGATGGCCTCGGCGCCCGCGTTCGTCGTCATGATCAGCACGCAGTTCCGGAAGTCGACGTTGCGACCGAAGCTATCGGTCAACCGTCCTTCCTCCATGACCTGCAGCAGCATGTTGAACACGTCAGGATGCGCCTTCTCGATCTCATCCAGCAGCACGACTGCGTAGGGACGACGACGGATCTTCTCCGTCAGCTGGCCGCCTTCCTCGTAGCCCACATATCCGGGAGGCGCCCCGATCAGGCGGCTCACGTTGTGCTTCTCCATGTACTCGCTCATGTCGATCTGGATGAGGGCATCCTCGTCCCCGAACATGAACTCCGCCAGCGCCTTGGCGAGCAGGGTCTTGCCGACGCCCGTGGGTCCGGCAAACACGAAGCTGCCCGTCGGACGCTTCGGATCCTTCAAGCCGCTGCGACTGCGACGCACGGCCTTGGCCACCGCCCGGACGGCTTCGTCCTGGCTGATAACCTTCTTGTGCAGTTCGCCTTCCATCTTCATCAGGCGCAGGCTGTCCTCCGTGGACAGACGCGTGAGCGGGATGCCGGTCATCTTCGAGACGACCTCAGCCACCACTTCCTCGTCGACCACTCCATCCGCCTGCCGCGACTTCTCGCGCCACTCGCGGGTGATCGTCTCCTTCTTCTTGCGGAGCTTGTCCGCCTGGTCCCGGAGCGAGGCAGCCTTCTCGAAGTCCTGGTTGGCGACCGCCTCTTCTTTGTCCTTGTTCAGGCGTTCCACCTCGTCGTCGATCTCCTTGAGATCTGGCGGACGGGTCATCGAGCGAAGACGCACGCGGGCCCCCGACTCGTCGATCACGTCGATCGCCTTGTCCGGCAGGCAGCGTCCCGTGATGTAACGGCTGGACATCTCCACCGCCGACTCGATCGCGTCATCCGTGATCTGCACTCGATGGTGCTCTTCGTAGCGGTCACGAAGCCCCTTGAGGATTTCGACGGCCTCTTCCTTCGTAGCCGGTTCCACCATGATCAGCTGGAACCGACGGTCCAGGGCGCTGTCCTTCTCGATGTACTTGCGGTACTCGTCCAGCGTCGTGGCGCCGATGCACTGGATTTCGCCGCGTGCCAAGGCTGGCTTCAGCACGTTGGCCGCGTCGATCGCGCCTTCCGCTCCACCTGCTCCCACAAGCGTGTGCAGCTCGTCGATGAACAGGATCGTGTTCTTCGCCCGTCGGACTTCGTTCATGACGGCCTTGATCCGTTCCTCGAACTGGCCGCGATACTTGGTACCGGCCACCATCATGGCCAGGTCCAGCACCACGATGCGTTTGTCGGCCAGCAGTTCCGGAACGCTGCCGTTGACCACGCGTTGCGCGAAGCCTTCGACGATCGCCGTCTTGCCAACGCCCGCTTCGCCCAGCAGCACCGGATTGTTCTTCGTGCGGCGGCAGAGGATCTGGATCGCCCGCTCGATCTCGCGTTCCCGGCCAATCACCGGGTCCAGCTTGTTCTGTCGAGCCAGTTCCGTCAGGTCGCGGCCGAAACTGTCCAGGGCCGGCGTCTTGCTCTTGCCACCCTTGGCCACGCCGCCCTCGGACACCACGCCTTCGCGGCCGCCACGTCCCGTCTCGCCACCCTCCATGCCGTGCCCCAGCAGGTTCAACACCTCCTCGCGCACCTCTTCCAGCTTCAATCCCAGGTTCATCAGCACCTGGGCCGCCACGCCCTCCTGCTCGCGAAGCAGTCCCAGCAGGATATGCTCCGTGCCCACGTAGTTGTGGTTCAGGTTCCGAGCCTCCTCCATGGAGTACTCGATTACCTTCTTCGCGCGAGGTGTCTGCGGCAGTTTGCCCATGGTCACCATTTCGGGACCGCTCTGGACCAGCTTCTCGACCTCCAGCCGGATCTTGCGCAGATCCACATCGAGGTTCTTCAGGACGTTGGCCGCCACGCCGCTGCCCTCTTTCACCAGCCCCAGCAGGATATGCTCGGTTCCAATGTACTCATGGTTGAAACGCTGAGCCTCCTGGTTGGCCAGCTGCATGACTTTTCGGGCTCGATCAGTGAATCGTTCGTACATTCCAAGCTCCTCGGGAGCAAAACGAGTGGGCTGTGTGATGGACTGCGCTTATCGTACCAGTTGTCTAACCTACGGGGCAGGGTACCTGCTCCCTGCCGTCGAACACGTTTCGCCTGGCGATGGCCTTCGCCCAGGTCTATTCCGTCCAAGTTGCTGCGTCTTTGTAGGGGCCAACGCCTCTCCGCGGTAGCTGCCTTCTTCTGCGATTCCTGCGTGTGCCTGCTGCGATTCCCGTCTGTTTCCAGTTCGTTTCCGGGGAGCTTTCCCCACATCTTGCGCGGTGGATCTCCCCTGCCCGTAACCGTCCTGATCGGCGATACCCGCAAGAACGGCGATCAGAGCCACGACATCTCCGGGAAGAGTAGGTCACCAAATACGGGAGAACGCCAAGATGCTCTCGGCCGCCAACTTCGGGCCACCAGAAGCTCCGGGCCGGCTCGCCATGGCAGAGCGGAACCGATCGCCTTCACCGTCGCTCGCGCCATCTCCCTTACCGAGCACACCTAAGCTACGTCTCTCTGCCCGGCTTCGATCACCGAACCCGCCTCAGAACCGGAAACTTCGAAAGTTTTATCCGCTCCTGCGTCCCGGGCAACGGGGCGTCTCCCCACAGCATCCGTCACCGATCGCGACAGATACTCCCACTCACGCCGAATTTCCAGATTCCAGATGGCAGACCGATTCCATCGCTGCAGCCGCCGCAATTGCTCCCGTGCCTCCGCGGGCTTTCCCATGTGCCGCAGCAGCGTGGCCCGCAGCAATCGAGCCTCCGCATCGTCGGGGCTTAGGTCCAACAGGTCGGTCAGTAGCTTTTCCGCTTCCGACCAGTGGCCTCTTAAGTATTCCGACCGGGCTGCCAGGAACAAGTCCAGATGGGGATCTTCGGCCGCTCTGGCCACCAACCTGACTCGCAGTCGCCGCCCGTCCAATCCACCGAGCACCCAGAAAGCGACGGTCGCCAGCAGTAGGAAATGGGGAACAGGTGGAGCAAACCACTCGGGCCAGAGCAGGCGGTGCACCAGCGTTGCCTGGAGCAGAATCGTTGCCACAAACGCCACGCAGAACCCCGACCAGGAGCCCTGCAACCAGAGGCGGGTCAAACCCGGCCAGCAGTCCAGCCAACTCCAACGGCTACGCAAGGCGTTCCCTACCATGCGGTTCTCCTTGCCTCCCGGCGTTCACTCCCTGTTTTGGAGCTGGGGCAATCCGCACCCCTCCGCACCCACTACTTCCCTGCAATGCTTTCCCTGCGACGCCCGGACAGTTCCGGACACCCGACCGCCCGGGCCCGCGTTCGCCGACTGCGAGGCGAGTTTCGCATCCACGCGTCCGGTCCGCGGTTCCGTATCTGCTTATCTGCACGCCAACAATCGCCTGCAGCGCGACGATTGGCCCTGGCGTCGCTCGCAATGCGTCTTGTCCGAGGGACGATACCCGGACGTTGACCGCAGGCGATACCCGACGGGCCCACAGCTTCCCGGGTGGGGGCGGCATTGTATCGCGGTGCCTAAGTCAAGTAAACACACATCGGTCCGGCCGCAGCGACCGCAATTGCGATCCGTCTCGCGTGCCTCCCGGCGCGTTCGTATACCGCAACCGGGGACTCGCCAACGCGAATTGCACGCCGAGAGGCGATTTGCCACACTGACCGGAGGGGCCAGCCACCGCAGGCACGCCCCAGATGCTGGCAACCCGCAGACGGCGGTCACTGGCCCGCGTGGCCCACCCAGGAATGCGCCCCTCCAAAACCCAAGCGAGCCCCATCGCTGGCCAACCTCCGCGAGCCTTCTCGTGACCCGTTCATCTCCCCCACTTCCCCCCGAGCCCGCCCCGAAGCCGGACGCCCCAACATCCTCGGGCGAATCCTGGGCTCCGGTCGCGCGGATTCTCGATGCCAACGCCAACCGCGTCGCGGAAGGCCTGCGTGTCGTCGAGGACTATCTGCGGTTCCTCCGCGACGACGCCGCTCTCGCCGCACAGTGCAAGCAGTTGCGTCATGACCTCCAGTCGCTCATGCAGGCCGTACCCGATTCGCTCCGCGGCCGCGTTCGCGACGTCGCCGGTGACGTCGGCCGCAGTGTCGGTACATCGCAGGAATACCAGCGTGCCACGCCGGAAGACGTGGTCCGCGCCAACCTGAAACGCATCCAGCAGGCGTTGAGGAGCCTCGAGGAGTTCGGCAAAACCGGCTCCGACGCCTGGGCAGTGGAAATCGAACGGCTTCGCTACCGCGCCTACGAGTTGGAAAAAAGTGTCCTGGCCCTGCAGGAATCCGGTCTGCACGCCGTTTCACTGTGCGTGCTGATCGACGAAGGCGAATCGCCAGCCGACTTCGAGCGACGCACCCGGGAACTCATCGAAGCCCAGGTGCCTCTCCTGCAACTGCGGATGAAGCATGTCCCGGATACGGTCCTTCTGGAGCAGGCTCGTCGAGTCCTGGAGTGGGCCCACGGTTCGGCGACCCGCTTGATCGTCAACGACCGCCCCGATGTGGCCGCCCTCTCGGGAGCCCACGGCGTGCACCTCGGGCAGGATGACCTGCCGCTTCCCGCCACCCGACCTCTCCTCGGTTCCCACCGCTGGATCGGCGTCTCCACCCACTCCGTCGCACAAGCTCGGCAGGCCACGGCGGATGGAGCGGACTACATCGGAGTCGGTCCCACCTTTCCCTCCAGAACCAAGTCGTTCGATCAATTCCCGGGACTGACTCTACTGCAGGAGGTGGCGAGGGAAGTCACCGTTCCCGCCTTTGCCATCGGCGGCATCCACCTGGAGAACCTCGCGGAGGTTCTGGCAACCGGCATCCAACGCGTCGCCGTGGCGTCGGCCATCTGGAAGGCTCCGTCGGCAGGAGAAGCCGCGGCTGAATTCCTGCGACAACTGCCGCGTGCCGCACCGTTCATCCCCGCGTCGCTCGATGCGCGCTGACTTCGAGATACGAACCGATCCAGCCCCTCGGCGTCAACGCCCGGAGCATCCTTCGATGAACACGCATTCCTTCCTCGGCCGCCGTCTGGACAACCGGTTCGCTTCCTGCCCGTGGTCGATGCGGCTGCTGGTCATCGGGATCGCCATCGCGTGGACCATCGACGCCGGACTCCCGCTGCGCGCCGCCGATCCGTCCCCGCCAACCATTCGAAGGCTAGCCGACCTGGAAGAACGCCGCATCAAGGAAAGCAGTGGACTGGCCGCCTCGCGAAATACGCCCGGTGCCTTCTGGACCCACAACGACTCCGGCGGCGATCCCCTGCTGTTCTGCTTCGACCAACTTGGCAAAAACCTGGGCAGCAGCCGAGTCCAGGATGCCGAGTGCCGCGACTGGGAAGACATGGGATCGTTTTCGGTCGGCGGGCAAAACTACTTATTCATTGCGGATACGGGCGACAACGGGCTCAAACGCGAGACCTACCAGATCTACTGGGGACTGGAACCGAAATTGCCCGGGCAACCGATGCGTGTCGAGTCGTTGAAGTTCCGCTATGAAGATGGCCCGCACGATTGCGAGGCGGTCGCCCTGGACCCCGTGCGCCGCGAATTCCTGCTGGTCGAAAAAAGAATCGGACTCAACAGTCGCGTCTACAGCTTGCCCTGGAACCCCGTGCAGGACAAGGAACGCCCTGCGCTGGCGAAACGCATCGGTGACCTCCCCGTGGTCATGGCCACCGGCGCCGACATCACGTCGGATGGACTGCGGCTTGCGGTCACCTCCTATACAAGCAGCCTGGAGGTGGCCAGGCCGCCCAACCAGGACTGGAAACAGGGACTCACCAGCCCCTCCACCTCCATTGCCTCGCCGCCGCGTAAACAGGGCGAAGCAATCTGCTACGGCCTGGACGACCGCACCCTCTACCTGACCAGCGAAAAACGCCCCTGCCCCCTCTTCTCGATCACGCGTTCCATGCAGGACAATCCGTCAAACGACTAACCGGCCAAGCTTCCTTGCTGCTCCCCGAGACTCAAGCGGCACGCCGGCCCTTCACGCAGGAATCGCCCAAGCCATGAAATTCGAAGTTGAAAAGAAGTACTGGCTGGACTCCATCCATCCCCTGATGGAACGACTGCGCGGCCAGGGCCTGACTTTCCGCCCCGCCGTCGACCAAGTGGACAAGTACTTCGCCCATCCCGCCCGCGACTTCGCCAAGACCGATGAAGCCTTCCGCCTCCGCCGCGTCGGGATCGAAAACTACGTCACCTACAAGGGAGCACGCATCGACTCCTCCACCAAGACCCGCCGTGAACTGGAACTGCAGCTTCCCGATGGGGATTTTGTAGACTCCTTCGAGCAACTGCTGCGGGTGCTTGGCTTCGAACCCGTGATGACGGTTCACAAGGTCCGCCAGCAGGCGACCCTGTCCTGGGAAGGCTACGAAGTGGAAATCTGCCTCGACGAAATCGATCAGCTCGGCAGCTTCGTGGAACTCGAA
>JBIIEC010000015.1:0-29219 GCA_044238045.1 Pirellulaceae bacterium | reverse complement strand
GCCTGCAAGCGATCGGAAACGCAGCCAGTCAGCATCGGCTGGGACGGCAGGCGCGACAGTTGCTGGACGATGCCGTCGATTCCATCACGGAACTCCTGGGCGGTCGCGCGAACCGCGCCGACGCCGATCGATTGATCATCACCAGCGGAGGCACGGAAGCGAACAACATGGCGCTGCGCGGCCTTTCCGGACCGCTTGGCAGCCGCCTGATCGTGTCCTCCCTGGAACATCCCAGTGTGCTGGGAGTGGCCGAAAACCTGCGAGAATCGGGCTACCAGGTGGACTACCTGCGGGCGTTGCGCGAGGGGCGCGTCGATCTCGACCACCTCCGGGAACTGCTCGACCAGACGCCCGTGCCGCGGCTGGTGAGCGTGATGCTGGCCAACAACGAAACCGGGATGCTGCAGCCGGTCGAGGAGGTGGTCCGCATGTGTGCGCCGCGGGGTATCCCCGTGCACACCGACGCCGTGCAGGTAGCGGGAAAGATTCCGCTGTCGTTTCGCGCACTGGGCGTATCCGCAATGACCGTCACGGCGCACAAGCTGCACGGGCCGTGTGGAGTGGGGGCGTTGCTGGTTCGAGCGGGCCTGCAGCCGCGCCCATTGCTCTTCGGCGGTTCGCAACAGCTGGAGTTGCGACCGGGCACGGAACCGATGGGACTCACCGTCGGCTTCCAGATGGCCCTGCAACTGGCGGTCCGCGAAGGCGACGATCGCCGCCTCCGCATGACCGCTTGCCGTGACAGGCTGGAGTCGCGGATCGTCGCCGAACTGCCCGAAGTGGTCGTACACGGCGATCCCGCCGCTCGCCTGCCCCACACCTCCAACCTCTCCTTCCCGGGAGTCGACCGGCAGTCGCTGCTGATCGCCCTGGACTTGGCAGGCATCTGCTGTTCGACGGGTTCTGCCTGTGCCAGCGGATCCAGCCAGCCATCGCATGTGCTGCAGGCCATGGGTCTGCCCGAGGACCAAGTCGCCAGCGCGGTGCGATTCAGCGTCGGTGCGACCACCACCGACGCCGAAATCGACATCGCCGCCGACCGAATCATCGCAGCGGTCCGTCGACTGTTGGGTATCAGCCCGCTGACCGGCGGACACTCGCGGTAACCTCTTGGGGCGGCCCCAGCATGCGCCCCGCGTCCGCCGTCTTTCACCACGGTTTCCCCAACGCGGGAAAACACGGGGAAAAGCGCGAAAAAGGGCCTTCCGTGACTCGTTTTTAGGGGTGAAAAACGGTACAATCGCGGGCTTATGAGCGGCCAAAAACCGCGAGGCGGAACGGTGTGCGGAGATCGGCCAGCGGAGCATTGCTTCCAAGCGGCTCGAAAGGCGACCCGGATCCGGAGTTCACGGAGTCCGTGGGCCCTCGGAGTTCAGGTGCCCACGGAATCCTGGGGCTCGCCGAATCCTGGGGCCGGTCGACACGAACGCCCACGCGGAGATGAACGTCGCAAACTGCGGCTCGATGAACGCCGATGTTCGCGAACTCCCCCGTTTGCGGGAATTTGGGGACAATAGCCTGAAGGCACCGGCCTGACTGGCTGGGGCAACCTGGTGGATCGGCCAAGACTGCTGTGGGCCAAGACCGCCATGGGCTGCGGCTGAAATGGGCGGTGACTGCCACCAGCGCAGTCGGGGGGCTGGCACGCCACGCCCCGTTTCAACGATGTGATTCCTTCCGGGAGGCGAAGGTGTCTGGCACCATTTCCACGCTGTCGCTGGAGCCTATCGTGACGCCTGCCCGGCGTCCCGCGTCGCTCCCAGGGCCAAGTGCCGGGCTGCGCGAATACGTGCTGGGTCCCGAGAACGCGTTGGTCCGCCAAGGCATCGGCCTGGAGGATTCCGGCGAGGGACCGGTGGAGCTCTGTTTTCCCGCCGTGCCGGTCCTGTTCCACGCCCCCAGCGGTTTTGGCAAGACACAGCTGCTCCAAGCCCTCGCCGCCACCTGGTCGCGTCGACATGCGCCCGACCGCGTCGTCTTCATGACGGGCGACGACCTGGCGCAGGCGCTGACTCGCGCCCAGCGGCTCGATGATCTCCCCGTACTCCAGCAGCGTCTCCGCCGCGCCGATCTGCTGCTCATCGATGACCTGAACGCGCTGCAACGGAAACTGCACGCCCAGCAGCTGCTCGCCGATACGCTCGATCATCGCCAGCCGCTCCAACGCCCCGTGGTGCTCACGGCCAGCGAACCGCTTCCCCAACTGGCACTCTCGGCTCGTCTGGCCAGTCGCATCGCCAGCGGCTTGACGATCCCGTTGAGTTTTCCATCGCCCGAGACTCGACAGCGAATCCTCGCCACGCTCTGTCAGCAGCGGGAGATCGAGCTGTCGCCGGAAGCCGAACAGCTGCTGATGGCCCATCCGGCCCTCACGATCCCGGAGATGGTTGGCATCCTCAACGAACTCATGCGGCGGATGTCGGAACAACCGGTCAACCTTGCCGAGCCGAAACCGGCCAATGCCCGATTCGTCGACGTGAGCGACTTGCCAAACCAGCTGGCCGAAAGCCGGCCATCGGCCGTCGACCCACGTTCGATCATCCGACAAGCGGCCCAGTTTTACGGGCTGAAACCCAAAAACCTCACCAGCGATTCACGCCGGAAGCTCGAAGTGCTCGCCCGCAGCCAGGCCATGTCGCTGGTCCGGGAACTCACCGACCTCAGCTACCAGCAGATCGGACAGCTGTTCGGCAAACGCGACCATACGACCGTGTTGCACGCCTGCCGCAAGATGGAGACGCAACGCAAGGACGATGCGAGCCTGCGTCAGGCGTTCCTGGAGATTCGACGTCGCGTTGAAGTGGCCGCCGGAAACGAAATACTCGAACCGCGCCGCCACTCGAAGGCCTCGGAATCAACCTGAACCGCCAACTCATCCAACAGACGAGACCGCCAGAGCCAGCTTAGCAGACCACTCGAGTCGATCGACGACCCCACGACTCCGACGAACACGACGACTCTAATGACCACACAGAACAGAGCAACTTGAAGCATCCGATGCAATGAGTGAAACGAGGAGGCCGTGAATGGCGGCAGCGTTCTTGGGGAAAACCGGTCGATCGCATGTCGACAATTCGACGCCCAACTTCGCCGCGAGCCGCAACCTTCATCGACCTCGTCGATTCCTGTCACTAACAGCTCGTTTACCAACATTGGATTGACGTGACTCGACACGTTTTCCACCGCCAAAATAAGTCCGCTGGAGGTGCTTGCTTCAAGCAGGCCAAGCCTTTGCGTCATGCGATGTCCGTCATCGACATGAAATGGGACCAGCTTCCTACTACGAATAAGAAATAAAAAAAGTAAGAGCGGAAAGACAAGACCATGAAGATCACATGCAACCGGGACCAGTTGCTGACCGCCTTCCAGACGGCGGCCACCGTTGCCGCGGCTCGCACGTCGAAGCCGATCCTCCAGAACGTCAAGATGGAGGCGATGGATGGGAAGGTGAGTTTGACGGCAACCGACCTGGAGGTGGGGATTCGCGTTGAACTGCCGGACCAGGATGTGGAGGTGCCGGGCAGCGCTCTGTTGTCGGTGGCCCAGTTCGGCCCGATCTTGCGTGAGTCGAACGATCAGCAGTTGCGGATCGAATCGGACGGGCAAGGCTTGCGGATTCGAGGCGACCGCAGTCGATTCAAGCTGCCGTCGCAGAATCCGGCGGAGTTTCCCGACTTTCCCGAGCCGAAGGATGCGAACTACTACACGGTGCCGGGGCGTTTGCTGCGGGAGTTGATTCGCCGCACGCTGTTTGCCACGGACACGGACAGCAGCCGTTACGCCTTGGGGGGCGTGCTGTTGGAGTTTGGGGATGACAAGATCACGGCAGTGGGCACCGACGGTCGGCGTCTGGCGAAGATGGAAGGCCCGCTGGGCAAGACGGGGAATCCCTCGGTTGGCGACTCGATGACGATCGTACCGGCGCGGAGCATGCAGCTGATTGAGCGGGCCATCCATGATCTGGACCAGGAGGTCCAGTTGCTGTCGCACGGCAACGAGTTCGTGGTGCGGCATGGAGGCAGCACGATCGTCACGCGTCTGGTGGAGGGACGGTTTCCTCGCTGGCGCGACGTGCTGCCCAAGCGAAGTGATTCGTTCGCCATCGAACTGACGGTGGGACCGTTGCTGAGCGCCGTGCGGCAAGCGGCGATCGTGACCAGCAACGACAGCCGCGGCATCGACTTGGCGTTTGGCAACGGCCAGCTGGTGATATTGGGCACAACGGCGGAGGTGGGCGAGTCGCGCGTGGAAATGCCGATCGCCTATGAAGGCCCGGAGGTGGTGCTCTGCCTGGACCATCGTTACCTGACCGACTTCCTGCGGGTCCTGGATTCGGAAAAATCGTTCACGGTCCATCTCGTGGATGGCGACAGTGCCGCGTTGTGCGAAACCGACGACGGCTACGCCTACGTGGTGATGCCGCTGGCTCGCGATCGCGCGGTGCGCGGGGCGGCCACGGCGGAAGCGGCGCACTGAACGGCATGGCAGCACGCGACAAAAACTCCCCCCCCAGCGGCTTTGGTGACGAACGGCCGCGGCGTGATCCGCGCAGGATGGCGGACATCCTGCCCCAGCTGATGGCGCGGAGCGGCTACAGTCGCGTCCTGGCGCAGGATGAGCTTCAGGAAGCCTGGCAGCTGGCGGCGGGCAAGCTGCAGACGCAGTGCCGAGCGGGGACGATTCGTAACGGAGTGCTCGAGGTCGTGGCTCGCAACTCGGCCGTCGTGCAGGAGCTGGCGTTCCAGAAGCGGCAGATCCTCAAGTCGCTTTCCCAGCGGTTGGAAAACCTGAAAATCAAGGACCTGCGATTCACTGTAGGCCCTGTCGACTGATGACTCGACACCGGAAGCCGGGTCCTCCGGCTTTCCCTTCAAACCTAGACGCGAACACCAGACGCTGCTTGCAGCGAGAAACGATTGGCCATGAGTTCGGAAGAGAAACCTGAGATGGACGAAACCCCGAAGACGCCGGAAATGGGCAAGCCGGGCGCCAAGATGGGCGACGCGGCCTACACGTCGGAAAACCTGATGCATCTGTCGGACCTGGAGCACGTCCGGGAACGTCCGGGCATGTACATCGGCGACACCACGACACGCGGCCTGCATCACCTTGTGTACGAAGTGGTCGACAACTCGATCGACGAGGCGATGGCGGGTTTCGCGAAGGCGGTGTCCGTCACCATCAACACCGATGGTTCGGTGACGGTCGAGGATGACGGGCGCGGCATTCCGGTGGACCGGCACGAGCAGCTGTCGCTGGAGATGGACCGCGAAGTCTCGACGCTGGAAGGCGTGATGACGGTGCTCAAGTTCGGCGGCAAGTTCGAGAAAGGCGCGTACCAGACGTCGGGCGGTCTGCACGGCGTCGGCGTGACCGTCGTGAACTTCCTGTCGGAATGGTGCGAAGTGGAAGTCTACCGCGACGGGTTCACCTACCAGCAGGAGTACCAGCGTGGCGTGCCGGTGGGTCCCATCCGCAAAGCGGCTCCCACGCGCAAGGTGGGTACGAAGACCACGTTCAAACCCGACGCGCAGATCTTCCAGACCACCAAGTTCCTGTACGATACGCTCCACAAACGTCTCCAGGAGCTGGCGTTCCTCAACCGGGGTATCCGCATTCGTTTCCGCGACGACCGGAACGGTGAGGGCGAGGAGTTCTACTATGAGCGGGGCATCGTCGAGTTCGTCGAACACCTGAACCGCGCCAGCGAGGCGATCCACCAGGATGTGATCTACCTCGAAGGCGAATCGGAGGGCATCGGGTTCGAGATCGCGCTGCAGTATTCGAACGAGTACACCGAGAACGTGCATTCGTACGTGAACAACATCCACACGCATGAAGGTGGCACGCACGTGTCGGGGTTCCGAGCGGCACTCACCCGTTCGTTGAACACGTACGGCCGCAAGGAGAACATGTTCAAGGATACGACGGTGACCGGCGATGACTTCCGCGAGGGACTCACGGCCGTCATCGCGATGCGCGTCCCGCATCCGCAGTTCGAGGGTCAGACCAAGACGAAGCTGGGCAACAGCGAAGTTGAGGGCGTCATCAACTCGGTGTTCGGCGAGTTCCTCACAACGTACTTGGAGGAGAACCCGAAGTCGGCGAGGACGATCATCAAGAAGGGCCTGCTGGCGGCCGAGGCCCGCGAAGCGGCTCGAAAGGCCAAGGCGCTGCTCCGCGAACGCAAGGGGGCCCTCTCGGGCGGCGGTCTCCCTGGAAAGCTGCGGGACTGCATCAGCCGCGACATGGAGAAGTGCGAACTGTACCTGGTGGAAGGTGATTCGGCCGGCGGCAGCGCCGAAGGCGGACGGCTCCGGGAATACCAGGCCATCCTGCCGCTGCGAGGCAAGATCATCAATGCCTACAAGTCGCGCGAGGACAAGGTGCTGGCGAACGAGGAAGTTCGCAGCATGATCCAGGCGATCGGCGCGGGGATTGGCAACGAGCAGGATATCTCCAAGCGTCGGTACAACAAGATCATCATCATGACCGATGCCGACGTCGACGGTTCCCACATCCGCACGCTGCTGCTGTGCTTCTTCTATCGGCAGATGTACGAACTGGTGTCGAAAGGCCATGTCTACGTGGCCCAGCCGCCCCTCTTCCGCGTCCGCCAGAAGAAGGAGACGTACTACGTCCAGACCGAAGAGGAAATGCGCAGCCGACTGCTCGAAAAGGGCCTGGGTGATGCGACACTTGTCACCGAAGATGGGCAGACGATCAGCGGTGGCGATCTCAATAAGGTCTGCACCACGTTGGCGGCGATGGAAGAAGCCATGGTCGTGCTGGAACGCCGCGGAGTGTCCCTCAGGACCCACGCCACGCGACAGGACTCCGAATCCAGCAAGCTGCCTGTCTACCATGTTACCTCGCGAGGCCGCCATTACTGGCTCCACACACGCCAGCAGCTGGATGAGCTGCTCGCGGAGCAGATGCCGGTCGGGAACGACGAGGCCGGCGACGCCGCGAACGGGGACAAGGGAAGCAAGAGCAAGGCGGACGACGTCGAGGAGTCCGGTGATCGTCTGGTGGTGACGGAATTCCACGAGGTGCGAACGATCAATTCGGGGCTCGAAGACCTGGCCAAGGCGGGTTTCGGCGTCCAGTCGTTGATTCCGCAGGACCGCACGGGCATCGAAGAGCCGCGTTTCGTGCTGCGGCGCGGAGAGAACGAAATCGGACTGAACGACCTGCGCGGCCTGCTGCACGCCGTGCGGTCCTCGGGCGAGAAGGGCCTGGCGATCACCCGCTTCAAGGGGCTGGGGGAAATGAACGCCGAGGAACTGCGTGAAACGACACTCGACCCGGAAAACCGGACACTGCTGCAGGTGACCATGCAGGATGCCGGTGCGGCGGATGAAATGTTCCGCGTGCTGATGGGTGATGCCGTCGAACCTCGCCGAGAATTCATCGAGAAGCACGCGCTGGACGTCAAGAATCTTGACGTCTGATGCGTGACTCCTGCCGGGCGTGAGTCTCCAACGAGCATTGATTTCAGGCGGTTCCAGCGTGAGAATGCGTGGGACGCCTGTCGCGGAGATGCGGCGGATGCGCCCGCCGGCAAGCTCGGCGGTTTTCCCTCCAGGTATTCCAGAAAGCAAATGTCCATGAGCGGTTGTTTCGTGCGAGGTGTTCGTGGCATGGCGGCAACGCTGCTGGTCGGGCTGGTGACAGCGTTGACGCTGGCCGGTGCGGCTCGGGCCGAGGATCCGGGCCTGTCGGCCACGGAGCCCGCGTCGGGTCCGTTCGTGAAGACGGACCAGGGGTACATGGTGCCTTACACGGCCAAGATTCCCGGTACCGACGTGACGTTCGAGATGATCCCGGTTCCGGCGGGAACGGTTCGTGTCGGCAGTCCCGACAGCGAAGCTGGTCGCGGTGCCGACGAGGGCCCGACGTTCGAAGTGCAGGTGGCGCCGTTCTGGATTGGCAAGCACGAGGTGACCTGGGCCGAATATCGAACCTACATGCGCAGCTACGACCTGCTCAAACAGGCCCAGGCCGCCGGCCAGCGCAAGGTGGACGACTCCAACAAGGCCGACGCCGTCACGGCACCCACGCCGCTTTATGAGCCGAGCTTCACGTTTGAACTCGGCGACGACCCGCGACAGCCGGCGGTGACGATGAGTCATTTTTCGGCGCGACAGTACACCAAGTGGCTCAGCCTGCTCACCAGCAACGTCTATCGTTTGCCCACGGAGGCGGAATGGGAATACGCCTGCCGCGCGGGCAGCACCACCGCCTATCCGTTCGGTGACGATCCGGCCCAGCTCGGCGACTACGCTTGGTACCAGGAGAACTCGGAGGAGACCTACCATCGCGTGGGTGAAAAGAAGCCCAACGCCTGGGGACTCCACGACATGATCGGCAACGCTGCCGAAATGACCCTCGACCAGTACAAGCCCGACTCGTACGCGGCCCATGGTGGCAAGCAGGTGACCAGTGCAGCGGCGGTGGTCTGGCCGACGAAGCTCTATCCGAACGCGATTCGCGGCGGATCGTGGTACGACGACGGTGCCAAGCTGCGCAGCGCCGCGCGAGGGCGGACGCAGGACTGGCGGGAGAAGGATCCCAATCTGCCGCGCAGCCCCTGGTGGTTCACGGACGAGCCGGCGCGAGGCGTGGGGATGCGCGTGATCCGAGTGCTGGAGCGTCCGTCGGCGGAGGAGTTGGTACAGGCCTGGGAGGCGACCAACTCGATTCTGGAGCAGGCGGTGGCCGATCGCCTGGCGGAGGGCCGCGGCGTGTTGGGCGTAGTCGACCCCAAGCTGGGCAGTGACAGCAAGTAGAGTTCCACGGGCGGCACGTCACTGGATCGCGCTGTTCGATCGCGCAGGTCGCTCAAGGGCGATGCGGCTTCGTGTCCGCTTCGCCCAAGGGCCTTGGGCTGAACCTGGCCTCCCGGCGGCTCCGGGCCACAGACTCTTCCCGAATTGCCGCGACGCCGCAGGCAATGCTGGCAGTCGTCGGTCTGCTGGCACACCAGCCGCTTCTTTTTTCGTGCGGAGTGCTTGGGAATACGACGCGCGGCTGAAGGCTCATCGCCTGCTCGTCGATGAAACGTCTGGCACCGTTCCATCGCTGCGCGCGATGACGGCTGCTCACTTCCTACCTGCATTCGCCATCGCCCGCCTCGCTCACCTCACCTGATAGCCGACCGTTCCGGTGACTTCTTCGTTGCCTGGAATCTGCTCTGGTCAAGGATGACCCATGATCGTTGCACTGCGCGCCTCCGCTCGCTGGGCTGTTGTGTTGCTTGTCGTGGTCACGTTGGCAACGGGATGTTCCCGCCAGCGTTATCGCCTGCAGGCGGACCGCGAGGTCCAGAGTCTGGTGCAGGAGAAGTCCAACGACCCGCGCTGGGCACTACCGGGCTTCGACATCGAGATGAGTTCGTACAGCCGGTACTATGACCCGTACAATCCCGACAAGGCTCCGATGCCTCCCGACGATCCGTCGTCGCACGTCTACATGCATTGCGTCGACGGCAAGAAAGGCTGGCCGCACTGGCATGACAATGGCAGCCGGCGTCGCCTGGAAAACGCGGACTGGCGCGAACATCTGGCCGAGTACGTGCCTGTTAATGAACAGCAGGAGGTGGTGCTGACGATCGACAGCGCGCTGCGTTTGGCGTACATGCACCTGCCGGAACACCAGACGCAGTTGGAGACGTTGTACTTGTCGGCGCTGGACGTGAGCACGGAACGATTTCGGCTGCAGACGCAGTTTTTCGGGGGAGCGGATACCACCTACAACCATGTAGGACGTGACAGGGGAAATGGAGCCGACTTCAACGGGTTGGCGGCCGTGCCGAATGTTGAAGTCCGAAAGCGGTTCGCTACCGCCGGCCAGTTGATTGTAGGATTCGCCAACTCGTTCGTCTGGCAGTTCTCCGGAGCGGACCAGTATGGCAGTCTGTCGCTGGTGAACCTCAGCCTGGTGCAACCTCTGCTGCGTGGTGCGGGCCGCGATATCGCTCTGGAACAATTGACGATTGTCGAACGAGGCCTGTTGGCGAATCTTCGCGCCTACCAGCGTTACCGCCAAGGTCTTGTGTGCCGCGTCGCCATTGGTGAATCGGGTGTGCAGGGTGCCCAGCGGCAAGGTGGTTTCTTTGGTGGCACGGGTCTGACGGGGTTCACCGGAACGGGATCGGGCGGTCTCGGTGGTGTTGGTGGTGCCACGGGGTTCGGCCGCGGCGGTACCGGCGGCGCGTCCGGCGGCACCGGATCTGGAGCGGGATTCGCCGGCGGCGGTGCGGGAACGGTCGGTGGCCTGGTCGGCCTGCTGCAGACACTTCAAGAAATCCGCAACACCGAAAACAGTCTCCAGGCGCAGCTCCGCACGCTCGATGTGCTGGAGGCGAACCTCGAAGCGGGCGTCATCGACTTGACGCAGGTCGACCAGTTCCGCCAGAGCGTCGAATCGGAACGCGCCAATCTGCTCCAAGCGACCAACGCGTTCGAAACGGCCCTCGATTCGTACAAGACCGGAACTCTGGGCCTGCCGCCCGACCTGCCAGTCAAGTTGGATGACACGATGATTCAGCAGTTCCAGCTGCTGGACCTGCAGACCACGGACGTGCAGTCGGCGCTGGAAGACCTCCAGGACGAAGTGGGCAACGTGGGCGATCAGCCCACGGACGAGCAAACGCGGGCTGTGCTGGCCGAGGCGCGAGCGCGAGCCGAGTCGGTGCGCGAGGTGCTTCAGGATACCAAGAAGGACGCCGACGCGCTGGATGAGCGGATTCCGAAACGGCTGGCCCAGATGGAGAGTCCCGACGAGCAGGAAACGTTCACGAGCGAAATGGAGATCCTCTACACGACGCTCAACGGTTTTGACCAGCGCGTGCAGGACAACCTGAAGGAACTGGAGGAGATCGCGCAGTTGGTGGGATCGGTGACCAACCGCCAAGCCATCGACCGACTCGTTGTCTGGCTGAGGGCCACGACCGGACTCGTGCAGGAGATGTCCTTGGTGCAGGCCAGGTCGCGGGTTGAGTCGATTGTGCTCGACCCGGTGGTGCTGGACCCGAAGGAGGCATTCCGCCTGGCGTGCACCTATCGCCTGGACTTGATGAACAACCGCGCGGCGCTGGTCGACAGCTGGCGCCTGATCCAGTTCAATGCGGATGCCCTCCAGTCGAACCTGAACCTGTTCATCGACGCGGACGCGGGCACTCGCCTGGACCATCCGCTGCGGTCGCGGAGAAGCACGGCCACCGCGCAAGCCGGCGTCGAATTCGACGCTCCCTTTACTCGTCTCTTGGAACGCAACAACTACCGGCAGGCGTTGATCGACTACCAGCAGGATCGTCGGCAGTTGATCCAGTTCTACGATGGCGTGCACCAGTCGCTGCGATCGTTGCTGCGGCAGATGAAGCAGTTGCAGGTCAATCTGGAGATCCAGCGTCGAGCGGTGGTGATCGCGATCCGGCGCGTGGACTTGACGCGTGAAGACCTGAATGAACCGTCGCCGCCGCCCGCGCCGGGGGAAGCCGCGTCGCAGCTGGGTCCGACGGCGGCCACCAATTCGCTGACCGCCTTGTCTGACTTGCGGAACACGCAAAACAATTTCATGAGCGTGTGGTTGAACTACTATGCGAACCGGTTGCGGCTGCTGCGGGATACCGGCCTGATGCAGCTGGATGAGAATGGCAACTGGATCGACGTGCCCATGGGCGAAGCGAAGCCCGCGTCGGAAGAGGAACTGGATCCGCCGCCGCCGGTGCCAGACGAGTGGATCCAGCAGGCTTTCGAAGCGGAGGAAGAGAAAACGCCGGCCGATGGGCAGCGTCCGCTGGTGCCGGTATCCCACGCCGAGAACGTGGACGCCGGAGCGGCTGCGGATACGCGTGGGCAAGCCGCAGGGCTGAATTCGCAGAAGGCGTCCATCTGGAAATGAAGCGGACTGCTAAGGATTGTTGGCGTTAATTTCTGGTCGAAGAGGGTTCGGAGCGACACTATAATGACGGCATTCACAGCGGCGGAGAGGAGACTTGACTCTGTTTCCGCCGAGTCCCCCTCCTGATATGGGCGTTCCCATGGCAACTGTTGTCTCGCGGTCCGATTCTCCTTCGTCGACTCCGCAGATATCCAGTGGCGGAACCCGTCGTCCCTCGCCGCTACTCCGCGCGCTGTTCACGCTGGGATCGATCTTGTCCCTGTTGTCGTTGCTGGCCTGGGGTGCCACGCAGTTTCTCGCCGGCAGCGGCGAGAAGAAGTCCACCAATCTGCTGCACACGGTGGGTCGCGGCGATCTGGTCGTGACCGTGACGGAAGACGGCAACCTGGAGAGTGCCAGCAACGTGGACATCAAGTGCCAGGTCGCCGGCGGCAGCTCGATCCTGTCGATCGTGAAGGACGGTTCCTCGGTCAAGCAGGGTGACAAGCTGGTGGAACTTGACGCGTCGGCGCTGGAGGAGTCGATCAACCAGCAGCGGATCGCTTTCGAGAAGGCACGTTCGACCCGCATCCAGGCGGAGAAGAACTTCGAGGTCGCGAAGCTGGCGGTGCGCGAATACCTGGAGGGCACGTTTAAGAAAGCGGTGCAGGACGCGGATGCTCAGATCACGATCTCGCTGGAGAACCAGCGCAGCGCGCAGAATTCGCTGGAGCACGCTGAGCGGATGTTTCGCAAGGGGTATGTGAGCAGCTTGGAGCTGGAGGGGCAGCGATTCGCGGTTGAGCGGGCGCGGCTGGAGTTGGAGTCGGCGCGGACGGCCAAGGACGTGCTGGAAAACTTCACCAAGGTGAAGACGCTGCAGGACCTGGAAAGCCAGCGGGACACGGCCGAGGCCCAGATGAAGTCCGAACAGGCGGCTTATGAGTTGGAGGAGGTCCGCCTCAATCGTCTGCTGGCCCAGCAGAAACTTTGCACGATCGTGGCGACGCAGGATGGCATGGTGGTCTACGCGAACGAACAGGGCGGTCGATTCGGCCAGCAAGGGGTGACGATCGAGGAAGGCGCGGCGGTCCGCGAACGGCAGACCATCCTGCGGCTCCCCGACCTCTCGAAGATGCAGGTCAAGGTGAACGTCCACGAGTCGAAGGTCGAGCAGCTGAAGCCCAACATGCGGGCGCGCATCCGGATCCTTGACCGCGAACTGCAGGGCGAGGTGAAGATGATCGCGAACCAGCCCGAACCAGGCGGGTTCTTCTCCGCGAACGTCAAGGAGTACGCGACGTTCGTCCGCATTGATGGCCAGCCCGAAGGACTTCGCCCCGGCATGACCGCCGAAGTCGAGATCCTGATCGCGCACGTGAAGGACGCTCTGCTGCTGCCGCTGGCTTGCGTGGTGGAACAAGAAGGCGAGTTCTTCGCGTGGGTGCAGAAGGGCGATGTTCAGGAGAAACGCAAGCTGCTGCTCGGTTACAGCAACGATCAGTTCCTGGAAGTAAAGGATGGAGTGGCCGAAGGAGAGACGGTGCTGCTGAATCCACGCGCCGTAGTGGCGGAAGCGCGGGAGGCGGTGGGTGCCGACAAGAACCAGAAGGGTGAAGAGGTCACCGAAAAGTTCGGCAAGTCGAGTGGCCCGCCGGCGGGTGAGGGAGGTGGTTCCGGCCCGGGTGGTCCCGGCGGCCGTCGCCCCGGTGGTGACAGTGGCGGCCCGGGCGGTGGGCCTGCTGGACCTGGCGCGGGCGGCCCCGGTGCCGGCGGTGGCGGGCGCGGCATGAATCCCATGCAGTTCGACGCCGACAAAGATGGCAAGGTGAGCCGCGAGGAAGCGCCGGAGCCGATGCGGAACTTCTTCGATCGAATGGACAGCAACAGCGATGGGTTCATCGACGCCGAGGAGATCGCGTCGATGCGCCGCCGCTTCTCGGAAGGTGGTGGCGGGCCTCCCGGTGGTGGTCCCGGCGCAGGTGGCCCGGGTGGGGGTGGCCCAGGTGCGGGCGGTCCTAGCGGCGGGCCTTGATCGAACCATCCGGTAGTGTCTGTCCACGTCCCCCAGTTGTTGGATCTCCCGCGTGCTCAAACGATTCCTGATCACCTTTCGGCTGGGTCTTTCGAGCCTGCTGCTGCACAAGCTGCGGTCGAGCTTGGCCGTGCTGGGCATCCTGATCGGGATCATGGCGGTGATCTGGCTTGTCGCGCTGGGCGAAGGCGTCAGCTACCAGGCGCAGCAGCAGATCAAGGACCTGGGCGCGAACAACGTCATTGTGATGAGCATCAAGCCGCCGCAGCAGGGATCGGCGGGACAGTCGTCCAGCATGGTGATGCAGTACGGGATCCTGCGCGACGACTACAAGCGAATCACGAGCAACCTGCCGATGCTGGAATCGGCGGTGCCGATGCGGCAGTTGAGTCGTGAGGTGCGGAACGACGATCGCGCGGTGGAGTCACGCGTGGTCGGATGCTCGCCCGAGTACGCGACGCTGAACCACTTGGAGATGGAACAGGGCCGCTTCCTGACCGCCCGCGATGGCCAGCCGCCGACGAACGTGGCGGTGCTCGGTGCCGGAACGGCCCGGGCGCTCTTTCCCTACCAGAATCCGCTCGGCCGTTCGGTCAAGATCGACAAAGACTTCTATGTCGTCGTGGGCGTGACGGCGGAGCGGGATCCGTCGGCGGCGATCGGTGGCAGCCTCGCCTCGCAGGACTACAACCTCGATATCTACATTCCGCTGAGTACGTTGCGGGCGCGGATCGGCGACCTGGTGTTCACCAGCCGATCGGGCAGCCGCGAAGGTGAGTTGGTGGAGCTGTCGCAGATCACGGTGAGCCTGCCGCGGGTGGAGGATGTCGAGGAGTCGGCGGAAATCATTCGGCACTTGCTGGAGAAGTTCCACGAGCGCGTGGACTACAGCGTCGTGGTGCCCAAGGAGCTGCTGCGGCAGGCCGAGCTGCTGCGGATGATGTTCAACATCCTGCTCGTGGTGATCGCCAGCATCTCACTGATCGTGGGCGGCATCGGCATCATGAACATCATGCTGGCGACGGTGACGGAGCGGACGCGGGAGATCGGCATTCGACGCGCGCTAGGAGCGAAGCAGCGCGACATCATCCGGCAGTTCCTCATCGAGGCCGTCGTGCTGACGTCGATCGGCGGCGGACTGGGTGTGCTGCTGGGATTCTTGGTGCGACCCGTCGTGGCGGGCATGCGTTGGTCGTTCCAGCGATTCTTCCCCGAGATGATGGCGGCGCTGCCGCCGGAGATCCTGAACCTCGAACCGCGCATCGCGCCCTGGTCGATCATCGCATCGCTGGTGATCTCGATCGGCGTAGGAGTGCTCTTCGGCCTCTATCCCGCGCGGCGGGCCGCGATCATGGATCCGATCGAAGCGTTGCGGAACGAGTAGCTTGGGCGTTCATTGAAACCCCGGAGGGCTGCCTGCCTTCTGCGTGCGCTCCGAGTTCTCCGTGGCTTTAAAAAAAGCCGAGTACCGCGCGTCATGGCAGCTGAAGGCTCAGGAAGTTCCCGGGCCGATGACCTGCTTGAGTTCGGCGGCGAGGAAGAACGAGCCGGTGGCGCAGAGGAGTCCTGCGGGGGGAATCCGACGCGACATCTTCTCCCAGGCTTCGCGTGGCGAGTCGGCGGTGAAGAGATCGGCGAGGCTTCCTTCGGCCGTGGCGATGCGTCGCGCGTGGCGGGTGAGTTCGTCGGCGGGCATGCCGCGTGGATTCTCCAGGTAGCGCGTGCAGCAGACGATGTCGAAGTCGCGGACGAGCGGATGGAGCATGGCATCGACATCCTTGCCTTGGGTGGCGGCGAGGATGAGGCCCTTGGGCTGTTGCGGGAAGCTGTCGCGGAGGACGGCGACCAGCGCGTCGATGGACGCTCCGTTGTGTGCCGTGTCGATCAGGACGACGGGCGAGCCCGGGAGAATCTCCACGCGGCCGCTGCAGCGAGCGGCCAGCAGTCCCGCGCGCATCGCCGACTCGGGCAGCTCCAGACCCAGGTCGCGCAAGCGTTCGCAAGCCGACCAAGCCACCGTCGCGTTCGCGGCCTGGTGGTGTCCCCAAGCGGACAATTCGATGTCACGCGCGACCAGGGTGCGTTGGCCGTCATGGACATGGTAGTAGTCGAAGCGGGGCACGGATCGCGCGTCCTGGCTGCCGGAAGCCCAGCGCGGGGCATGGTAGTCGAAGTCGAAGTCGCGTCCGAGCTGCCAGAGCGGCGCGTGGCGCGAGGCGGCGATGTCGCGGATCACCGTCCACGGCTCCTCCTGCGTCACTCCCGTCACCACCGGGATGTGCGGCTTGATGATGCCCGCCTTCTCGCCGGCGATCAGGGCCAGGGTGTTTCCCAGCTGCCGCATGTGGTCGAAGCTGATGGTGGTGATGATGCAGAGCAGGGGATGGCAGACGTTGGTCGAGTCGAGACGCCCGCCGAGGCCGACTTCGAGGACGACGTAGTCGGCTTGCCGACGCACGAAGTACAGGAAGGCCATCGCCGTCGTCACTTCAAAGAACGTCGGCCCGTCACGCCGCTCACGGCGCGCCGCTTCATCCATCGCCGTCACCGCCGGCCGCACCAGCTCGACCAGTTCGACCAACTCCTCGGACGTACACGACTGCCCATCCATGGCGAATCGTTCCTCGATCCGTGCCAGGTGGGGCGAGGTGTAGCATCCGGTGCGATAGCCGGCGGCGGTCAGCATGGCGCTGACGAAGACGGAGGTGGATCCTTTGCCCTTGGTGCCGGCGATGTGCACGATCCGCAGCTTATCCTGCGGATTATCCAGCCGCTTCAGGAGCTCGACCATCTGGTCCAGCTTGAACGGATCGAGCGTATGTCCCGGCTGCTCCAAACGCTCGTAGTTCAGGCGCTCGTAGAGGAACTCGATCGCGGTCGAACAGGCAGGGGAATCCTTGGCGGGTGACGTCATGGTGTGCGGCCTGTAAGCCGGTGTTCGGAGGTCGAGGCGCGGGACACTCCATTATGGGCGTTCGCGGAAAACGCGCAAAGCCGTGTCGAGCGCGGAGCGGGGGAGGGTGGCCGTTCGCGACCTGGTCACGGCGAGGGCGGGGCGTTGGCGGGGGGAGCGAGCGGAGCCGGAGAGGCGTCGGCGGCCGGTTTGGGTGCCGCGGCCGAACTGTCCGCCGGGGGATCGGTTTTGGGCGGAGCGTTCGCGGGCGGCTTGTCGGCGTCCGAACCGGCGGCATCCTTCTTCGTGTCGTCGTCGGGCCGCGCGGGACGATTCGCCAGCATCTCGGCGGGCACTTCGGTCCCCAGCAGCTGCTCCTGCAGGTCGTGATCCCAGAGAGCCGGGTTGCGGTAGGTGCTGTCCTCCGCCGTCAACACCTCGGCGCGCGCACCGCTCAGCGTGCTCGAGTTGCCGTTGCCACCGACGAAATGAGTGCCATCGTAGATCGTGCCGCTCTGGAAAGGTCCGGCGCCGAGAATCCATCGCGACTGGGCGGTGCTGCGGGCCACCGAAGTACCGGACTGCCAGACGGGACTCTTGTTGTCGCGGCGAAAGGCGAAGACGGCCACCTTGGCGGCCGCCGACTCGTCGGACTTCCGCGCGAACGAGATTTCAGGCAGGCTCGGCAGCAGCGTGCCGCCCACGGCCGTCGCGGCCGCGCTGAGGCCTCCGGCATTCGCGGCCGGGATGCCGTAATTCACGTCATGGCCGTCAGTGCCCAGCACGCCGACGCGCGCCTCCGCGATGAACTCCGCCTTCTCACGCTCATCCTGCAGCAGGCATCCCGCCAGCAGCATCTGCTGCCGGATGGAGCTGATGATGTAGTCCGCATTGACGACGGTGGTGACCTTCATCGTGCGGAGATACTGCGTATCGAGGTAGACGGTCTTGCCGCGCAGGGCAGAGAAGTCGATGCGCGCCACCGACCGGTCGACGGCATCGGACAGCAGCAGCTGCTCCGTCGCCAGCTTGTCGCGTGTCGTGCCACAACCGAGCAGGCCGGTGCCCAGCAGCACCAGCATCAGCAGCAACTGCGCGCGACACCGGCGCGACATCGCGAACGACGTCAGACGGCGAGGGGCATCCGGGATGGGAAATTCGTGTGGCACGGCAGTCCATACCCGAGTGGGAAGGCAGGTCTCTTGGGCGGGTGAACCGATCATGCTGCGCACGTCCGCCGACGTGTCCACACCATCGGTCATCTCCGCGTCGCGACGCATCCAGGCCTGGTGGGGGCTGGCGGATGAAAAGTCGCCGTAGCAATCGACCACGCGGGTGGGGGTGTATAGTCGATGGCGAGCCGTGACGCCAGATCGAAGCGTCGCGAGGGAGAGTGGAGGCGCTGCCACGAGCTAGCTGCTGTGATGGCGGTGCTTTCTCGAAACGCCAAGCCTACCAACGAGGCTAGCGGTCGATGAGTACCGCGGCGACCTGCCCGGTGCTGGACATGCTGACCTTCAAGGCGCACGGGGGACGGTTTTGCAGGGGTTCGCCCTGGACCACCTGCACTGGGCACGCTGGGTCGGCGGTGGTGTAGTTGAGCGTGGCGGGAATCGCGTCATGCTCCAGAGCCAGCACGCTGCCAGCCAGTTCCAGCAGTCCACAGCCAGCGCCGACATGGCCGAAGTAGCTCTTCAGCGCCGTGACGGGCGTCGTTCCGAAGACGCGGGCGATGGCGGTCGCTTCGATGCGGTCGTCCTCCAGGGTGCTCAACCCGTGCGCGTTGACGTGGCCGACGTCGGCGGCTTCGCAGGCGGACAGGGCGAGTGTGTCGCGGAACAGGCGTTCCAGCGCGGTCTGGCGCGTGGCGGCCGAGTTGCCAGCGTCGACGGCTTGCGCGGAACCTCGCACGCGAGCCAGTATGCGTGCGCCGCGCTCTTCGGCCGACGCGCGCGTCTCCAAGACCAGCACAGCCGCGCCCTCGCCATTGACGATGCCATCCCGATGCGCGTCGAACGGTCGACACGCGCCGGCCGGATCGTCATTGCGGTGTGACTGGTTGATGTCACCGCGGAACAACCAGCTGATGAGGTTCACGCGCGTGCCGGTGCCGCCGACGATCACCAGGTCGACGCATCCGCGATCAATGAGCCGCACGCCCTCAAGCAGCGCCAGCAGGCCGGACGCATCGCCGGAGACGATTGTGTTGCAGGGGCCCTGTGCGTCCTGCGCGATGGCCACATGGCAGGCCGCCATGTTCGGCAGGTTCTTCAGCATCCACAGCGGATACATCCGAGACTGGAAGTGCTGGGCGAAGTCGGCCTGCGAAAAGACTCCGTCCCGCACACAGGCCTGGTACAGGTCGGTGAAGTCGTCGGTGTCGCCATAGAGCATTTCGCCGCCGAAGACCGTGCCGACACGATGGGGTGGCAACTGTCCGGGCTCGAGCCCCGCGTCCTCGGCGGCCAAGGCATAGGCCGAGAAGGCCGTCTGCAGTTCGCGGCACATCACCTTCAGCGCCTTGCGCGGCTTGACCAGCTGCTTCGGATCAAAGTCGAGAAGCTCGGCGCCAAAATGCACGGGCATGCGCTCGGCGGGAAACGATTGCAGCGGACGGACTCCGCCACGACCCTCCGACAGTGATTTCCAGAAGGCATCCCGGCCAATGCCGATGGGGCTGACGACGCCGAGGCCGGAGATGACTACTTCGCGAGATCGGTCCATGAACCAGCCGCCATACGACTACCAAGGGTGGATCGCGACCGGAATACGCCTGTCAGGCACAACAGGCCGACTGCGGTGCCCGACGAAGGTCCATGAAACGGCCTGCCGCGCGGTAGCCTTGTCCTGTTCCAGGCGCAAGGCGACGTACTGGCAGGTCGCTCCAGCCGTCCGCCCCGCAGCGGGCTCTCTATCGTAGTCGGAGCATTCGGGCTTCTCAAGGCGACCGGTCGTCGGTTGGGGGGCAGGGATTGCTTGCCACGGTGACCAGCAGGTGGCAACATGCGGCCGAACGCGGCGACCGTGGTCGCTCCCAGCCCGAAACCTGCGGCGGCGAAAAAACTCGTCATGCTTACTTGGGGGGTAGCTTGGGAAGGAGGCTGGCGATCGTATAAAATGGCGGACCCTCGGCGGGTTCGCCTGGGGTTTGAGAGCAGAAAGGATCGGACGATGAGCACCGAAAATGCGTTTGAGCGTCGCGGCCAGTCCCTGGAGAACGAATTCTTCCATCGGGTGGACGCCCAGTTGGCAGCGGAGCTGCGGGCCCGCATGGAGGCCGAGGAGCAGCAGGCCGAACTGGCGAAAGTCTGCGGAGTGCAGAACGCCGAGGTGGTTGCCGCGCTCGTGAAGGCAGGCATTAAGCCCCAGACGCTCGCCGCCTTCAGCCTGGTGCCCCTGGTGCGCATTGCCTGGGCCGACCGCATGATGGCCCCCGAAGAGAAAGCAGCCATCCTGCGGGCCGCCGCGGAAAGCCACTGCGAGGCCGGTTCGGCCGCCCACCAGCTTCTGGAAAGCTGGCTCGGCCAAGCGCCTCCCGCCAGCCTCTTTGAAACGTGGACGCATTTCGTGGCGGAGATGAAGGCGACGTGCGACAGCGGACACTTCGAGCAGCTGCGCGAAGGCGTCCTCAAGAACGCGCGGGCCGTGGCCGCCGCTGCGGGCGGTTTCCTGGGCATTCACACCATCTCCGCCAAGGAAGAAGCGGCTCTCGCCGAGGTCGCGGCCGCGCTCCATGCCTAGACGCTGGGCCGGCGCAGGAAACGAGAACTGACCCCGCTCCTGCCGTCAGCCGGCCCCGCTTCTGCCCTCAGTAGGTCAGCGGCTGGATTCCATAGGGCGGGAAGCAGAGCAGCGGGATCAGCAGCGAGATCCCGCCCAGGATGCGACGGCCGGTGCTGAGCGGCACGTTGTCGTTGGCCGTGCGGGGATGGTCGGTGCCCATCAGGATCACCAGGATCAGCATCGGCGCCCACAGCATGGCATCTCCAAGCACCACGAACAGGATGGCCGCGAACACAAACCCGCGCGCGATCCAGTGCGCGCGACGGCCGAACAACGCATAGACCACATGCCCGCCATCCAGCTGGCTCACCGGCCACATGTTCAGGCCCGTGATCAGCAGCCCCACCCAGCCCGCCATGAAGTGGGCGTTCAACTGGCCGCTGCGGACCTGGTGGAGCGGTCCGATGTCGGGCCTCAGCCAGCGGGCGAGCCATTCAATCAACAGCGGGCAGTCGTAAATCTCGGAACCATACTGGGCGCTCATGTCCAGTCGCGCGATGCCGATGCACAGGATCGGAATGGCGGCCACGAGTCCCGCGAGCGGTCCGGCGAGCCCGATGTCGAAGATCTCCTTGCGATTGGCCAGCCGGCCTTCCATCGCGATCACCGCGCCCATGGTGCCGATCGGCGTGATCGGCAACGGGATGAAGAATGGCAGGCTCGCCGGCACGCGATACCACAAGGTCGTGAAGAAGTGCCCCAGTTCGTGCGTCATCAGGATGGCCAGCACGCATCCCATGTACACCAGCCCCTGCTCCCAGTTTCGCAGGATCAGCTGGCGAAAGTCGACCATGATGCCGACCAGCATCGGCTCCCAGTCGGTGGCTCCCACCCAGAATGTGGAGAGGCAGGTGGCGAGGAACAGCAGCACGGGCAGGCGCACGCGTCGTCGTGGTCCCTGCAGGTGATGCGCCTGCAGCGTCGGGCCTGACGCGAACGTAGAGAGGTCTACGCGATCGCCCCCATCGCCGGTGTCGCCAGCGGGCCCGGTTACTCCCGGTGGCTGGTGTTCACCCGATGCTCCCGGGGAATTCAACGCTGGATCGTCAGGCGACTCGGAATCTTGCATGGACGCAGCATACCACAGTTCCGCCCGGAATCGGTAGGAGGTCCGCACGCGGGCCCCGTGCTCGAATCGGTGCTTCGCGATTCCGCAGCGGCGTGCCTGCGCGGGGTGGAGCGGCCGAGGGAATCGCGTTTCACCTGCGCGGGACGGCGGTTATGATTGGGGATGAGTCGCCAGCGATTGTCGCGCGCCGAACCGCGGCCCCAGCCTTTCGATTGGAGCGTCCTGCCGTGCATGCACCCATCTGGATCGCCCATCGGGGCTACCCGACTCGCTATCCCGAGAACACGCTGGTGGGATTCCGGGCGTCGATCGAGGCGGGGGCGACCTGGCTGGAAACGGACATCCAACTGAGCCGGGACGCGGAGCCGATGCTGTACCACGACGAGACGCTGGATCGCGTTTCGGGAACGACCGGTTCTATTTTTGACCATGCTGCGGCCGATCTGGCTCGCATCCCTGCCAGCTGCGCGTCACAGTTTGGCGACCGCTACGCGGACGAACGCATCGCGACACTCGGGGCGCTCGCCGAGCTGCTGCGGGACGCGCCGCGCGTGCAGGTGATGGTCGAACTGAAAGAGCATTCCATCGAACGTTTCGGCGTGGTCACGATGGTCGACCGCGTGTGGGATCGGTTGGCACCGGTGGCCGACCAGGTGGTGTTGATCTCGTTTGACCTCGAATCGCTGCGTTATGCGCGACGCACTCATGGAGTGCGCATCGGATGGGTGCTGCCCGCGTGGGATGATGGCGTGGAGGCGCGGGCGCGCGAGGTGGTGCCGGAACACCTGGTGGTGGACCGGCAGCTGCTGCCTCCGTCGCCGGAGCCACCGTGGGAGGGCCGTTGGACCTGGGCCGTCTACAGCATCGACCAGCCCGAAGCGATCGGTCCCGTCGTGGCCCAGGGAATCCAGTACCTGGAAACAAACTGCATCGGGGAGATGATCGCGCGGCCGTGATCTGGCGGCGGTGAGTTCTGCGGTAGCTCGGTTACGCGGAAAGGCGGCAGGTGATGACAGCGCCATCGGAGACGGACGTCCTGGTCGTGGGTGGAGGCATTCATGGCGTGGGGGTCGCCCAGGCCGCCGCCGCCGCGGGGCATCGCGTCGTGCTGCTGGAGAAGTCACGCCTCGCGGACGGCACCTCCAGTCGCTCCAGCAAACTCATCCACGGCGGCCTGCGCTACCTGGAGAGCGGCCAGTTCCGGCTGGTGCGCGAGAGCCTGCGTGAGCGCGAGCTGCTGCTGCGTCTTGCACCGACCCTCGTGCATCGCCAGCCGTTCTTCCTGCCCGTCTATCCCCATACGACGCGCCGACCGCTGATGCTGCGCGCCGGCCTGTCGTTGTACTCGCTGCTCGCCGGGCTGCGCCGTGGAACCGGGTTCCGCAGTGTGCCGCGATCGGAATGGGCGAACCTGGATGGCCTGCAACTGGACCAGGCCACGCAGGTCTTCCAGTATTGGGACGCGCAGACGGACGATCGACGGTTGACGCAGGCGGTGATGCGCAGCGCGGAGCGCCTGGGGGCGATCCGGCTGGAGGGAGCGGAACTGCGCGAGGCAAAGCTGGCCAAGGCTACGGCGGCTCCATGCGAAGCCGTCTTTCGGCAGGACGGGCGTGAGCATGCGATTCGGGCGTCCGTGCTGGTGAACGCGGCCGGACCGTGGGTGAATCTCGTGCTGTCCCGCATCCATCCAACACCGCGTCTCGCTGCGATCGACCTCGTGGGCGGCACGCACTTGGAGCTGCCGGGACGGATTGAGAGGGGCTGCTACTATGTGGAAGCGCCGCAGGATCGCCGCGCGGTGTTCGTGATGCCGTGGGGTGACCGTACCATGCTTGGCACGACCGAACGCACCTTCACCGACGATCCCGACTCGATCGCGCCGACCACGGAGGAGACCGAGTACCTGCTGGAGGTCTATCGGCACTACTTCCCGCGCCGATCGACCGAGGTGCTGGATGCCTGGGCCGGACTGCGCGTCCTGCCCCAGGCCGACGGGGCCGCCTTCGGACGCTCGCGCGAAACGCAGTACCTGACCGATGATCCGCGCAGGCCACGCGTCGTCTCGATCGTCGGCGGCAAACTCACCGGTTATCGCGCGGCGGCGGAACAGGTGATGCGGGTAATCGGGCCATCGTTGGCTCCACGCCGACCCGTCGCGGAAATCCGCTCGTTGCCGCTCGAATGATCGCTCCACGGCGACTACGATGCAGGCTCGCGGCGATGGAGAGAACTCAGATGCGTCCAGAACAAGGAGCCTTGGTGCGATGCGTTGTAAAGTGAAGCAGGTCCGGCGAAGTCAATCCGGCACACATCGGCCACCGTCGGCAGCGACACCTCGAGGACGCTTCGTGGCGTGGCTCGTGGTCGCGTGCCTGGCAGCGCGTCTCGCCAGCGATCCGCTTTCCGCCGTCGCGCAGCAAGCGGCACCGCCCAAGTCGACAGCGCCGTCCAGTTCCGCGGCGCGAGATGGTTCTTCGTGGATCGAAGAGTTCGCGAAGTGGCATGCCGACGAGGCGGCCAAGCTGGTCGACCTCTATCGCTGGCTGCATGAGCACCCGGAGTTGTCCTTGCAGGAGGGTGCGACCGCCGAGCGTCTGGGCTCTGCATGGACGAAGCAGGGGCTGACGGTGGCGCAGGGCGTGGGTGGTCACGGGGTGGTGGGCGTGCTGGAAAACGGGCCGGGCCCGACGGTGATGGTGCGTGCGGACCTGGATGCCCTGCCCGTGACCGAACGCACGCAGCTGCCGTACGCGTCGCAAGTGACGACCACGCTCGCCGACGGCACGCCTTCCGGGGTCATGCACGCCTGCGGGCACGACCTGCACATGACCTGCGTGACGGGCACGGCCGTTTACCTGGCGAAGCACCGCGAGCAATGGTCCGGCACGTTGGTTGTGATCGGCCAGCCCGCCGAAGAAAGGGGGCAAGGAGCGACCTCCATGCTGAAGGATGGACTCCTGCAACGCTTTCCGCGTGCCGACTACGCGCTGGCCCTGCATGTCGATCCGACGCTGGTGACGGGCAAGATTGGTGTGCGCCCCGGACCGATGTTCGCCAACGTCGACTCGGTGGACATCACGGTCCGCGGCCGCGGCGGTCATGGAGCGGCTCCACACACGACGATCGATCCGGTGGTGCAGGCGGCGGAGCTGGTGTTGAGCTTGCAGGCAATTGTCAGTCGCGAAGTAAAGCCGACGCAGCCGGCGGTGGTGACGGTGGGTTCGATCCATGGAGGCACCAAGCACAACATCATTGGTGATACCTGCCATCTGCAGCTGACGGTGCGCAGCCATTCGCCAGCCGTGCGGCAGCAGCTGGTGGACGCGATCCGGCGGCGGGCCGAAGGCGTGGCGGCCGCCTGGAACGCACCCAAGCCCACCATCACGATGGACGAGGGTACGCCGTCGCTGCACAACGATGTGAAGCTCGCCACGCGACTGCGCGACGTGTGGGACCGCCAGCTGGCGGGACGCGTGGTGGACGCGGAGCTGGCGATGGCTGGCGAGGACTTCAGCGAATACGGCTTGGCCGGGGTGCCGATCCTGATGATCCGCCTGGGCGTGACCTCGGAAGCACGCCTGCGGCACTTCGAAATGTTGGGCCAGTCACCGCCCAGCCTGCATTCGGCTGAGTTCTATCCGGACCTCGACCGCTCGCTGGAAACCGGCGTCGCGGCACTCGTCTCCGGTTGCCTCGACCTGATGCCCCGCGCGGCGCAGTAGAACGGGGTTCCAGGGGACGCGGCGTTCCGTCGCGGCGGTGTCTTGTCTGGCGTTCACCGTCGCTGCTGTTCGCAGATCTCCGCGCGGGTGCGGAACGCGTCGCGTTCGCGTTCCAGCGAAGCGATGCGGGCTTCGTGTTGCCCGAGGAACAGACGCAGCTGGTCGACGTGTTCCAGCGACTGGGCAAGCTTCCGCTCGCTCGCCTGACGCTCGTCGCCGAGCTGGGTGAGCTGCGTCAGCTTGTGCTGGATCTGTTGTCGGAGCTGCTCCTGCTCGTGTCGCAGCTGCTCGATGGTGCGCAGGTTCTCGCGGTGCGCCACGGCCTTCTCGAATTCGGCGTCCAGCTGCCGCTTGAGTTCTCGATTGCGGGCCAGCAGTTCGTCTCGTTCCTGCCGGAGCGTATTGCGTTCGCGCTCGAGCGTGGGAGAGTTCGCCGCTGTGGTTGCGATGGACGACGGTGCGCCGGCGGCTGGCCCGCTGCTTGTCGCCGCGCTGGCGGGAGCGGGCGTGGAGCCAGCGGTCGCGCGCGGGATGCCGACGGTGGGGATGGTGTCGTGGAAGTTCTGGCCGCGGAGCGAGGCGAGTTCACGGGCGGCGGCGTGGTACTGCTGGCGATAACGCGAGGCGAAAGCGAGCCCGATCGCCGCGCCGACGGCGAGGCAGGTTGCCAGCGAGAGGATGGCGGTCAAGGGATCGACGGCGATGATCGCCAGGAGCGGGGATGCAGCGGTGGGCATCGGCAGATCCCTCGATGGATCGGACCAGGGGCGCGGTATCGCGTAAGATACCACATCCGCCAGCGTGAAAGCGTCCCCAGGGTCGTGCCCGGGTTCGGACATAGGTGTGTCACTCGTCGGCCAAGATCATGCCTGACGAACGGCTTTTTGCACGCGGTAGACCTCCACCTTGCCGAAGGCCGGGTAGACGCCGTCTTTCGGTCCGGCTTGTCGTTCGCTGCCGGCGACGAACAGACGATCGCCAGCCTCCTCGAACTGCGCGGAGCAGATGCGGAAGCCGGTGTTCACGTGCAGCTGCTTCGCGCCGGTCCCGTTCTCGAAGATCGCGCCGTTCCAGTCGCCGCCGCGGTTGCGACCACCCATGAAGAACAGGCTGCCATCGGGGGAAAAGGCGAGCGATTCCATCAGGCCTTCGCCCGATTCGCCCTCATGGGTCCGATCGACCTGGCGGGCCGGCTGCTCACGCCAGGCGAAGCGAAGCCACAGCTGCTTGCCGTTGCCCGCCATCGGGTCGGTCATCGGTCCCATGCCCGCCAGCAGCAGGTGTTCGCCATCGGGCGTGAATCGCATCGCAAAGACGCCGCCCAGGTAACAGTGGCTCTTGATGATGCCCCAGGAGGTGAGCTGGTCGGTGGTCCACTGTGCGGCGAGCGATCCGTCGGCCAAGTCCCAGATGCGTACCTCGCCCATCAGGTTGCCGGCGGCGACGTAGCGGCTGTCGGGGCTGAAGCAGACGGCCTGCACCGACGGCACGTGGGGCAAGGCGTGCCGCAGGTCGCCCGTCCGCGCGTCGAACACCTTCACCGAAGGTTCGCTCTCGGGGCGCGGCGCGTAGTTCTCGGCGCCCGCCAAGTACTGGCCCGTCACGGTGGCGATCCGTTGCTGGTCGGGCGACAGGGCGAGGTCCCACGACCAGAACTGATGCGCGAGCACTCGGCGAAAGATCGCGCGCGAGGCAAGATCGTACCAGCAGAGCTGCCCGTCGTAGCCGGCCGACACGAGCACGTTGGCTTGCGAAAGCAGCGCGAGGCCGGAAACATAACTGCGATGTTCGTACAGGCGTTCGTAGGCGCCCGAATCGACATGCAGCTGGTAGACTCCGTCGAAGCAGCCGGCGTACAACCAGGGAGTTCCCGCGCGGTGGGCGATGGCGAGCACCGCGGTCGGCAGCGAGTGCTGCGCAAGGCGTTCGGCCGTGATCGGGACGCTGGCTTGGGGGGCCGCGTTGGGTGTGGCGGTCGACTCCATGGAGGGGCCTTGCGGAGGAAGGAGGGCGTCGAAGGGGGGTAGATGGACGGACGTCAGGTGGAGAGCAGTTCGTGAATGGGTTCGGCCGACTGCTCGACGCGATGGAACTCGGGGAGGCCGGGCAGGTCGTATCGCACGTGGGGGTCGATGCCGAGCGTCTTGAAGATGGTGGCGAACAGGCGGCGCTGGTCGACCGGATCGCGGGCCACGTCTATGCCATCGCGGTCGGTTTCGCCGAACACGACGCCTTCGCGGATGCCGCAGCCGGCCATCGCAAGGCTCCAGGCGTTCGGATAGTGATCGCGGCCGCGGGCTTCGTTGATCCACGGCGTGCGTCCAAACTCGCCCATGGCGATGACCAGCGTCTTTTCCAGCAACCCGCGTTCGCGCAAGTCGCCGATCAGTTGCGCCAGCACATGGTCCAGTTCGGGGACGAGCATCTGGTGCATTTCGTGATTGTAGACGTGGCAGTCCCAGGGCATCCCGTTGGAGATCATGACGAAGGGCGCACCGTTTTCGACCAGGTGTCGTGCGAGCAGGACATGCAGGCCGAAGGTGCCGGGGCCGTACTTTTCCTTCTCGGCGGCCGGCAGACGCTCCATGTCGAACAGCGGCGCGCAGCTCATCAAGCCCTTCACGCGCTGAAAGGCGGCGTTGTACGATCCGGCCGCTTCACTGCGCCGATCGTTTTCGAACTTGCGGCTGAAGAAGGCTCGCAGCGCCTCGCGATCGGCGTGCTCGGCGTCGGAGAACTCCGGCGGCAGTTCCAGGTTGTCGACGCGGTATTCGCCGCCCAGCCGTACGGGTCCGTATTCGGCGCCCAGCCAGCCGGCCCAGTTGCCCGCCTTGAACCGTTTGTACTCATTGCCTTCCGGGCAGGGGTCGAGCAGGATGAAGCTGGGAATGGGATTGTCGAGCTGCGCGAGCTGCTGGCCGAGGATGGAGCCGAGCGCGGGGCGGATGAAAGGCGGCCGTGGCTCGTCGCCGCGATTCAGCAGGTCGATCGCCTGGAAGTGTTCCGTCTGGCTGGTCTTCATCGAGCGGATGACGGCCAGCTGGTCGGCGATGCGGGCGCAGCGCGGCATCAGTTCGCTGAAATGCACTCCGGGCAGCGCGGAAGCAATGGTGCCAAATGGCCCGCTGCTGGGTCGGCCCGGTTTGGGATCCCATGTTTCAAACTGGCTCGGCGCGCCGCACAGCCACAGCAGGATGCAGTGCTTCTCCTGGCGCTTCGCTTCTTCGGCGATCGCGGCGACGTTGAACAGTCCGCTGAAGCTGAGCATCGACGCGGTGCCGGCGGCCAGGGTGCCTTGCAGGAAGAGCCGCCGATGCAGTTCGTGCTGGGGACTGCCGCACGTGGATTGCGCTGCCTTGGCCATGGAAAGCTCGCTAGTGGTTGATGTAAAACTCTGCGCTGGCCAGCAAACTCCAGAGCAGCGATTCCATGGCCCGCTGCCGCGCGTCGCGACGCGCTTCCAGGTAAGCGGTCGCGTGCTGCAACTCTTGGGGATCCGGCTCGCGACCGAGGACCGTCGCGAACAACGTTTGAGTGGCGAGCCGGTTGTCGGTCTCCGCGATCGCTTGACGCAGTAGGGGCGACTGGCGAATCCGCTCGGACATCGCCGCATGATTGGACAGCAGCAGCGCCTGGGCCGGCGACGACTGCGGGGACTCCGGCAGCACATCGGGAAAAGCCTTCTGGAAACTGCCCAGCAGCTCAGGCAGCTCGTCGTTTGCCGCGCCGCTGGTGGCCACCGCCCAGGAACGAGCCAGCTGTTCGGCCGTCAGCGGTTTGCTGAGTCCGTGGGCGAAGTGTTCGGGCAGCGCATCGCGGCTGGGCGGG